>JAQUJC010000073.1 GCA_028681135.1 Kiritimatiellia bacterium | reverse complement strand
CGCCACCCTTATACCGCTACAGTCATGCTTATGCAATTCGCAAGGCGCATTCTCAAGGCGCAGAGCATCCCGTTTGCCAACAACCGGACACGGTGGGCCCGGCAAATCGGGGGGCGCATGTGCTCAGGAATATTTTTGTAAAGTGTGTTCCCTTCGTCATGCGAGAGGCTTAGTCTCGGTTATTATAATAACCGAGACTGCCCTGTATTGCCCTGCTAATCAGTGTGATAGGTATAGTAAACTTTTCTCCAGTCTCACATATTATAATAACCGAGACACGCAATTGGATGTCCGCCCCTTTGTCCGAAAGTCCGATTTGAACGTTTTCCATGCTATGGAAAATTAGTGAGCGCTTTTTCCATGCTATGGAAAACTCTGAAACAGGCACCCCCCCCGCTTTGCCACAACGCATCCCGGTTAAGCGCGCGGATGAGCCCTGCCATACTCTTCTTTGAGGCGTTCCACGCTGATGTGGGTATAGATTTGGGTGGTCGAGAGGCTAGCATGGCCCAACAACTCCTGTACACTGCGCAGATCAGCCCCGGCATCCAGTAAGTGCGTAGCAAAGCTATGCCGCAGGACATGCGGGGAAATGGCGGTATCCAAGCCGGCTTCCGCCAGGTATTTCTTCAGCGTGCGTTCGACCGAGCGGGGGGTCAACCGCCCGCCCATGCGATTGGCGAACACGGCCGTCGCCCGGGGCCGATCCTGATTGTTCCACCAGGCATCGCGGGCATCCAGCGCCGCTTGCAGGGCCTCCGCCGCCGGACGCCCGATGGGGCACAGGCGCTCCTTTTTGCCCTTGCCCCGCACCAGGGCCGAGCCGGACAACAGATCAATACGCGCATCCGTCAGCCCGCACAGTTCGGCAATACGCATCCCGGTACTGTAGAGAACTTCCAGAATCGCGGTGTCGCGCAGTGCCGCGTAATCGGCAAAGCCCGCCGCCACGGGCTGTCCCTTGGCGGCGCGGGTGCGCTCGCGCACACGGGCCGGGGCTTCCAGCAGGCGCAGCATGTCATCGCGACTGAGCACCCGGGGCAGACGGCGGCGTGGCTTGGGCTGTTGCAGACTGGCAAACGGGTTGTCCCGTACCAGCTCCTCGCGCACCATAAAGCGAAAGAACGAGCGCAGACTCGACATCTTGCGACTGGCCGTGGCGGGGGCTAGGCCAGCCTTCTGGAAGGAGGCCAAAAACCGCCGCGCGGCAAAGCGATCGGGCGACTTCCACGGAAAAGGCGGGCGTCCTTCCGCCCCCCACATCTGGAGGCAAAATTGGCGGATATCCGATAGATAGGCGGACAGGGTGTGGTCCGATGCGTTGCGCTCCGCGCGCAGATGGCGGATAAATGCCGCCACAGCCGGATCATCCGCCAATGACTGGCTCGGCGGCCGCGATTGGGCACGTGACGGAGTGGCTGCGCGAGCGGGAGTGGAATCCTTATCCATGGGTCCTCTCGCCGCCGCGCACCCTTATTCGTTTTCCGATGTTTTGCGTTTTTTGCGGGGGGCGCGGGGTTCGGGCAGCCCCAGACGCTGCTTGGCCTCGGCATAGTCCGGAATCTGGCTGGCATAGGTCACCGCCAGACGCTTGAGCGCTGATACCTGCTTGAACGACAACTGCTGCCGCTGCTCAAACTGCGTCTTCAGCGAGGCCAGAAATTCGCGGTCATCCCACGTGCGGCCCTTGCTGGTGGTGGCGGGGCGCCATTCTTTCACCGAATCAAATAGCGCCAGAACAGCCGGGATTTGCCCGTCGGCCGCCTGCGGTTCACCCTCGATGCCTAACGCGGATGCCTGTTGGTCAAAATCCGGTATCTGCTTGGAATACTTGCGCAGAATCTTGTCCAAATAGGCGATCTGTGCCGGGGACAGGCGGCGCCCGGACTCCACTTGAGTGCGCAGCGAGGTGCAGAAGTCCTGGTCATCATAGATTTTTTTGCCGAATTGCCGTGGCGGATCAAACGCCACATTCTCCAGCAGCGCCAGCTTCTCTGTCGTCTCCTGTCGGGGCGGCTTGGCACGTTCGATTTCCTCCTCGGGTATCACGAGATTCAAGGACTCAATCAAGTCCTTTGCCCCGGGTGCCTGGGCTTGGTAACGGAAGAGCAACCGGCTCAAAGCATCCTGCTGGCGACCGGATATGGGCCGCTTCTTCTCCGCAAATTGACGCTGAACCGACGCCACGAACTTTTCGTCACTATAGACCGTTTTGCCGCCGCGGCTGACGGGCGGCTGCCACTCCGTGACCGGCTCGAGCACCGCCAGCATCTTTTCCACCACCGCGGCATCCGCAGCCGGCCCACGCGCCGCACTCATCCAGGCACTGAATTTTTCATAGAATACGGAGAGCATGTTGGTCCACGCCGTCTTGCCTTCCTCGATCTCGTCGAGCTGTTCTTCCATGCCGGCCGTGAACTGGACATCGAACAGGGCCTCCAGGTTGGCGGCCAGGAAGTCCCAGGTCTTCATGCCCAGATCGCTGGGCACGAGGATGCGCTTTTCACGGGCCACGTATTTGCGTCCCAACAGAGTCGAAATGATTTGGGCATAGGTGCTGGGCCGCCCCACCCCGTTCTCCTCAAGCACCTTCACCAGCGAGGCCTCGCTGAAACGAGGCGGGGGCTGTGTTTCCTTGCGGTCATTGAGCCACTCCACCACATCCAGGACTTCTCCCTTCTGCAGCGGCGGCAGGGGGCCGTCGGCCTCAGGGTCTTCACTGGCATGGGCCGCCTGCTTCTTTTTACGCTGTTCGAGACCCGATACGCGCATGAACCCCGGAAACACAATCTCCGAGGTGGTGGCCCGAAACAGGAAGGTGTCGGGACCGGCATCCGCGCCGCCAATGGCCTCGAGTTCGGCGGTGCGCTGGGCAATGCGCGCCGGGGCCATTTGACTGGCGATGAAGCGACGCCAGATCAAGTCGTACAGCCGCCAGTCGTCCCGATCCAACAAGTCTTTCAATTCAGCCGGCGTGCGCGACGGATCCGTTGGCCGTATGGCCTCATGGGCCTCCTGCGCGCTGGACCGGTTGCGGAACACATTGGGAGTCTCGGGCCGAAAGTCGGCACCATGGGTTTGGTCGATATAGGCGCGAGCCTGCTCAATGGCTTCCTGGGCCACCGTGAACGAGTCGGTTCGCATATATGTGATTAACCCCGAGGCGCTGCCACGCCCCAGGTTAATGCCTTCGTAGAGTTTCTGCGCAATGCGCATGGTGCGCGACGGCGACAAGCCCAGGGCACCACTGGCCGCTTGCTGCAGACTGCTGGTAATGAAGGGGGGGGGGGCCGATTTGCGGATTTCCTTTTTCACCACATCGGCAACTCGCAGCGTACGCTGCTTCAATTCCTCCATCAGGCGCAGCGCCAGCGCTTCATCTTTTACGTCGGCCTTTTCCCCATTCAGTTTGGCCAGGGTGGCCGTGAAGGGGTCGCGGGGCTCCACCTGCTTGGCCGCTCGAACGCCCAGCACCCAGTAGGCGATCGGCTGAAAGTCCCGAATCTCTTTCTCCCGCTCGCACACCAGCCGCAAGGCCACCGATTGGACCCGGCCGGCGCTCGATGCCCCCGGGACGCGCCGCCACAGCATCGGACTCACCTTGTAGCCCACCACACGGTCAAGAATTCGCCGCGCTTGCTGGCTGTCAACGCGCCGTTGATTAATCTCGCGGGGTTGTTCAAAAGCCTTGCGAATGGCGGGGGCGGTAATCTCGTTGTAGGTCACACGCATGAATTTGTCGTTGGTCCCCTTGCCGCGCAGCGCCTCGCGCAAATGCCAGGCAATGGCCTCCCCTTCGCGATCCGGGTCAGGCGCCAGATAGACGTTCTCCGCCTGAGCCGCCAAGTCCTGCAGCTCCGCCACCACCTTGGCGCGGCCTTTAATCGCCACATATTGCGGTGTGAAGTTCTTCTCCAGGTCGACGCCCAGCGACCGCTCGGGCAGGTCGCGGACATGCCCCATCGAGGCCTTAACCACATACTCCTTGCCTAACAACTTGTTGATGGTCTTCGCCTTCGCAGGCGATTCCACAATCACGAGATTCTTTGCCATGTCGTATTTTTCCTTTCAATCAAACCGGGTCATCCGTCGCTGAGATTTCCCAGTGGCGGATTTCGTCCAACAGCGCCAATCGCCGACCCGGCAGCCGCCGGATCACACGCTTCATTTCCAATTGCATCGCCAGCGTCATCAAGCGGGCGGACGTAAGATTGGTGCGCCGGATCAGCACATCAAAGTCCAGTTCCGGCTCATCCCAGAGCGCGCGAACCACGGCGGCCTCCGCCGGAGCCAGCGTCAGCCGCTGACGCGCATCTTGCGCGCGAACCAGCCGCGCCTGCTCGCCCGGCGGAAATAAAAATTCAAATTCCTTCAAGATATCCGGCAGGCCCTCGACCAGCCGCGCGCCGTTTTGGATCAGCCGATGCGACCCGCGCGCACACTCCATATCCACGCGGCCCGGCACCGCCATCACACTGCGGCCCTGTTCCAGCGCCTGCTCCGCCGTATTCATGGCGCCGCTGCGCAGCCCCGCCTCAATCACTAGCACCCCTTTGGATAGCCCGCTGACAATCCGGTTGCGATACGGGAACGTCGTTCGATCCGGTTTGCGTCCCAGGGGAAATTCCGTCAGCAGCGCTCCGCTCGCGCAAATGCGTTCAGCCAGATCGCGATTTTCCGGCGGATAGAGCTGGTCCATGCCGCCGCCCAGCACCGCCAGGGTGCGCCCCTCGGCTTTCAGTGCCGCCTGATGCGCCTCGGTATCGATGCCGCGCGCCAGGCCACTGACAATCGTGAACCCGGATTTAGCCGCGAGGTATGCCAGGCGCTCCGCCTGGGCCTTGCCATAGTGGGAGGCCCGCCGTGTCCCCACCACGGCCAGGGCCTGTTCATCCTTTGCCTCCAGCGTGCCCCGCACATACAGGCACAGGGGCGGGTCATACAGCGTCTTCAGCGGCGCCGGATAGTCCGGGTCCACCGGCGTGATCAGCCGGGCCCCCAGCTTGGCTGCCGCCTGCTCCTCACGTCCCGCATTCCAGGTCTTGCGCTGGGCCACGATGCTCTCGGCCACCTTGGGGCCAATGCCGCGCACGGCGGCCAGGGCCGCCGACGATGCCCCCACGACCGCCTCAGGCGACCCCAGCGCCTCGCACAACGCCCGTACCCGCACCGGACCGATATTCTCGGTCTGGTTCAAAACGATATAGGCTTCACGCTCGGTCATGTCAGGTTTCATTTCAAGGCAAGGCGGGGGCTTACGACTCCGACTCCGACGGGCCATCCGCGCCATCGGGCAACGGGTCCTCATCGGTCCGCTCCGGCTTGGGGGCCGACGGACGGCGACGGCGAGTCTGGCGAAAGAGATCCATCTGCCCGCTGCGGAGCAAACCGTAATTCTTGAGAATGCGCATGATTTGCAGGAGGTCCGACTTCTCATACGTTTTCTTCACATCAATCCGCTCGGCCAATTCCAGGAGCATCGGACGGAACAAAATAACGCCGTCAATTCCGCGCGAGCGCAAGAATTCCAGCGCATCCTTGCGTTGATCAGCATCTGCGGGCAAATCCGCCATGCACAACACTTTCGCCGGATTCCCGACCCCCAATTCGGCGGCGGCCGACCGGACGGAATCCGGTTCTGCGAAGCGATAGACATCCGGCGAACTCGCGAGCATCGCAGCCGTAAACTTTTCCGAATGCCAGCCACGCACCGTCGTGATCAACCCATGCACCTGCGCCAGCTCCCGCGCCCCCCACAACATCTCCTCCGGAAAGGGCGTCGTCGGCTTCACCTGCGGATTCACTGCCAGCAAATCCACCTCTTCATGGGGCCCCTTTGAACGCGCCACCACTTGGTACTTGCGCGGCTGACGAACCAGAAACCCCAGGGTTTCCAGATAGTCCCGAACGATCCACTCATTAACTGATGCCATGGGCCCACCACCTTTTCCACGCCGCTTCAAGTTCCGCTTCCGGAACCACCACCGGCAAATCCGATTGCCCCAATTGTTGTGAGAGCACCCCCCGCACCTGGCCGCCCGCCGATTTCTTATCCACGGCCATCGCCTTACGCACCGCCCCCCAAGCCCAGTCCCCCTCCGGCACTACCGGCAAATCAAAGGCGCGCAGCAGCGCGACCACCCGGCGGACATCCTCCCGTGAAAATCCGCAGCGCGCCACCGACAGCTCCAGCGCGTAAACCATCCCCAACGCCACGCCCTCGCCATGCAAGAGGCGCCCGTAGCCCGTGATCTTTTCGAGCGCGTGCCCCAGCGTATGCCCAAAATTCAGCAGTGCCCGCCGTCCGCTCTCCCGCTCATCCTGCGAAACCACTTCCGCCTTGAGTTCGCAGCAGCGCGCCACCAGGTGCTCCAGCGCCTGCGGCTCCCGGGCCCGAATCGCCGCCGTATGCTCTTCGAGCCACGCCAAAAATGGCGCATCCAGCGCCACCCCATATTTGACCACTTCCGCCAATCCCGCCGCAAATTCACGCGCGGGCAGCGTGGCCAAGGTGGCCAGATCGGCCACCACCGCCAGCGGCTGATAAAACGCCCCGGCCAAATTCTTACCCGCCGCCAAATTGATCCCCGTCTTGCCGCCCACCGAACTATCCACCATCGCCAACAGACTGGTGGGCACCTGAACAAAGCGAATCCCGCGCATATACGTGGCCGCGGCGAATCCGGCCAAATCCCCCCCCACCCCCCCCCCCCGCCCCACCACGACGGCCTGACGGTCTAACCGCAACCCCGCCATCTGTTCCAGCACATCTGCCCACTGGGTGGCAGACTTGGTCGCCCCTCCCGGCGGCAGCACCACCTGCTCCCACCCCCCCCCCAGAATCGCCATCGTCGTGGCCCCATGCGCTGCCGCGACATTTGCATCGGTCACCACGACCCCCCGCTGCCCCCGCACCACCTCCGCCAACCGCTCCAGCACACCCGTCCCGATCCAAATAGAGTACGAACGGTTGTCCAGCGCTATGTTGACCTCACGTGCCATAACGGGGTGAGGAAATATCCCCTGCGCCCGAAAATGTCAACCGTCTTACGCAGGCCAACGGGTAAATCACAGCTCCCCTCCCCCCTCCAGCGCCCCATGATTCCCCACTGAAATGATGCCCCAATGCCTGAAAAATCAGGCCCATGTTTAACAAACCCTTACGAATTTTTCTGCCCCATAGTTTGTTAACTGTAAAATCTTATCTATCTATTTATGAAGCAGTTATATGATATTCTTGTAATTAAATTTCCAGAGAGTTAATTAAGTCTGTGGAATTATGCCCCTCCCCTCCAGTCCAGAATTCCGGGATATTTCCACCAATCGCCTCACGAAAACAGAGCGTTCGGCCGAAAAGGGAAACGCGCATCGCGTGATGGGTAAATCTGACTTCGCCCCCCGACAAGCCCTTTCCGCTAGGAAGCGTTACGCTTGACCCCCCCCCGCGGCCGTTTTATCCATTAGCACTGACGCGCGCGCCCCATCGAACCAACTCCTGGGCGAGTTCGCGACAGGTGGGCTGGCCTGGTGCGGTGGCCGTGTCGAGGGCGCCGTAGGTTAAGCAGGAACCGGCACAGGGCAAGGCCACCCGGGAGATAGCGCCGCGGGCGCCCATGCCCAGGACAGCAATCGGCCCCTGAGCGAGGGCCGGCAGCGCCATCAGCCGCGCCATATCAGCGGCGGAACGAACGTGCGTTGCAATCTTGATGACATCGGCTCCCCTGTCACGCCCCCGGCATTCGAGCGCTTGCAAGACCTTCAAACTCGGCGTCCCCTTGAAGTCATGAAAAGACCCCACCACCTGCACCCCCGCGGCATGAGCCGCTTGGATCACCGGGTCCGACGTTTTTGTGCTGATTTCCAGGTCCACGGCCGCAACAGAGGTCAGACCCTCCAACAGCAACGCCCGACGCTTGGCTTCCGTCCCTTTCCACGCGCCACCTTCTCGGGCCGCCCGGATGGTCAACAAGACTGGACGCCCCGCGGCCTGGGCCGCCGCGCACAAGTCGTGCCATTGCCCCCCGCACAAGCCCACCCTGTCCAGACGGACTTCCAGCCAATCGCAATTTGCCGGTGCGTTGCGGGCACATGCCCTTAACCGGGTTTCGGTCGCCACGCAACCGATAATCCAGGGCGTCACGCCCAACCGCTGGCGGGCCGGTATTCGGGATCGACTATTCTGGCGCTTGGATGGTTTCACACAATTCTTTCGAGGCAGCCTATCGCCCTGAATCAAAGCATCCTGCCCCGGCGCGGTCAATCTGCGTTTTGAGTAATTTTGGATGGCGCCGCCAAATGGCGGAATTGATAGGTGGGGATCAACCCACTCCCACAATTCTGAACACGCTGTACACCCTGTGAAAAAATGGCGACTGGCCGGTCGCGAGCACGACGGAGCCCCGCCACGGCTGGGAAAGCCTGCTCCCTCCAGAATCTCCATCCGCAAAAACGTGTCCCCCTGTTTCTGCCCCCTATGTCCACACCCCTGCGCACACCCGCCCGCACTGGATGCAGGCCCCGGCGGAATCGAGTCCGTCCCGCTCGGCACCCCATCCCTCCCGGGTCACCAGCCGCGCCCCGCAGCCCGGGCAAAAGGTGGTCGTTCCCTCGGGCTGACCGGCCAAGTTCCCCACATACACATGCTGCAATCCGTTGGCGAGGGCCCGCTCCCGCGCCCGGCGCAACGTCGCTATCGGCGTTCGCGGCACATCGGCCATCTCGCCCGCCGGATGAAACGCGCTGAAATGCAGCGGCGTATCGACGCCCAGGTGCTCCGCCACCCACGCCGTCAATTCATCGAGTTCCGCCTCGGAGTCGTTTTCGCCTGGGATCAGCAGCGTGGTCACTTCCAGCCAGCAGCTTGTTTCGCGGCGGATGCACAGCAGGGTCTCCAGAACCGGTGCCAGACGTGCCCCGCATAAGCGGCGGTAAAAATCATCGCGGAACGACTTCACATCCACATTGACGGCATCCATCTTATTGAAGAAATCCAGGCGCGAGGCCTCCGCAAAGTATCCCGAACTCACCGCCACCATGCGGACGCCCTTTTCATGGCAGGCGTCGGCAATATCCAGTGCATATTCCGCCCACACCGTCGGTTCGTTATAGGTCGCGGCCACCGACGGAATCCCCCGGGTTACGGCCCATTGGGCCACATCTTCGGGCACAAGCACTTCTCCCGTCCGTGGCCGCTCGCGGTCCGGGTGGCTCAGCTCCCAGTTTTGGCAAAACCGGCACGATAAATTGCAGCCCCGCGTACCCAGCGAGAACACTTGGGTCCCTGGCAGGAAATGATTCAAGGGCTTCTTCTCGATGGGGTCCACCTGCATGGCTATGGGATGCCCCCAGGTCTCGGCCAGCAGCACCCCGCCCTGGTTTAGCCGCACCTGGCACCGCCCGCGCCGGCCTTCGGCGATTAGGCAGCGATGCGGACACAACTCACATTGCACCGCATTATTGTCGGTGGCCGTCCAATACCGGGCGGTTTTCATGACACCTCCCGGTCCCCCGGCGCTCTGGCCAGCGCCTGTTCGACGGCTTGCCAGATAAGCCGCGCACAATGCAGCCGCGCCGGAAACTTCTCGATCCCATTAAACACCTGGAAATCACCCCAATCCCCCTCGAACCCCCCCTTCCCCAGGCGCGATTCAAAGGCCGCCGTCATCGCGGCGATTTCTTTACGCGTACGGCCCTCCAACCGTTGCGCCGCCAGCGATGCGCCCGCGACACTCACGGCACAGCCATGCACCTCATGCGTCAGCCGCTCCAGCGCGCCATCCGGTGTCCAGGTCATGCGGATACGAATATCGTCGCCGCATCCCGGATTAAGCGCCTCGGCATCCTCGGTACCGCGCGGTACCGACCCTGCGCCATACGGCTTTTTGGCATGAGCCAACAGCGTTGCTTGATACAACTGGTTCACGTAAACAACTCCTGCGCGGCGCGCACGCCCTCGACCAGCCGCCGGACATCATCCACCGTGTTGCCCGGAAAAAAGCTAGCCCGCGCCACGGATTCCACCCCCAGGCGCCGCATCAGGGGTTGCGCACACAAATGTCCCGCGCGGATTTCCACCCCGCGACTATCCAGCACCTGGGCCACATCATGCGGATGCACCCCCTCCACGCTAAAACTCACCAGCGACAGCCGCTCCGCCCTCGGCCCCCAGACCCGAACGCCGGGCAAGGCCGCCAGTTCCTCTTCCGCCCGCCGGGCCAGGTCGGCCACATAGACATGTGCCTCCGGCGGGAACTCGCTCAGCCAGTCGATGGCCGTTGCCAGTCCCACGGCACCCGCCACATGCGGCGTCCCCCCCTCGAATCGATACGGCACCTCGGCCCAGGTCGAGGTGGCCTCATCCACCCGCGCAATCATCTCCCCGCCAAACACCGTCGGCTCCACCTGCTCTAACAGCGCTCGTTTGCCCCACAGCACGCCACTGCCCATCGGGCCATACATCTTGTGCCCGGAAAAAGCCAAAAAATCGCAATCCAGCGCCTGCACATTCACCGGCAGATGCGCCACGGCCTGGGCGGCATCCACCAGCACCTGCGCGCCGGCCGCATGAGCCGCCCGACACACCGCCTGCACATCGTTGGCCACCCCCAGAACATTTGACACCCAGGCCACCGCCACCCACTTCGTCCGATGCGCCTGCAAGCCAGTCTCAAACTCATCCAGATTCAGCCGTCCCTCCGGGGTCAACGGGATCACCTTGAGCGTCGCGCCCATACGCCGCGCCGCCTGCTGCCAGGGCACCCAATTGCTATGGTGCTCCACCGCGGACACCCAGACCTCGTCCCCCGGCCCGATGTCCCAGCGCGCCAGCCCGTCCGTCACCAGATTAATCGCCGCCGTCGTGCCCGCCGTAAAGACTACTTCCTGCGGCGACTCCGCCCCGATAAACTCTGCCACCCGGGCCCGGGCCCCTTCGAAAGCCGCGGTGGCTTCCGTCCCCAATTGGTGGACGCTCCGGCGCGGATTCGCGTTGTGCTTGCGGTAGAACTCATCCATGGCCCGCAGCACCCCTTCGGGACGTTGGGTGGTCGCCGCATTATCCAGCCAGGCCAAATTGCGCCCAAGAATGGCAAATTGCCGTCGCACCCCTCCCGGATCGTATCCGCCACCCGGCTTCTCGTCTGCTGTCTTGTCCTGATTCATTGTTCGTTGCCCTGCACCCTCAGTATGCTACACTTTCCTTCTCATGCGCAAGACTATCGGCTGGCAGGAAAAAACGGACGACCTCACATACCGCATCCGTGTACTCTTTCACGGCGGCCATGTGTTGTGGCGGCGCATCACCAAGGACATGGAGCGTTGGGCGCCCTTCGAGCCGACCCCGGCCCATTGGCAACACTTGCTGGAAAAAACCAAACGCCGCTATCTCCGCCGCCAGGCCCCCTATAAGGTGTTACAACTGATCGAGCGGCTGGCGGCCGAGGCCGCCGCTCAAGACGCCACCGCCCAAGACGCCACCCCTCCGCCCCCCCCATGAGCCAGATCGCCGCCATTGCCCGCCACGCCCTACGCACCACCTTGCGCTCGCGCGTCGTCCTGGTCCTGCTGGCGCTGCTGCTGGCGGCCGCCTTTCTGCTTCCCGCCGCGATTCGCCACGACGGCACCCCCGACGGCCTCATTCGCGTCCAGCTCACCTACACCCTTGGCATCGCCGGCTTCCTGCTATCGCTGGCGACTCTCTGGGCAGGCTGCGCGGCCATCTCGCAGGAAGCCGACGACAAAACGCTTCAGCTTCTGCTGGTCAAACCCGTCCCCCGCCTGAGCCTCTGGCTTGGCAAATGGCTTGCGCTACTGGTGATGAATGCCGCGCTGCTGACGCTTGTCGGTGCCGCCACCCTCGCCACCCTGCACACCAAACTACGCCAAGGCGACTTTGCATCCGCCGCCCTCTCCCGCGCCCGCCGCACCACCCTCGCCGCACTGGAAACCCGACGCGCACCCCTGCCCGAGATCGACGCCGAGGTCCGCGCCGACTATGCCGCGCTGCACGCCCGCGGCGCCCTTCCCCCCGGCGTCCCGGAAAGCGCCATCCTCGACTCGCTACGCCGCACCCGCCTCGCCCAACACTATTCCATCCCCCCCGGCGCATCCCACACCTGGACCTTCCCCTCGTTGCCCGCCCCCCCCCCCTACCTGTTGGTCCAGTTTCGTAGTGACGCATCGGTGATGGGTGCCGGTCAAATCGACGCCACCCTCACCCTTGCGTCAAGCGACTGGGAGCGCACACAGCCCCTCGATGCCATACCTGGCACACTCGAAACGGTTCTCTTCGACGACATCCCCGCCGAAGTCGCCGGCCCCCTCGACATCACCTTCCACAACCCCGGCGGGCATAACGCCACGCTCTTCTTTGATCCCGCCGATGGCCTGGTGCTGCGCGTTGTACGCGCCCCCTTCATCGCCAACTATCTGCACGCGCTCGCCACCCTCTTCCTGCGCCTGGCTCTATTTGCCGCCATCGGCACCACCCTCGGCACGCTCTTCTCCATGCCCGTCGCGGGATTTATGAGCCTGGTCTTGATTCTGGTCCTACAGCTTTCGGGATTCATTCGCGCGGCCGCCCAGGTGGACCGTCAGGCCTTTGTGGCCACTATCGCCCCCTTCGGCCAGACCGGTCATTCCCACGACGGCGACGCCGTGGCCGACGCCGAGCCCAGCGCCGCCGCCCGCGCCGCGGCGACCGTCTTCTATTACGCCTATCGCGGCACCTGGTTTGCGCTGCGCCCCCTGATCGACTACCGCGCCATCGATGACCTTTCCGCCGCCGAGTACATCCCCCCCCGCGCCGTTGGCCGCGACCTGCTGCTGCAAGGCCTCCTGTTTCCCGCCGTTCTCGCCCTCCTCTCCACCGCCGTCCTGCGCAAACGCGAATGGGCGCTGCCCATGATCAGCTAATATGACAAAGGCAGTTTCATGATCACCGGATCGAAAAAATCCTGCATTATTATGTGTTCGTTGTTCATCGCCGCGTTCCTGCTGCTAACGCTAGCCGGCACGCTCAATCGCCGCCTGCTCCAGCAGCGCGAGGCGGCGCACTTGACGCAGGCGCCACCGACCCAGAACATGCCCCCGGCCGTCGCCTTCACCACCATTGCCCTCGGCGGCTTCCGCGGCATTCTGGCCGATGTCCTCTGGATGCGCGCCGGGTCGCTGCAAGACGACGGCCGCTACTTCGAACTGGTTCAGCTCGCCGACTGGATCGTCCGGCTCCAGCCGCGCTCGCCATCCATCTGGGCCTATCACGCCTGGAATATGGCCTATAACCTCTCCGCCCTGATGCCCACCCCCGCGGAAAAATGGCGCTGGGTCCACCATGGGCTGCGGCTGCTGCGCGACGAAGGCCTGCACCTCAATCCCGGCTCCGCCCAACTCTATCAGGAACTCGCCTGGCTCTACCTGCATAAACTCGGTGCCAACTACGACACCGCCGCCGACTACTACCGCCAGCAGTGGGCCGCCGAAGTGGCGGCTGGGCGCGCCCCCCTCGACCCTGAAGCTGTGCAGCGTCTTGAAGCCACATTTGGCCCCCTCGATTGGCAGACCCCCCAAGCCCACGCCATCTACTGGGCCAGCACCGGCCTCGCCTTTGCCCGCACCGACTTTGAAGACCTCGCCCTGCGCCGTCTTGTTTATCAAGCCCTGCTCCAGCGCATTCAACTCGGCGAGCGCCAGTGGCTGCCCATCACAACCGCCTATGTCGAAGACACCCGCCAGCGCCACCCCCACATCGACGCCCTAAACCATGTGCTGGACGGGCTGCGCCAGCAAGAATAACCCCCCCCCATGAGTCCCTGTGCTCTCTGGGACATGGCCATTCGATATTGGATATTGGCTCCCCCCTCCCCTTCCGCTATTGTCTGTCCTCATGAG
>JAQUJC010000072.1 GCA_028681135.1 Kiritimatiellia bacterium | reverse complement strand
GCAAGGCGCCGGAATCGGCAGGGTGTGGACGCAAGGGGGGGGGGCTTAGCCTTGCTTGACGCGTTCGACGTACTTGCCGGTGCGTGTGTCGATCCGGATGGAGTCACCCCGATTGATAAAGATGGGGACGCCGACTTCGTACCCGGTATCGATCTTGGCTGGTTTGAGCACATTGGTGGCGGTGTCGCCGCGGGCCCCCGGTTCGGTCTCGACGATTTCCTTGATCACAAAAGCGGGGAGAGTGACGGTCATGGCGCGCCCATTATGGAAAAGCACATCGCACTCGAGGTCTTCCAAGAGAAAGTAGCGCTGATCGCCGAGAATGTCCTGATGGATTTCCACCTGTTCATAGGTTTTGTTGTCCATGAAGACATAGGTGTCGCCTTCCTGGTAAGAGTAGGCCAGAGCACGGGACTCGATGTTGGGCGTGTCGATCTTGTCGACGGCGCGAAACGTCTTTTCCATCGTATTGCCCGCGATCATGTTTTTGATGCGGCATTTGTACATCGCCTGACCCTTGCCGGGTTTGACAAACTGGAATTCGGTAACTTCGTAGGGGGTACCATCGATCTCGATTTTGAGCCCTTTGCGCAAATCAGATGCGGAATATGCCATGGAGAACCAACCTTCTATGAGTATCTGCCTGAAAAGAGGCACAGATATGAGAATTTGGGGCATTTGCCAAGTTTTTTCTACGGGACGCCTGGGCGGAATACAGGGGCCGCGCTCCGGCGGCGGGGGGCAACCGAAGGGGGCCCGTGCGCCCCAAAAATTACAGGCAATCCCGATGCTATCCGTCCACACACTTAATTAAGTATGTGGAAAATAAATTCTGAATAATCATTGAAATAGCCTATAAACATTGATTTATTGAAAAGAGAGTTAACAAACTGTTCATTCAATTAATACGCTATAGATTGTTAAACATAGCGGTTGGAATCGGGGAGTGTTGACGGCCAGTCGGGAGCAAGTGTCTTGCCAAGGGCGGGTGGAGAATGGCATAGACACACGACGCATTGCCGGAGTGGCGGCGTCGGAAATTTATACCAAGGAGCATGAGCCATGCCGTTTGATCGTGGATCAGTCAGTTTTCGAATGTTGGAATTGCCGCGGGCGTTTCCCGCGGACTGGGCAGAGCGGTTTGCCCGGGAGGCGGCGGGGGCGCTGGACGCGATTGGCGCGGGGCAGCAGCGGGGCTGGGTGACGGGGCGTCACTTGCTGGATTCGCATATTACCGAGGATACGGCGTGTCATGCCGGATGGGTGCGGCTGGCGCTGCGGTTGGCGGAGCGCAAGGTTCCCGCCGCTCTGTTGCAGGCGGAATGCCGCATGGAGGAGCTGGCGGTGCAGGCGGCGGAGGGTAAGCCCTATCTGAAGGCCAAGCAGCGCGCGGAGATTCGCCAGGGAGTTGTGGAACGTCTGCTGCCAACCATGCCGCCGCAACTGAAGGCGCTTCCATTTGTTTATCAGCCGGGGACGACGCACCTCTATGTGACTGCCTTGCCGGTGCCGCAATTGGATGTGTTCAATGCCGCGCTGGCTTCCACGCTGGGGTTTGGGGGGGATCCGGCGACGCCGGAAGTGCTGGGCACTCAGCATAACCATGTGGATTTACGTGACCTGCCGGGCACCAGCTTTTCGCCGGAGATGGAAGGGGAGGCCATGGAGACGTTGCCGGGCCGCGAATTTCTGACGTGGCTGTGGTTTAAGGCCGAGACGCAAAATGGGCGCGTGGCACTGAGCGAAGGCCGTGAATTGGGGGTGCTGCTGGAGGGGCCGTTGACGTTCATGCACGAGGGCAATGGTGCCCACGCGGCACTGCTGAAAAAAGGTGCGCCGGAAAACAGCATCGAAGCGAAGACGTGCCTGCTGAGCGGCAAGAAATTGAAGGAAGCGAAGATCACCTTCGCGCTGGATGACGAGACGGTCTGGTCGTTCGGGCTTGAGGCCGACCAGTTTCTGATGCGCGCGCTGAAGCTGCCGAAGAGCGAGGGGCCCTTGGATGCGGTCAGCCGGTTCCAGGAGCGGATGATCTATTTGAAGCAGTGGCGGGATATTTTCAGAGATGTATTCGGGGCATTTGTGGATGTGCGCAGCCAGTCAGACAAGTGGAAGAAGGCCGTGGCGGATATCCGCGAATGGGTCAAAGGGCGTCCGGGGCGGCGGTAGGATTTCGGGGGGACAGGAACCGTCGGCCAAATGCTGCCGGCCAAATGCCGATCCATGCCGACCAAATGCCTTGGAATCAGGCTGCACGGCTGCTTGAGAATGGCCTATAACGGGTGTGTTGGAATGTGGCTGTGGTGTTTTTTCATCTCCTCCGAAAGGAGGATTTCCGCACCACATTCCAACCTTTTTTTCCCGCTATGGGATGACCGTGGGTCCCGATAGTTACGATTGACGGGCGGCCCCCAATGCGGTGGCTACTTCCGCCACGTGGGTGCCTTGGAAGCGGGCAATTTTGATTTCATTTTCTGAGGGTTGGCGGCTGCCGTCGGCGTCTGCAATCGTGCCTGCCCCATAGGGTGAGCCGCCGGTGATTTCGGTCATCGTCGTGAGTTCCTGACATGAATAGGGAACGCCCACGATGATCATGCCATGGTGCAACAAGGTGTAATGAAACGAGCTGATGGTTGTTTCCTGTCCGCCATGCTGTGTGCCTGTAGATGTGAATACGCTGCCGACCTTGCCGATCAGCTTTCCTCCCGCCCACAGACCGCCGGTCTGGTCGAGGAAATTTCGCATTTGCGCGCACATATTGCCGAAGCGCGTGGGGGTACCAAATATAATGGCATCGTATTCCGCCAGTTCGCCGGGGGTCGCAATCGGTGCCGCTTGATCGAGCTTGGCGCCCGCCTTGCGAGCGGCGTCTTCCGACATTAATTCGGGGACGCGTTTGAGGGTGACTTCGGTGTCTTTGACGCGCCGTGCACCTTCCGCTACCTCCTTCGCCATCGTTTCAACGTGACCATACATGCTGTAATACAGAACGAGAATCTTTGTCATGGTGGATCTCCTGGTTTTATCCGTCAAATAAGCGTATGATTACACTAACGCAAGAGCGGTCAGACTACAAGGCCGAAGGCATGGAATCGCGAGTCGCAAGGAGCAAGGAGCAAGGAGTGCAAACGGTGTGCAAGCGTCGGACAGGGGGGGGGGCGTTAGCTGTTTGAGTAGCGCCCGGCTCTGTCCCGCGTTGGGGAGACACGCGACAGAAACCGTGTGCTACGGGGATACCGTCCAACCACCGACCATCAACTCCGCCGCCTCGACGGTGACGCCAAGCAAAAGCCAATGCCCGCCAGATCAAACTTGATAGGTCGTGGAGGCGGTGGCGCCACCTTGTCCCGTCCAGTTGGTGTGGAAGAATTGTCCGCGGGGGTGGTCGGTGCGCTCGTAAGTGTGGGCACCGAAGTAGTCGCGTTGGGCCTGGATCAGATTGGCCGGTAGTCGTGCGCTACGGTAGGCGTCGTAATAGCTCAGGGCGGTGGCGATGGCGGGCAGGGGCACGCCGACGTCGACACCTGCTTTGACCACGCGCCGCCAGGCGTCTTGCGCCTGGGTCAGGATATCGCGGAAGTACGGCGCGAGCAGCAAATTGGTCAGGGCGGGTTCCGCATCGAAGGCGTGCTTGATGTCGTCAAGAAATTGAGCGCGAATGATGCAGCCGCCGCGCCACAGCAGGGCAATATCGCCATACTTCAAATTCCATCCGTGCTCCTCAGATGCGGCGCGCAACAGTTGGAAGCCCTGGGCATAAGAGCAGATTTTCGCGGCGTAGAGCGCCTGTTCCAGATCGGCGATAAAGGCATCCGGGTCGCCGGAAAGGCGGCCACTGGGCCCCGTCAGGAGTTCACTGGCCGCCACGCGCTCATCCTTGATGGCCGACAGGCAGCGGGCAAAAACGGCTTCGGCGATTTGGGGGATTCCGATGCCATAATCGAGTCCGGCCTGGGAGGTCCACTTGCCGGTTCCCTTTTGTCCGGCGACATCGAGGATGACATCGACGAGGGGTTGCCCGGTCTGGTCGTCGGTTTTGGCGAGAATATCCGCGGTGATTTCAATGAGGTAGGAATCGAGCACGCCCGTATTCCAGCGGCGGAAGATGGCGGCCATGTCGCTGGGTGCCAGCCCGAGACCCTGGGCCATCAGGTGGTAGGTTTCGGCGATGAGCTGCATGTCGCCGTATTCGATGCCGTTGTGGACCATTTTGACGAAGTGCCCGGCACCGTCGGGGCCGAGCCATTCGCAGCAGGGGGTGCCGTCGTCTACTTTGGCGGCAATGGCCTGAAAGATGGGTTTGATGTGCGGCCAGGCCGCGGCATGGCCGCCGGGCATGATCGACGGCCCCTTGAGGGCACCTTCTTCCCCGCCCGAAACGCCCGCGCCCACATAGAGCAGGCCGTGCCGGGCCGCCCCATCGCAGCGCCGAATGGTGTCGGGATAGTGGCTGTTGCCGCCATCGATCAGACTATCACCCGGCTCGAGCAGCGGTGCCAATTCATCAATCAGCGCGTCCACCGGTGCCCCGGCGCGGACCATCAGCATGATCTTGCGCGGTGTGGCCAGCGCCGCCACGAGTTCGGCGAGACTATGGCAGCCAATCAGGTTTTTCCCTTTTCCGCGCCCGGCGAGAAATGCGTCCACCTTGGCCACGGTTCGGTTGTAGCAGGCGACGGTAAAGCCATGGCTTTCCATGTTGAGGATGAGGTTTTCGCCCATGACGGCGAGACCGACGACCCCCATATCAGCGACAGGTTTCATGTGCATCTCCTTATCATATCAGGCAGCCTTCTTCGCCGCAGCCGAGACGCCAGACATGGCCGGAACGGGCCAGCAAGTCATCGGCAGCGGCAGGCCCCCAACTCTTGCGCGCGTAGGTGTGCAGGGGTGCCGTCTCGGGATTGTTTTGCCATCCGCTTAGCACGGGGTCCAGCAGGCCCCAGGCAATTTCGATGCTATCGTTACGGGCAAAGAGCGAGGCGTCGCCCTTGAGGGCATCCAGCAGCAGGCGTTCATAGGCATCGGGCAGCACAATGTCAGGAAAGGCGTCGCGGTAGCGGAAATCCATATTGGCGGATTGCGATTCGGCGACCGTGTCGGGCACTTTGGCTTCAAAGCGCAGGTGGACACCTTCATGGGGCTGGATGCAGATGGAGAGCATATTCGGCGTGAAGTGTTGGTTGCCGTCGAGACCGAACATGACATCGGGCGGTGCCTGGAACTCGACAATGATGGAGCTGCTGCGCGAAGCCAGCGCCTTGCCGGAGCGCAGATAAAACGGCACCCCTTTCCATCGCCAGTTATCGATATGCAACATCATCGCGGCGTAGGTTGGTGTTTGTGAATCGGCTGCCACCCGATCGGCCAGGCGATAGCCCTCGTATTGGGCCCGCACGGTATTTGCGCAACGGATGGGGCGGATATTGCCGAGCACCTTGGCCTTCTCGTTGCGCACGGCATTGGCGTCCAGCGAGGCCGGGGGTTCCATCGTCACCAGCGAGAGCAGTTGCAGTAGGTGGTTCTGGAACATGTCGCGCAGGACGCCGGCGGTATCGTAATAGCCGCCGCGGCTACCCACGTCTCCGTCTTCGGCGACTGTAATTTGGACGTTAGAGACATAGCGCCGGTTCCAGACGGGCTCGAACATGGTGTTGGCAAACCGCAGAAACAGGATGTTCTGGGCCGTTTCCTTCCCGAGGTAGTGGTCGATGCGGTAGACTTGATGTTCCCGGAACGCAGCGTTCACGCGCTGGTTCAGGGCCACCGCCGAAGCCAGGTCGTGGCCAAAGGGCTTCTCGATAACGATCCGCCGCCAGCCGTCGGTTTCAGCGCTCATGCCGTTGGCCGCCAGGCTATCGCAGGCGGGGCCATAAAGGTTTGGGGCCGTCGCCAGGTAGTACAGCCGGTTGGCGGGGTGGCCTTCGATCGCCCGCAGACGCTGCTCCAGTTCGGCATAGTCCCCAGGCGCTTCGATATCGGCCTGCACATACCAGACCCGTTGAATGAAGTCGTGCCAGGTGGCATCATCAAAGCGTCCGCCTGCTTTCTTGACCGCGTCGCGCAGGCGCTCGCGGAAATATGCGTCAGTCCAGTCGCGCCGGGCGACCCCGACGATCCGGGTGCGGTCCCACAAGCGCCCCTTTTTGCGGTTGTGGTACAGGGCCGGGATCAGTTTGCGATGCGTCAAATCGCCCGAGGCACCAAAGATAACGATGGTGGTGGTTTCGGCGGTGGGATTATCCGGGCTCATGGGCACTCCTTGGCAGGGGGCGGGGCAGCAATTTGGCGGCCGCAGCGCGTTCGAGCATCCAGCACACGTCGCCATTGCGGGGATGCAGGGACTGGACGGGCAGGGGGGGAGAGGCGCGGGTGGCGAAAACCTGTGCAATGATGTCGGCTTTGCCGGTGCCGGCGGCGGCCACGATGACGTGGCGGGCCTGATTGAGAACTGGCAGAGTCAGGCTGATTCGCTCCGGGGGTGGCTTGGGGGCGTGCCGCACCCCGACCGCCCAGCGCTGGGTTTCTAACAACGCCGGGTTCTCGGGGAACAACGATGCTACGTGGCCATCTTCCCCCACGCCCAGCAAAATGAGATCGAAGCGCGGGGGGGCACCGGGGGCCGGATTGAAGAGCTGTTGAAGTTCCTCCTGGTATTGGAGGGCAGCGGCATCCGGTCCCAACCCGCCCTGAATGGGATGGAGCTGGGAGGCGGGGAGCTGCAGGAGCGGGAGGAAGCGCTCGCCGGCTTCGCGAAAGTTGCTGTGGTCGTCGTCGGCAGGCACGGCCCGCTCATCCGTCCAGCACACGTGCCAGTGGGCGGCATCGATGGCCATCTCGCGCAGTCCCTGCGCCAGCAGCGTCAGGACGGAGCCGCCGGGAATGGCCACCATAAAGCGTCCGCGCGCGCGGACCGCCGCCGTCGCCACCGCCGCGACGCGCTGTGCCAGAGCCATCGCCAGATCAGCGGGGGTCGCCGAGATGTCCACCTCTGCTTTCATCATGCTATCCATTGCCCCATAGTGATACCATCTGTCACCGTTCTTTTCCACTGGTTTCATTGACCTTATCATTCACAGGGCTAGAGGGGGGGCACCCCCATCATTGTAGGCCGCCCTTAAACGGGCCGCACCCGCAAGTTGTAGGCCGCCCTTAAACGGGCGGCGCCCCCCAAATTGTTGCCCGCCCTTACACAGGCAGCGCTCCACTCACCGAATGGACTGCGCCTGGATTATTCACTCTATGAAAACTCAAATGGACCCCGTAGCCTCCCACAAACCCATAACCCGATGATCGATTAACCCAGTCTCACATATTATAATAACCGAGACTACAGAGGGGTCACGCGCAGCCAGTGCAAGGCCCTGAAATAGTGATCAAGGAGGCGTGATCAAGGAGAGAGAATGAACTTGTATTACAAAATCATACCCCTGATAATAACATTCGTTATGTGTGTGCAAATGACAGGATGGACTCAATCGAATCCTAATAATCCATACTGCCCGCATCCTCCGCCATGTTGGGAACCTAATAATGATCCATCGACTTGGTATGGAAATAATTGCTGTCGACCAAAACCAGGGTTTACCGCAATACATGGTGAGCCTTGTAAGCACTGCGACGGCAGAGGTGGTGTAATGGATAAAACGGATGGCTATAAACCGCCAAATACACACTGCAAGGAGTGCCAAAGTGGGATACTGGTTGATATTGTGTCAAGATGCAGGGGAGCAACAGGTTGGATGCAAACCACCTACGCAATGCAATGTGGCACTTGTGGCCCGTATGCTCTCCAGGCGCGAGAACTAGGTCGTTGTGACCCGGTTGCCGACTGTGGGTGCCGAGAAACAACGCATGATTTTATGCGGAGAGTTCGACTTCAATGTAACAACCCGGACTATGATGTACATGAAATGGTTACCAAGATTTTGGAATGTTGTAGTCCGTGTGCTGCCTTAATCAAAATCCCCCCTGCATTCATCGCATGCGCGATGTTTAGGTGTGGTGACTGTAGATGCAAAAAGTTGGGGCAAGCCTGCGGCGGTTGTAAGATAGTTAGTTTTGAAATAATTCAGCAAAGGGCCGGGTGTCTATGAAACCAATAATGATGTTTATTGTAATTATATTGTGCCTACTCGCCCATATTTCTGTAGGGTCACAACCGGGGGGGGTATATACGGTTGTTGTCATGGAAAAACGGCGTGAAAAACGGGAGGCATTGACTGATGCAGAAATCAATGATTATTTTGAGCTAGAAAAATATGCCAAGGATCCGCCGTCAGGTGCCCTAGGAAATCTCAAGCGCGTTTTGCATGGGATGAAGTTGTTTTTTGACAAAGAGACGACAGTCTACCGCCGTGAGCGGGCCTTTGTTCAATCCAGCGTTGTATGGGTAGAGAGCGTTGAAATTTCTCAAACGGAATACGAGCAGGCACAACAGGGGATTGATCCGTTAGATCACTTTCCCACAGACCGGGATGTATTCATTTATGCACCTGATATGAAAATTCAACTGATCAAGCATAAATCATCAGGATTCAAAGGCATCAGTTGTGGCGTATTCGATGATGCATATTCAGATGACCCTTTCTGGCTCTTTGCAGCAGATGGATATGTTGACCATTTGTACGGCAAATATCGTATGGAATCAATGCAGGTCAGCAGCAACAAGATAGTTTTGGGAAAAAGCAATGAGTATGCCATCGCGGAACTTGTTGTCAGCCTGAACGAAGGCGCTATGCAAAATGCAAAGTACTTCATCAATAAAGTACTACTTCGAGAGGTGATATTCGGAGAATATATCACCGTTGATGAACTTCGATTTCCAAAATCATCGCGCATCGTTCATTACCTTGGGACTGGTTCGGTTTCTAAGGACAAAGCAATAAGGGAAATGACCTATACGTATATTCCATCAAGTACTCATATGGGTGATGTCGCCGAATCTGGTTATCCTTTTCCATATGATGAAGATATCTATTGCGTAGATTACCGGAAAGGTTCTGCGAGAGATGTATTCCTGACAACAAATGGGGTTGTTCGCGAATTGCGGCTGGTACAGCCTGTCAAAACAAATGCAAATCCCGCGAAAGCCAATACCGCACATCTCTATACCGAGGAAGAATAGAATACGAGATGGAGAAAAAATGAAAACAACACTATTAATATTTATTGCAATACTATCAATGCTGTTGGATGTGTATGGATTTCAAAATGATGATCAGGCTGAATTATTGAGATATCTCTCACAATTGAATTCCAAGCTACAGGCTGAAGATGAAGCGTTTGCAGAATCCTTAGCAGAAGAAAATGATATAGAGCGTTTGCTGGAAATAGCAATGAATCCCGATGGACGTGACTATGATCCAGTTATTGAGCGTATTGCCAAAATTAATACCCCGGCCGCTGCAGATGCCCTGGTTTCCTTAGTATTGAAGTCCGATAGATTTGTTTCGGGAAAAGCATTGTGTTCACTTATGGATATGCAACCAAACCTGAAGATTTCGCGTCTGGTCGATCTGTTGCGCAAACCGACATTGAGAATTCATGATAAGGGACGAATTATATCTCATCTCAGGGCATTTCCCGGTGCAGAAGTCGAAGCGGCCATCCTGAGTTTTATCGACGATGACGGCTTGCAGCCACAAGTTCTGTCAACTCTTGGGTATATAGGCACTGCGCGTTCAGTCGATATATTGCGGCAATATGCAGAAAATGGCATTGAAGGCAGCAAATCAATTGCTGAACATTCTCTTAAAAGAGTAGAAACTCGCATCGAATCATCTGGTGAGGATGATTATCAAGTACCACAACTTCCAGATGAACCTCCAAAAGACAGGTTTTCTAAATAGAGGGGGAGAGAAAGATATCCCACTAAAACTTATGGGCAAATACACAGGAAGGAATGGACGGGGGATAGTTCGGTGCTCGAAAAGGAGCGGTTGTATAGAGAATAGTGGTCAAAAAGTGGTCGAGAAAGGGTCGATCCAAAAGCACCGATGAACGCCGGGGACACGTTGGGAATGAAGAGCTTTAGCATGAGGAAATAGCAAGCCACATGGGCTCCGAGTCATGTGCCTTTGGCACCCCGATGAAAAGATCGGTACCCGCGCCGCTCCTCGAGGACGTGGGGAAGTGTTGACAGGGGAAAGCGCAGGCATTGTATAAAGCTCCGAAAAATCCTATTCCCCGAGGCCGAACTAGTGCGGACTGGCGCGGGTGCGTCAACGGGCAGGAGCGGAGAAAACAGAAGCCTTTAGCGAGGCCGTCCAGGAGGTCGTCCAGGCCGCCCACTCCCGCATCTGGATACTGGCCTATTTCATTAGCGGCGGCAGCCACGAAACCATCCAAGCAATTTATAACACCGTTCGGGCGAAGGCCCAAACCGGATTAAATGCCCTCGTCATCTCGGAATTCGGCAAGGGCACCCCCAAGCTGTAGGCCGCCCTTAAACGGGCGGCGCCCCCCAAATTGTTGCCCGCCCTTACACAGGCGGCGCTCCACTCACCGAATGGACTGCGCCTGGATTATTCACTCTATGAAAACTCAAATGGACCCCGTAGCCCCCCACAAACCCATAATCCGATGATCGATTAACCCAGTCTCACATATTATAATAACCGAGACTACAGAGGGGTCACGCGCAGCCAGTGCAAGGCCCTGAAATAGTGGTGAAATATATTTGAAATGGCTTGACTTACCCATCGTACTGTGTCTTTACTCGCACATGCAGTTAATATTACGACAATAATGACGATAATGACGTTCAAAATGAAAACTTGGCATACTATCTGCTCTCTCTCTCTCTCTCTCTCTCTCTCTCTCTCTCTCATTCTCTCTGATTCCTAGTAGCGTCGCCCAGACGCTGGACTCGATTGAAACTCCTGCTGCCCTGGTTGATCGGGACATTTCCTGCCGTGTCGCCTTTTCGCCCGGGGGTGGAGGCATCCCGCTGATTATCGCCGAACTGGAGCAGGCGCGCTCCCGCGTGGATATCGCCATGTTCTACTTCAGCAGTGAGGCCTTGGCTGAGGCGCTTTGCCATCTCTCCGCCGAACGGGGTATTGCCGTGCGAGTTTTGACCAGCATCGATATGGATACGACGGCCAACCGGCCCATGCTGGAACGTCTCAAGGATCATGGGGTGGAGGTGTATGTGGTTTCTCCAGAAGGGTCCGGTCGCCTGCACCACAAATGCGCCGTGGTGGATGGAAAGGTTGTTTTGACCGGCGCGGCCAACTGGTCCGAAGCCGCCGAAGAAAGCAACTACGAGGATGTCCTCGCGCTGTACTCTCCCGATCTGGCCGCGAAGTATCTTGACCACTTCGATATAATCCAAACCAGCGGCAAGCGCCTGGAAGGCCCGCCACCCTCAAAAGTGTCGCGTCGGTTCAGCCGTCGCCTGCCTGCCCCGCCGCGAAATTTGCCGGGAACCCCCGCCATGGCCGACCGGGTGCGCGCGTATTTTACACCCGCGCGCCAAACCATTCTGGGTGATCTGATCCCGTTGCTGAAAACCGCCCAAACCGTGGATATCGGAATGTATCTGCTGACGGACCGCGATCTGCTGGATACCTTGGCGCAGATTGCCACAAATGCCACCGTTCGGTTGGTCGTGGATTCCGTAGCCGTGAGTGGACGCGGATTGGGCGAATTGCAGGTCCTGTGGGATGCTGGGGTGCAAGTCGCCAGCTTCCATAAAGACCGCGCCTCCATGCATCTGAAGGCCGTGGTCATTGATGACCGCCATGTCTGGACCGGTTCCGCCAATTGGACCCCCACTGCTCTCGATGGCAATCTTGAAGACGTGCTCTGGCTCGATTCTCCCGCTTTGGCTGATCTCTATTCCCAAAACCTTAGTGACATCATTGCCGAAAGCCGCTCCTTCGAGACCAAAGCCCTTGATCTGTCCGCAGCCGATGATTCCCGTGTTGATCCCGATTTTTGCATCAATCTCCCCGCCACCGGTCCCCGCACCAACTTTACCGACCTTGGCCGGATTCCGTTTCCCGCGTTCGAGGGCACCGGGAAGGTTGCCTATCTGCCGGACGAGGAACTCCAGCCCGCTCTGCGCCGACTGTTTCAGACCGCTCGCCAGTCCATTTTCATCGGCATGTACGTGTTCTCCGAACAGAAACGCACCGCTCCCTTCACCGAAGAAGTCATCCGTGATCTCGAAGCCGCCGCCCGGCGCGGAGTCTACGTCTATATGGTCCTCTATACGCCGCCTGGCACTGCCGACCGCCTCGATGAGCACCACTCTAATCGCGCCGAACGCCTCCGCCGCGCCGGGATCGATGTGCGCCTGGCCCTGCCGACTGTCCCGCTCCACATGAAAACTGTCGTGGTGGACCTCTCCAAGGTCATTGTCGGCTCCCACAACTGGTCGGAAGGTGCCCTGTCAGGCAAGCGGGTCTATGAGTCCAGTGCTCTCATCATCCTTGATGCCCAGGAGCCGAAGCTCGCCGACTTCATCCTCAGTCGCCGAACCATCAGTGACATGCGCAGCCGTGACCTCTGGCGGCAGGAAATCACCACCCTGCGCCATCTCACCCAATCTCGCGGCTCCGCCCGCACCGACCTCCTCGAGCAACTGGAGGACATGGAATGATGAAAAACAGCTTTATGCCTTCTCTCGCCAAGCTTGCCAAGCCGCAGGCATGGGGCGTTAAGACCGCTGAGGTTCGAAAAGGTAGGGCGATCTTGCCGAGACCGCCGGGGAATGAAGCCGGCACGCTTGTCCGCCGTAGCCTTGGCGAAGGCGGGCCCCCGTGCCGCCTCTTTCTGGCATCTTCCTTCCTCATATGGCTTTGCCTCACCCCCATCGCCTCTGCCCAACTCGACACCTTCCATCTGCGCGATGGGTCCTTTCTCACCGGCAACATTGTGGGCGAGACCTCGGATGCCTACCGTACGCTCATTCAAACAGCATCCCCACCGATAATGACCAACGTGCCCATCCGGGCCGTGCGCTATGTGGTCTATGGCACACCCCAGAAGGCGCGCACCAACCTTGAACTCGACCGCGTTGCCCGCATCCTTAAGGCCCGCGATTCCGCCACAGTCCGATTCCTTCCCACCGAAGCCTTTGGCGAGGCCGTCCAGAGCACCGTCCAGTCCGCCCGCTCCCGCATCTGGATTCTGGCCTATTTCATTAGCGGCGGCAGCCACGAAACCATCCAAGCAATTTATAACACCGTTCGGGCGAAGGCCCAAACCGGATTAAATGCCCTCGTCATCTCGGAATTCGGCAAGGGCACCCCCATGCCCATCCGCAACGCCACGCTCAACTATGCCCAGACCCTTGAAGAAGATGGTGTAAACGTCCGCTTTATCCAGGAATACCGCACCATGCACAAGAAGATCATCCTGGTGGACCGCGACAAGGTTTTGCTCGGCAGCGCCAACCTGACCGGATTCGGTGTCAGTTATAGTGATGAATTCAGCGTCCTGATTGAGTCTGAGCCTTTTGCCCGCAAGGTCGAAGCTGATTGCAAGCGACTGACCCAACGCTCTAAACCCATCGAAAAGTTGGACTATTGATCAAGGAGAGAGAATGAACTTGTATTACAAAATCATACCCCTGATACTGGCTCTCATGATATGTATGCCGTGGACAGGATGGGCGGGAGCCAATCCCAATAATCCTTATTGTGAACATGATCCTGCATGCTGGATACCAATCGACGATGCTACATTCGGCGCTGAGTGCTGTCGACGGAAAGATAAACCTCCACACCCGGATCTAGAGGATTTATGCTGGGAATATAGTTGGGATAACTGTGAGTGGGAGAGGCTCACACCAGATTGTAAAGCATATGAAGAGGGGTGGTCCCGATAGCGGAGCCAGTTTTTTAGAAGTTTAAGACAGCTTCAGGTTCTCCATTTGCTTGCTTCATTATGCCAGCGGCCTGGCGAGTTGTCCATAGCCTGTGGCCGCCGAGAATGGGT
>JAQUJC010000014.1 GCA_028681135.1 Kiritimatiellia bacterium | reverse complement strand
CCGTATTCGTCGCGGAAAACGTCGTACCCCTCGGCAAGCAGGCGTTCGGCAAAGGTCTGGAAGTTTTCGATTGGGTTGTCATCGCGCATTGCCATGATCAATCCTCCCCATCACAGCGCGGGCGGCGGCGAATGCGCGGACCTAGTTCGATCCAAAACCAATGCGCCGGGCTGGGTACATCTAAATAATCCGGCATCGGCTTGGGTCCGGTCCATGCCTTCACGGTAGCATCCATCGCGGCCCCCTCGGGGTGGCCCGGTACAGTGTGGGCGGGCTGGTATGGTGTTGAACCGTTCATCATGTTTCCGGTTGTGCTGGTGTTGGGGTTCATTCCTGCCCCCTGTCCCAAAGTGTCCCACGGACTGTCCCGGGACACTGGCGGCCTTGCCCTCCCACCTGTCCCACCACCCCTTTAGGGGTGGGACAGTGGGACACCGCCCACGCATGGCCGGGGTGTTGCCATCCTGCCCCGGTGGTTCCTTGTTCCGGGTCAGTGTATAGGACGCCCAACAATAGCCCACTGCGGGATTGAGTGACACTTGTAGCGGCTTTGGATGCTGTTCGTTTGCTGGTGGTGTTCATTGGATGATCCTTGGCTTGCAGTCTGAAACAAACTCATCCTTGCGGGTCACTGACCCGCCTTTAGTTCCCCTGGACATTCCCCTGGACATTCCTCTGGACATTTCCCGGTCATAGCTGTGACCGGTGGTGGAGTCCATTTTGACCGGTGGTGAATTGCTGTTTGACCGGTGGTCGTGCTCGTTTTGACCGGTGGTCACTGCCTCACTACCGGTCATAGCTGTGACCGGTGGTGGAATCGGAACGGTGAGGCTGTAGCGATTGAGAAAAAACGTCTTTCCATTGACCTTTACCGCGTGACCGTGCCGCATGGTTTTGATCCAGCCCCGGCGCTCCAACTGGCGCAGGGTGCGGCGCAAGGTGCTTTCACTGCCCAGCCCGCTTTCCCGGAGCAAGGTGGCCTCTCCGGGGTAGGATTGCCCGTTGCTGTCGGCATGAAGCGCCAGCGGCCACAAGAGCGCCTTTTCCTTCATGCTGGCGGGCAGTTCGGCCACAGCCCACAACCATTTGAAGGCGTCTCGTTTATTGCGGGGCGGTTGCATGTACACCCTTGGCCCCCTCGGGCATCGGCTGGATTAGGCTTGCAAGTTCGTAGTCACGGCGGGACGCATAGGGCTTGCCCTTGCGGAGCGCCCGACACTGGCAGCAGACGCGCCCGATATGCCCGGAAGACAAGCGGAGTAGCCCGGTCGCTGTATCGCATCCACAGCGGGGGCAGTATGCGGCTCCATCGTAGCGCATCGCGCTCGGGGCGGTGACGGGCGTATTCATTGAACCGCCGAAACCTCGAAGCGGGATAGGGCTTTGTCGATGTCCGATTTCCGAAACAGGACGCACTTGCTCGAAACTTTTATGAACGGAATTATCCGCCGCGCCTGCCAATCTGATAGGGTGCGGCGGCTGATCCTGGCATATCGGCAAACCCCATCGGGGCGCAGATAATCACTGTTTTCTTCGGTCGGTTTGGTCGTTGCATTTTTCATGGTTTGGTCTCCTTTGGTGGAAATACTCTCACGGTCAAGGAAGATGCACAACGGGCTAGGGGACATTCTGCGTCTCGGTTTTTAGACACAAAAAAAGGGCGTCAGCGCATGGCCGACACCCTCGTTAACTGGATGTTCTACGTCTATGCAGTTGCCCGCTTGAAGTTCACTTTCACGACCTTATCAGTCGCCGGACGGATGGCGAAAAACCGCCGCGCATCTGCCTTTATCACCAATCCCCGATAATGCTTGTACAAGATGCCAGCGTCGCCGGAATGCCCGAGAATCGCCGCCGTTTTTCCAGCGTCGCCGCCCAGGGCAAAGTGCATCGTTGCAAAGGTCTTTCGGGGTCCGTCCTGTATCCAGTCAACCCCCGCCGCTGCCAGTAGCCCCTTGGGGCGTGTGTCGGGCTTGCGCTCGGCAATCGGGACTCCCTTCTGTTCGGTGGCGGGTCCGATGGGCTTGCGATAGATGGCGTAGTCGAATTGGTTTTGCGTCTGAATGCCGACCTTCCCCCGCGCTTTCCGGTAGGGCGTCAACCAGTCAATCAACGTCTGGTTCATCGGCACGATCCGGGTCCGCCGCACCTTGGAAGTCTCGGGCATGACGCGGATGGTCTTTGCCTTGAAGTCAACGGCGCTCCAATCCAGCCCCATCGCTTCCCCAGGACGGAGTCCCGCGAAAAACTGCACCGCCAGCGTAGGCACGATGGCCGGGGTCCACTCTGCCGCCGTCCGCATCAGGGATTGAACAGCGGCAACGGTGAAGGGTGTCGGCAACTTCTCATCCATCCGCACGGCCCGAATCCCGGCAACGGGATTCGATTCGGCCATACGCTCCCGTACAGCATGGTTGAACATGGCGTTGAATGCTCTCCTGTATCCGTCCCATGTCGCCCCCGTTCCGCCTTTGGCCGTCAGCCATCCGGCAATATCATCGCGGGTCAGGGACACCACGGGGCGTTCCCCCATGTCTGCCGCCAGCCTGCCAACCTTGTGTTCCCTCTCCCGTAGTGTGGACGGCCTGCATCCCTGCACCTTCAGAGCGGCCAGCCATCGCCGCCCGAGTTCGGCCACGGTGACGCCTCCGGCAATACCGTTGTGCCTCGCCCAAAGTTTCGCCGCCGCCGTCAGTGACGCCATGCCGTCCATTATGTCCAGCGCCGCGACTGCATCTTGACGTTGCGCTGGAGTCAGGGACAGGACCGCCGCTCCCTCGTTGTCCAGCTTGAATCCGATCATCTGGCAGTGGGCCTTTGCTTTTTCCAGCGTGTCGAAGCCGGTACGCTCCCGCCGTCCCCGGCGCATCAGGTCCGTTTGATAGTATCCGCCGCCGCCCTCGGGCAGCTCGGGGCGCAGCTCTCGGATTTTGATTCCGTGGTGTTCGTAGGTCTTGACCTTGGCTCTCTTGGCTTTCATCGTGCACCCTTTCGCGGATGGTTGTTTATCTGTGCACAAGATAGCATTTTGTCAAAGCGTGTCAACCATTATGGAAAACAATAGTAAAAATGCCGTTTCAGTACAGCTTCCCAAGCTGAACGTCGCGAGTTCGAACCTCGTCTCCCGCTCCATTTTTTTGTTTGAGAAACTTGTTATGAGCCCTTGCAGCCGGGCCTGGCCTTGTTTGATGCAACCATGACGCCCCCCCCTTCCATGCATCATGGTTGACTGATGGTGACGAATGGCCAACATTGCCAAACATTAACTGTGGTATAGTCCTCTTATGACCTGTTGCCAACAGACTGTTTTAACGCTAACACTCGGAGCCCTGATCATGACGGCCCCCCCGTCCCCTGCCCCTGCTGCTGCTGAACCGCTCCGCCTAGAGTTCGCCGATGGCCTTGTCGTGTGCCATATTTTTGGTGCAAACGGCCCCATCCCGGAGCTGGTGCCCGATACGCTCGCCATCGCCATGCGTACGGTAATGAAAGAACTCGGCCCACCACCGGCGCCCGCCACACTCAGCATCCATCTGCAGCCCCCCACCCCATTTTACAAACGCGCCAAAGCACTGTTCCATGCTCAAGCCCTGGCGGCGCAAGAGCACGACGACATTCGCCTGCACCCCGGCCAGGACCCCTTGAAACTGGCCTTTCGGCTGGGCCACGAACTCTCCCACTGGATTACCTATAAACAACACCCGGCCCGCCCGCCCCTCTGGCTGGATGAAGGCCTGGCGAATATCATGGGCGCCGCCGCCGCAGAAGCTGCCGCGCGGCCGTTAAAGCAAACCGTCGAGCGCCCCCTGCCCGACAAGCTGCCGGGCCACCTGTATTCCCTCGAGGCCCTTTTGCACCTCGATGCCTACCCCCGGAAACCGGCGCAAGTGGGCGCCTTCTACTGGCAGGCCGAAGCCCTGGTGGGGGCGCTGCGACAGAAACTCGGACGCGAGGCCTTCAATGACTATCTGGCGGCCCTGTCCGTGCCCCAGCCGCCGCTATGGGAGGCACCGCTCCGCGAGCGCTGGTACTTCAACGATGCTGATTTCCGCTGGCTCGCCGAGCACATCCGGCCCGCCAACCGGCAGCCCTCCACCCCGCCCTTATGACATTGCTGCACCCCACACAAGATGCCGCGCCGGAGCGCGCCTGGTTGATTGCGACCCACCTGGGCGACACCCCCCGGGCCGAAATCGAGGATTCTTTGCGGGAACTGCGGGCCTTGGCCGACACGGCACAAGCCCTGGTCATTGGTAAAAGCCTGTGCCGCCTGCGCGCGGTGCATCCGGCCACCTACATTGGCCGCGGCAAGGCCGTGCAGATTGTCGCCAAAGCCGCGGCGGCCAACGCCGACCTGATTATTTTCGATGACGACCTTTCTCCGGCGCAGGGGCGGACACTGGAAGACCTGTTCGGGGTGCGGGTGGTGGACCGGACACAACTCATTCTCGATATTTTCGCTCAGCGGGCCCTCACGCTGGAAGGTCGCCTGCAGATCGAGCTGGCCCAATTGCGCTATCTGATCCCGCGTTTGCGCGGCCTGTGGACCCATCTCGAACGCCAGCAAGGCGGCATCGGCCTTAAAGGCCCCGGCGAAAAGCAGCTTGAACTCGACCGCCGGCGCATCGAACAGCGCATCGGGCGCATCAAGGTACAGCTCCAGAGCGTCCGCCAGCGCCGCTCGGAATTACGTCGCGGGCGGCGGCGTCATGGCTGGGCGCTGCTGACGCTGGTGGGCTACACCAATGCCGGCAAATCCACCCTTCTCAATCGGCTAGCCGATGCGAATGTTCATGCCGACGACCAGCTTTTCGCCACGTTGGACCCCACCACGCGGCAGATTCAACTCCCCAACCATCAGCCCTGTTTGCTAACCGACACCGTCGGATTCATCCGCAAGCTGCCCCATCACCTGGTCGAGTCGTTCAAAGCGACGCTCGAAGAGGTCGTCGAAGCCGACCTGCTGCTGCACGTTATCGATGCCTCACAGCCGCGGGTGGATGAACAGATTGACGCGGTCGAGACCGTTCTGCGCGAACTGGGGGCCGACGCCAAGCCCGTGCTCGCGGTCTTCAACAAGACCGACTTGGAAAGAGGCCGCAACCAGGCCATTCGGCTGGCAGACCGCTTCCAGCATTCCACCGCGATTTCGGCCTCCACTGGCGACGGCACCGAGCGCCTCAGCCAGACCATCGCCGACCTGCTGCGTGACCGGGTAACTCATTTACGCCTGAAGATACCGGCTGGCGAGGGGCGCTGGATCGCGGCGATTCATTCCAATGGCAAGGTGCTGGACCAGAAGGTAGACGGCAAACATCTGCTGGTGGAAGCCGTTGTCTCCTCCTCCTTCGCGGCCACGCTCAATCCGGATTGGCTGCGCTCCTGACGCCGCTGCCATAGTGCACCGCGAAGCCCAACGAACCCGTGGTTACTCGCAGCGGATCAGGTAGACCTTCGCCCGGTTGGTGCTCCCGCTGACATTGTGCCAGACCGTCGTGGTGGAGCCCGCCAGCCCGATACCGGTCAGCGTCTGCACCTCATTGGTGATGCGGTGCACCCCCGCCTCCAGCCCACCGGGTTCGATGTCGATGTATTCCACCGAGTAGGTGTTGTCGTTGACCACCATAAACGTGATCGCCACCTGATTGGACAAGCTGGCGATCTCCGTAATGGTCGGATTGTAGAGCGTGCAGGCATCCTCGCCCTTCCAGAAGCCATTCAGGAACACCTCACCCTGGGTGTTGGTGGCAATCCAAGGCTGGACGCCCTGCCCGATCGACCCGCCGAGTGTAGTGACGCCAGCAGCGGCATATGTCGCCCCACCGACGCCCACGCGTTCGTAGAGGATATCGGCGTCGCCGCCCACCCGGCTACCGGCGGCGGCGGGGCTCAGGGCCAGCACGCATCCCAGCGCGGCCAGCCCCAGTGAAGCCCGAAATGGAATTGGCTTGTTCATCGCGGCCATCCTTCCTCAATCCTGCCAGGCCCACGGGAAACCAATGCCGCCGGGTTGCGGGTAGACGATTTGATGTTCCGTATTGCCCGCCGAATCGATGCCGGTGCCCACGCCCGCCTGGCTCCAACCGACGGCGCCGCCCGTGTTGTTGATCTGCCCATAGACCACGTTGTTCGCGTAAAATTGCTGGTTGCTGGTCACGCCCACATCGCCCCAGACCGCGTTGTGCACAAACACCATGGTCGGCCCCGGCGTCGCATTAGGATCGAAGACGGCTGGAATCGGTGACGTTCCGGTTTCGGCCCCGCGGATGACATTGTGTGAATACAGGTGGGGAGTCATTAATCCCATCGTGGCTGGCTGCAAGTCTTCGATTGCCGCATAGGGAGCCCAGTTAAATATCTTGCAGCCGATGACCTCCAACTCGTCCACGTTCTGGTGGACCAGCAACGTGCCCTGCCCGACCGAAGCCGACCAAAACGAGGATTGGGTCAGCGCGATACCGCTGATAGAGGTTATACCATTGCCCACCGTCACCGCGGCCCCCTCCATTCCCGAGGCAGAGCAGTCCTGCACTTCGACATTGGAGCCAAAGATACTGAGGCCGCCCTCCAGTCGGCAGTTATGGAATTTCACGTCTTGGCCTTGGTCTGGCATCACGATAGCCCGGCTTGTTACGACGAGGTTTTCGACGCGCTGCTTGCCCAAGATGGAATGGGCTACTGCGGAGATGGTCAGGCTGTCCAACTGGGCGCGGCTCTCGCCGATCACATGGATGTTGCCCGCGTTCATATTCAGGGGCAGATATTGCCCGGCGGCAATGACCACCGTTGCGGGGACGTTGGTATAGTGGGCCGCCGCATAGTCATAGGCGAGCTGGGGCGTGTCGAACGGCCGGTCAATCGTGCCAGGACCGACCGGAGACCCATTGGTGGCCACATACACGATGTTCTGGATATCCGGCAGCGGGAGCAGTTGCTCGAATGAACCAGTTCCGAAAGTGGAGCGGGCCCATACCGAGTCACCGCCATCCATGTAGAATGCGCCCCGTATCCTTGCCGTGTTGTCCACGCTATTGGTCACCTCGTGACCGATGGCAATCCGCTCCGTGCCGCCGGCGGCCGAGGCGGCAGCGCCCACGGCGATGTTTGTCAGGGAAGAATCCAGCTTCAGGGTCCCGCTGGCGGCATCGTCGATGGCCAGTGCGCCGGTCATGGTGTCCCCTGCCACCTCCACATACCGTGCATCGGCTTCGGTCTTCTGGTAGTACCCCGTGCTCGCCGCGGTCCAGACCGGATCGCTCTCGCTGGCCAGATAACCGGCCAGCGAATGATCGCCCCAGTTGTAAGCCTCATCCCAATTCGATATATCCGAACTGCCGATCATGGTGACCGAACCGTATTCCGAAAAATCGCTTTGCAGGGCATAGCCCGCCAGCGAATGATCGCCCCAACTGTAGGCCTCATCCCACCAGCTCACACTCGAGCTGTCGATGCCCGATACGGCTGAGAAATCGCTGAAGTCAAACTGCTTCAAATATCCTTCACTTGAGTGATCGCCCCAACTGTAGGCCTCATCCCACTGAGAGATGGCCGAAGCCGTGATGCTGAAGGCATCGCTTGCCGTAAAGACCGGATCGGTCTCCGTGGTCAAATAACCGGCCAATGCGTGGTCGCCCCATCCAAAGGCCGTATTCCAATTGGCGATGGCTGCCGTCGTAATGCCGAAGGCATCGCTGGCGGCAAAGACTGGGTCGGTCTCCGTGGTCAAATAACCGGCCAATGCGTGGTCGCCCCACCCAAAGGCCGTATTCCAGTTGGCGATACCGCCAGTCGTGACCCCAAAAGCCGCGCTGGCGCGAAACACGGGATCGGTTTCCGTGATGCTGCCGCCGAGCAGATCGATGGCATGATAGCCGTCGAGCGTATCGGCATTGATGGCATAGGGCGCGCTGAGGAGCCGCTGCGCGGGCAGCATTTCGTTAAACGTCACCTCATCACTGCTGAACCACACCCTCAGGTACAACGCCGTATCGACAGCGAAGATCGCGGGATCGATGGCGTTCATCGGCGCGGCACCCAGCGCGGTGCTAAACACCCCATTGTAACAATCGTTGGTGAGCCAAGTCAGCGGCTCCCCCGTATCCGTCCCATCCTGCGACCAGTAATTTGTCGTGGCCGCCTCGTCGGAAATGGCATACTTAAAGTAGCCGTCTCCCGTCAGGGGAATATCGCTGACCAGGATCTTGCCCTGATAGTCGATCTGCGCAGGCGGCTGCGCCCACACCCCCATTCCTGCCAAAACCAACACCGCAACGCCCAACCAACAAACCATACCGCTTTTCATGGGGAACCTCCTTGGAGTCGTGTTTGTGTCCACGATGATTCTGCTCCCCCCCTACTTGAGCGTCAAGCCCGCTAATGTTAATTTTTGATAAGCTGGGGTCAGCCCTTAAAATATGAATCTCGCCGCTTTTGGGGAAGGGCGGTCCGGCTGTTTTGGTTATTGATTGCTTTAGGCAGATTTGGAACGGAAGCGCCGGATCAGCTCATTGGTGGAGCTGTCGTGAGCCAGGAGAGAGCCTGGGGACTTCAGTTCGGGCAAGATACGATTGGCCAGCACCTTGCCGAGTTGAACCCCCCATTGATCAAAGGACAAGATGTTCCAGATCACGCCCTGGGTGAAAATTTTATGTTCGTAGAGGGCGACTAACTGGCCAAACGTTTCCGGCGTGAGTTTTTCCGCCAGCAGGGTGTTGGTGGGCCGATTGCCGGGGAAGGTTTTATGGGCCACGAGCTTCTCGGGCACACCCTCGGCGCGGCATTCATCGGCGGTCTTGCCGAAGGCCAGGGCCTCGGTCTGGGCGAAAAAATTACTCATCAGCTTGGCGTGATGATCGCCGACAGGATTATGACTTTGGCAGAACCCGATAAAATCGCACGGGATCAGTTTCGTACCCTGGTGGATGAGCTGGTAGAAGGCGTGTTGGCCGTTGGTGCCGGGCTCGCCCCACACCACGGGGCCAGTTTCATAGGGCACGACTTTGCCGTTTTTCGTGACACGCTTACCATTGCTCTCCATATCCCCCTGCTGGAAATAGGCCGCGAACCGCGACAGATATTGATCGTAGGGCAGCAGTGCGGTGCTCTGCGCGCCGAAGAAATTGCCATACCAGATGCCCAGCAGTGCCAACAGCACCGGCAGGTTTTGTTCGAACGGCGCCTCGGCAAAATGGCGGTCCATCTCGTGGAACCCTTCCAGCATGCGAATGAAGTTTTCCGGCCCAATCGCGATCATCAGCGGCAGCCCGATGGCTGACGCCAGCGAATAGCGCCCGCCGACCCAGTCCCAGAAGCCAAACATATTGGCCTGATCAATACCGAACGCCTGCACCTTCTCGGTCGCGGTCGACACCGCCACGAAGTGTTTGGCCACGGCCGCGGCATCGCCCAGCGCCTCCAGCAGCCACGCCTTGGCGGTCTCGGCGTTGGTCATGGTCTCCTGCGTGGTGAAGGTCTTCGAGGCCACGATGAACACGGTTTCCGCCGCATCCAGGTCGCGCGTGGCCTCGACGATATGGGTCGCGTCCACATTCGACACGAACCGCACCGTTAGGTCCCGCTGGCTGTAGGGCTTCAGCGCCTCGAACGCCATGGCCGGGCCCAGGTCGCTACCGCCAATGCCGATATTGACAATATTGCGGATGGGCCGACCGGTAAAGCCCCGCCACTGGCCGGAGCGCACTAGGTCGGCAAACCCCGTCATCTTCTCGAGCACGGCATTCACGCCCGGCATCACGTCTTTCCGGTTCACCAGGATTGGCGTATTCGCGCGATTGCGCAGCGCGACATGCAGCACCGGACGATTCTCGGTCTCGTTGATCTTCTTCCCGCTGAACATCGCGTCGATCTGCCCACGCAGGTCCGCCATCGGACACAACGCTTGCAGCAACGTCAATGTTTCGGCGGTAACACGGTTCTTGGAATAATCCAGATACCATCCTCCCGCCTCGCTGCTGAAGGCTGTCCCGCGCGCGGGGTCTGCCGCGAACAACTCACGCAGGGACGTGCCCTTCATCTGTGCGGCATGCGCCTTCAGGGCCTTCCATTCCAGGGTCGAGTCGAGTCGTTTGCGACGAGGCATGAGCACTCCTTGGCGATGTTGCTACTTCTTAACCTTGATATTCTTGAAGCGGCCAATGGGCGGCAACACGCCAACGATGGGCGCGACATAATCAAGGAAGGCCTTTGTCACATCGTGGCCATTCTTGCTGATGAAGGCCGCCGGCATATGGCGTGTTTCCTTCGCCACGCTGGACAGCGGCACCCGCTCAAAGAATATCTGATACGCTTTGCCCTTCTTGCGCCGGATGGCAATGCTGCCATCGATATCGGCACTGGTGGAGCACTTCACGGCCTCACGGCCCACCGCAAAGGCCTCCTTGGCATCATTCGCGGACACCACGCCCGGGAAGGAGCGTTGCAGATAGCCGAAGGTATCGGCCCGCACGCGCATAATATCGGTCTTCTGCTTAATCAGCCCGACGAGGAAGTCGCCCAGGGCGCCCGTGCCCGAAAGTTGCACGTTACCGTGACTGTCCACTTCCTTAGTATAGGCGGCCGCAATGGGCGTGCCATCGGCATCCATGATGCCCTCAGAAACGGCGACAACGCAGCGGCCGTATTTTGCATAGGCGTTGGTTACGGCGGCGGCAAAATGCGTCACGTCGAACGGGCGTTCCGGCAGATAGATCAGATGCGGCCCGGCCCCCGGATAGGTGCGCGCCAGTGCAGCGGCAGCCGTTAGAAAGCCAGCATGGCGGCCCATGACGACATTGATCTTCACTCCCGGCAGTGCGGCATTGTCCAAATCGTCGCCCATGAATGCCTGCGCCACGAACTTCGCTGCACTGGCAAAGCCGGGGGTGTGGTCATTTTCGCGCAGGTCATTGTCGACGGTCTTAGGGATATGAAAGCAATGCAGCTCGTACTTCGCCTTCTTCGCTTCTTCATTGATGATATGCGCGGTCTCGGCCGAGTCATTGCCGCCAATATAGAAGAAATGGCGCACGTTGTATTTTTGGAGTTTGGCAAAAATCTGGGCACAATCGTCCGGGGTGGGTTTCTTGCGCACTGACCCCAGAGCCGACGACGGCGTATTGGCCACCGCCTGCAAGGTATGGATATCTTCGCGGCCCAGGTCGATCAGGTCTTCCTCCAGAATGCCCTTGATTCCATGCAACGCACCGTAGATGTTCTTGATCTCCTTGTGCTTCTTGGCCTCCAGCACCGCCCCCACCAGACTCTGGTTGATCACCACCGTGGGACCCCCGCTTTGGGCAATCAACATGTTGCCGACGATTTTCTTTAGTTGAGCTGACATAAAACGTTTTTCCTTTCAGCATACCATTGTTATTTTTGCGGCAGTATCCAAGCAGAAGCCCCCCCCGGCTGCAAGCGGATTCAGAGCGGATGCGCAGCGGCCGCCCGGGTCAAAACGTATAATTCAGCGCACCAAACAGCTTATAGACTGCCGACTCGTCCACCAACGGACTATCGCGCAATTCCTTGGCCAGGCATTCGGCACTGACGCTGAGGATCAAGCGCCAGGCGCCCCGCCATTCGGCGGAAAGAGCCAGCCCCGGTTCGATGTTCACCACCGCCCCCGGCCGATAGGCCGCGCGGCCCTCGCGCGCCTCGCCTGGCCGCACCCCGAATTCGTGTCGCGCCAATTCCGATGACCACCAGTTCACGGCCAGCCCTGGCGCGACGGAAACCCGTCCCAATTGGAACCCACGCCGCAGGCCCAGGCGTCCGAATCCGCCCCCCACGCGATCCAGCACATCGTGTTCGTAGCCCGCGGATATCTTCCATCCCCAGGCCAACGGTGCCTGCAAGGCCAGCCCGCCGAAAAGCGAATCTTTCCGGTCGCCCATTCCCTCGAGGTAGCGGCTATCGTCCTCGTCATACCCCCCCATGCGATAGCGTGCCGTAGCCGCCAGGCGCATCTTCGACCAATTCACCAGTCCGACCTGAGCCACCAGCCCCAGCACCTGCACCCGCTCGCCGATATAGGTCACCGCCGGAATCGGCAGCACCCGCAACGCATCGGCACCCCGATAGGGACTCGACTGCACCACCACTCCCGCCCCCACCCCAATCAGACCCTTACGGGCAAAAATCTCCTTCAGTTCCACGTCCACCGCCACCTGCTCATCGGCGGCCACCTCCACAGCCGCCTCAGAAAAAACGGGCGATCCCCGCCCCCAGTAGCGCCGTGAAAACCCCAGCGGTTCGCGTGGAATCCCCATAAAGTTCTGGTCCAGCGCCCCGTCCGCATTCCGGTCATGAAACGCCAGCACGGCATAGCGCCCCGCCGCCAGTCCGTTGAAACTCGCCTCCAGGGGAGCGCTAGCCGGCACGGCCAAGGTTCGCAACGGCTGGCGCAGGTCTGCAAACGCATCCGCCTCATCGAAGAGCAGCACCACCACGACGCCGGTCGCCGGTGGATTCTCCACCCGCACCCCCACGCTGCCCCCGACAGCGCTCCAGACCCCCAGCCCCCATGTAGCAATCAACACCCCGCATCCCCGCCATCTGTTTCGCCCGTTTGCATTTTTCATCCCCCCCACGATGCCACACCCGCGCCCTACGGCGCAAGCAGCACGCGTGGTTGAGGGATGTGGAGGTGTGTGGGGGGGGCAGGGTTGAGGGGCCGGATTATGGGTCGATGCCGCCCTGTTTCCAGCCTCCCGCCTTGCCCCCTGGCCGAAAAAGGTTTGCGAGAACTATTAGGCCGCTATAATGGCCCCCATCATTTGACTGGAAGGAATCCCTGCATGTCCACACCCATCATTGCTGTTGCCAACCAAAAAGGCGGAGTCGGCAAAACGACCACGGCCGTCAATTTGGCCGCCTGTCTGGCCGAGCGCCGCAAAAAGATTTTGCTGATCGATCTTGATCCGCAGGCCAACGCCACCAGCGGGCTAGGGGTCGAGAAGACGGCCGGCGCCAGCATCTATGACATTCTGCTGTCCGAGCAGCCCCTCACGGATATCATCCAGACCACGGCCATGCCCCGCCTCGATCTGGTCGCCTCCGAAGTCGATCTGGCCGGGGCTGAAATCGATGTTGCCCGCGCCGATCACTATCTGCAGCGGCTCACCATGGCCCTGGAACCGCTCGCCGCCAGCCGCCGCTATGACTTCATCCTGATCGACTGCCCCCCCTCGCTCGGCATTCTCACCCTGAATGCGCTGTGCGCGGCCGACGGCATCCTCATCCCCATGCAATGCGAGTACTATGCCCTGGAAGGCATCAGCGTCATTTTGAACACCGTCGCCAAGCTCCACGACTCCGGTGCCGCCCCGCGCCTGGCGGTCGAGGGCATCGTGATGACCATGTACGACATGCGCACCAATCTGTCCCGCCAGGTCGTCGGTGAAATCCAGACGCACTTCCCCGACAAAATCTACACCTCGCTCGTGCCCCGTTCCGTACGCCTCGCCGAGGCCCCCTCCCACGGCCTGCCCGTCATTGCCTACGACCCCAACTGCACCGGCGCCGCCGCCTACCGGCAGCTCGCGCGCGAATTTCTCAAGCGCCGCAAGGCCGCCGAGGCCGACCCCGACCCCAACGATCCCGATGCCCTCCCCGACGACCTCCCCCATGCGCCCGATGGCTCCGTTTAATCCCATGCCCCCACGGTTCCACGCTATGGAAAACTTTTTTGCGGTTTTTCCACGCTATGGAAAACTTTTTTGTGATTTTTCCACGCTATGGAAAACTTTTTCGCACTTTTTCCACGCTATGGAAAACTTTTTTGCGGTTTTTCCACGCTATGGAAAACTTTTTTGTGATTTTTCCACGCTATGGAAAACTTTTTCGCACTTTTTCCACGCTATGGAAAACTATTTTCCACAGTGTGGAAAACCCGTCCTGTGCCCCCCCCCCTCCTATTTTTTGGGTGTTGTTGCTCCTTTGCGTATCCCCTGTGTTTTGTCTCCTGTCCCCTGACCCCCCCACTTTTGCCCATGTCTCTTCTTCCCCAACTTCGTGTCTGTGTCCTGGCCTCCGGCAGCAGCGGCAACTGCATTTATGTCGAAAGCGCCACAACCGCGCTGCTGATCGATGCCGGCATCTCGGCGCGTCAAACGCTGAAGCGTATGGCGCTGGCCGGGCTCGACCCCGCCAAGCTCAGCGCCATTTGCATCACTCACGAGCATAGTGACCACACCGTGGGGCTGCGCACCCTGTCGCGCAAACTCGACGTGCAGCTCTATGCCAATGGTGAGACCGCCCGCCACCTCCGCAATGGCGACGGTCTGCACTGGAACATCTTCACCTCAGGCTCACCCTTCACAATTGGCGACATCGAGCTGATGCCCTTTCCGCTGCCCCACGACGCCTACGACCCGGTCGGCTTCGTCTTGACCTGCGGCGCCTCGCGCCTGGGCATTGCCACCGATCTGGGGATGCCCACCTCGGTCGCGCGTGAACGCCTGCGCGGATGCCAACTGATCATTCTCGAAGCCAACCACGACGTCGAGCTTGTGCAGAGTTCTCTGCGCCCCTGGTCGCTCAAACAGCGCATACTCGGCCGCCACGGACACCTCTCCAACGAGGTCGCCGCCGAACTTCTCGCCGACATCGCCGGCGATACCCTCCAGCAGGTGTTCCTGGCCCACCTCAGCCGCGAATGCAACGAGCTTGGCCGCGCCCTGCATGCCGTGCGCACCCATCTCCACGGCGTCGGCCTTGGCCATATCCGTGTCCTGCCCACTCATCCCGACAAACCCTCCGACTTCGCTGAGTGCTGAACAGCCGGGAACCAAACTACGAAAAGCGCGAAAGACGCGAAATGAAATCTGACATCATCTTGAAAGACGAAAGCTACGCCGTCATGGGCGCTTGCTTCGAGGTCTATAAAACCATGGGTCCCGGATTTTTAGAAAGTGTCTATCAGGAATGCCTGACCATCGAATTTTCGGCCCGTCAGATCCCCTTCATTGAAAAACCCTGCTTGAATTTGACCTTCAAAGGAACACCATTGAAGCAAATTTACGTGCCTGACTTTCTGTGCTACGGCGAAATGCTTTTGGAAATCAAGGCCGTGAAAAACCTGCTAGACGATTTCCGAGCACAAACAGTAAATTACTTAAAGGCCACGAAGAAACAACTGGCCTTGCTGGTCAATTTCGGTCATTACCCCCAATTGGAATACGAACGGTTCGTCAACGATCCCCTTTCGCGGGTTTCGCGAATTTCGTAGTTTGAAAGGTTTTCGGCTCTCATGCAAACAATCAAAGACATCCTATCCGCCCGCCTGCGCGACGCCTTTGCTGCGGCGTTTCCCGGGGCGAATCTCGCGGCCCTGCCGCTCGATGCCACCCCCGCCGGCGACGAAGCCTTCGGCGACTACCAGTGCAATGCCGCTATGGCCGCCGCCAAGCTCTTGCGCCAGCCCCCGCGCGCCATCGCGGAGCAGGCCGTCGCCCAGCTTGTGGCCGATGGCCTCCTCGCAAAGGTCGACATCGCCGGCCCCGGGTTCATCAATCTGACGCTCACGGATGAGGCCCTCGCCCACCACCTCGAAGCGCTGCAGGCGGATGAGCGGCTCGGCGTCCCCCAGCCCGGCACCGGCAAAACCATCATTCTCGATTACTCCTCGCCCAATGTGGCCAAGCCTATGCATGTTGCGCATATCCGCTCGACCGTTATTGGCGATGCCCTCAAACGGATCAACCGCGCCCTGGGCTATACGGTTCTGGGCGACAACCATCTCGGCGACTGGGGCACCCAGTTCGGCATCCTGATCATGGGGTACCGCCATTTCCTCGATCCCGCCGCCCTCGCGGCTTCGCCCGTCGATGAACTTCAACGCGTCTATGTGCTCTCGCATCAGAAGTGCGACGAGGATACGGCCTGGAAAGACCAGGCCCGCGCCGAACTCGTCAAACTGCAGGCGGGCGAGCCCGAGAACCTCGACTTGTGGCAGACCTTCATCGATCTCTCGCTAGCCGAATTCAACCGCCTCTATGAGCGCCTGGGCGTCACCTTCGAACTCACCCGCGGCGAGTCGTTTTACAACAACGCCCTTCCCGGCGTTATAGAAAGACTCACCGCCCTGCACCTGGTGCGCAAAAGCGAAGGCGCCTTGGTCGCCTTCCTCGACGATGAAAAACTGCCCCCCTGCATCGTGCGCAAGTCCGATGGCGGCTACAATTACGCCACCACCGATCTCGCCACCGTGTTCTCCCGCGAGGCCGAGTTCCAGCCCGATGCCATCATCTATGTCACCGATGAGCGCCAGCAACTCCACTTTCGCCAGTTCTTTGCCGTGGCCAAAAAAGCCGGCGTCCAAACCCACCTACGCCATATTTGGTTTGGCCTGATGCGCCTGCCCGAAGGCCTCCTGTCCACCCGCAGCGGCACCGCCATCAAACTCGATCTTCTTCTCGATGAAGCCGAAAAACGTGCCCTTGAACTGGTCCAAGCCTCCTCCCCCGACATGCCCGCCGAGGAGCAGAATTCCGTCGCTCGCGCCGTCGGTATCGGCGCGGTCAAATATGCCGACCTCTCCCAGAACCCCCAGTCCGCCATCACCTTCACCTGGGAAAAAGCCCTCGCCATGGATGGCAATTCGGCACCCTATCTCCAATATGCCGTGGCCCGGATTGCCTCCGTTCTCGATAAACACCGCGAGCGCTTCCCCGCCGCGGACATCCAAGCGGCACCCCTGGTCTTCGACTCCCCCTTTGCCCGCCGTCTGGGCCTGCGCCTCGCGCGCTATCCTGACGCCGTTGTGGATGCCGCCACCCAGGAAAAACCGTCCCTGCTGGCCGACACCCTCTATGATCTCTCGCAGGCCTATTCCTCGTTCTACCAAAACGTCCCCTTCCTTAAGGCCGAAGCCGGGCTGCGCGAAAGCCGCGTGCGCCTTTGCGCCCTAACCGCCCATATCTTGCGCCACGGACTTTCGCTGCTGGGCATCGACACGCCCGAGCGGATTTGATAAGACTCAAGAATGAAATTACCCCCCCGCCTCCTGGGCGTTCTGATCGCCCTGCTGCTGCTGGCATTGGCTAGCCATGCCGCCCCCCCCGCCTTCCATGTCGCTAACTGGAATGTCGAAAATCTGTATGACACCATCGACGACCCCGACAACCGGTTCGACGACGAATTCCTGCCCAACAATGTCACCACCCGCTGGACCCGCGCGCGCTTCGAAACCAAACTCGATAACCTCGCGCGAGTCATCCAGGCCATGAACCGGGGCCAGGGGCCGGACCTGCTCGGCCTGCAAGAGGTCGAAAACCGCTATGTGCTCGACGAACTCGTCAAGCGGCTGACGGGCAAACCCTACGGCATTGTCCATTATGACTCGCCCGATCCGCGCGGGATCGATGTCGCGCTGCTGTATAACAAGGACCTCTTTACCCTGCGCCATTCCAAAACGCATACCGTGCGCCTGAAATGGCGCCGCCAAACCCGCGATATCCTCCAAGCCACCTTGCAGGATGCCCGAGGTCAACTCCTGCATGTGCTGGTGAATCATTGGCCCTCCCGTGGCGGGGGCATTGAAGCTTCCAACCCGGATCGCTTCGCCGCCGCCCGCGTTCTGAAGCGTGCCATCGACTCGCTCACCGACCGCGACCAGGCCGCCCATATTTTAGTGGTGGGTGATTTCAACGATGAACCCAACAGCCCGTCGATCCGCGCCGTGCTGGATGCCCCCCCCTACCCCTCGCGCTCCGGCTATCGCCCCGACAAACTCTACAATCTCACCGCCGCCAAGGCCTCCCAAGGCTGGGGCACGTTCTTTCATTCCTTCCGCGGTCGAAGCGATTGGCGCATGTATGATCAGATCATCGCCTCGGGCGCCCTCCTCGACAACGCCCGCATCGAGTTCGACGACGATTCCTTGTGGATTCTCCAGCCCGCGTTCATGACCGAATCCAAGGGCCGCCGCAAAGGCGCCCCTGTCCCTTCGTTCGTGAGTCAGGAATATTATCGCGGTGGCTATAGCGACCACTTCCCCATCGGCGCGCGCTTTGACTTTCTCCAACCCGCCCCACAAAAAGAAAATCCGCTCCCGCCCCCCCTAGCGCCTCTGTCGGACGTCAACGCGCCCGTTCTCTGGTAACCCCCCTTATCGCAGCGTGGACCAACTCGGCCCGTTGCGCTCCTTATAGCGGGCAATCACCCCGTGATCGCCCATCCGCGTATACCAGGTCATTCCCGCTGTCGGCGCCTTATCATTCAGCGCCTTCGTTTTTTGTGGCCGTGGCCCCAAGCTCCAGACCGCCCACGCCAGCGGCGAATGCGGCGAATCGTCGTGCCGCCCCCCTGTGGATTGGCACGACGGAAAATCATCCGGGACCCACACCGGATAGCGCTCACTCTGCATCGACCCGTTCATCCAGTACGGCTCCGGAGCGGCATACTTGTAGGTGGCGCCCGGATGAAATGGGTCCTCTAAAAGCGTCGAGGTCTTCGTGCGCGGATTTTGGGGAAGGTAGTCACCATCCGCCAGTTCCTGCGGCAGTTGCAGGACCTGCTCCGCATCGATCGCCATGCAGGAGACCGTCACCGGCGGATAGGCCCCGTGATCGGTGCGGTATGCCTCCAGCGCCACCTCCACCGTCCGCAGGTCCGCTACCACCCGCCCCACCCGCGCCCGCTCAATCGTGGCCAACAGCGGCGGTCCCGCCAGCACCGCCAGCAGCCCCAGCACCGCCAGCACCACCAGCAGCTCAATCAGTGTAAATCCGCGATTCAATCGACCCGCCTTAGCCGGTAGCTCCGGTTCGGCGACGCGGCGTCATCCTCCACCACGATCATCCGTAGCGGCGTTGCATCCAGATTCGTCCAGGTGCCGGGCCCGCCGTCGGAGTATTGCACCACATAGCCATCATAGTCCTCCGGGAACACCACCGATGTCCCGCCCGTCATCCCCGCGCCGACCTTCAACTCCGGTCCGATCTCCTGCACGAACAACTCGTAGCCGTTTGTCCAACTGCCCTCTTGATTGAGGATGCCCACCGCCGAAAACCAGGTCGATGTCGCCCGCACCGGCCCCAGGTCGGTGCGCGGCAGCCGCAGCAGCAACGACCGCCCCGTGTCGTCCACCGCCGTGCATACGCGGTCCTCCCAGTTGGTTTTGCCCCAGCCATTCGTGTCCGCCAGCCGGATGCCGTCCAGCCGTACCCGCATGCCCTGCCAATGTTCGCCACCCGTCGCGCGTGTCGCGTCGAAAATCGCGCTGTCGTCCGCGTTCTTTATATCCGCCAGCGTGATGGCTTCCGCCTGGGGCAGTCCGACGTTCGCCTGCACCAGCGTGATGTCGAAATTATTGGATACTGTTGTGCGGTGCGCCTCGTTGATATTTAGCTTCCCGTTGTAAAACAGCGCCTTGCGCGCCCGCACCTCCACATGGTCGCCCTTACGGAACTTCCGGCCGTTTGAATCAACCATGACCCGCTGCACTTCACTGGTCCAGGTGGGCTCAGCGTAATGGTCCCCCAGTTTGCTACGCTGGCCCATATACAATGCCGTCCCCCCCCGATCTCCCTCCGCCACCCCCTGAATGAACATCTGATATTGCCCGCCCGTCGGGGGCGTCGTGGCCTCCGGATTAAACGATATATCCAGCATCTCCTCCGGATCATTCACAATCACCCCTTGGATCGTGAACGGTAGGGTTTCTACCCACGCGCTGGACCCGTCGCCGTTCACCGCCTGCAATTGCGCATGTGTCACAGGTGTTTGTGCCGCTGCCCCCGCGCTCCAACTCAGCCCGATCGCGATACTCATAGCCGCTTGCCACCGCTTCATGCTGTCTCCTGATGTTCCGTGGTTGTAATCGTCAGTTTCGCGTGCTTCACCCCCCGCACCGCCGCCAGTTGGTCCGCCAGCTTGCGGACCCTGCCCGCGGCCCCCCGTACCGCCAAGACCTCCAGGCAGTCGTGATGGCTCAAGTGCACATGCATCACCGACACAATCAAGCCCTCGGCGTCGTGTTGCAGATTTGTTAACTTAGCCTGCAAATTACGCGCATGATGATCATACACCATCGTGATCGCCCCCGCCACGTTCTGGCGACCTGTGCGCGACTGATGCTCCACCACGGCCTCCCGCACCAAATCCGCCACCAGTCCCGAGCGGCTCGCCGCCCCTTTGGCCTGTACCAGCTCATCTAAATCCGCCACCAGCCCCGTCGGCAGCGACACGCTCAACCGCGCCACACCACCTGATCGATTAGTATTACTTTTTTTCATATTCGTATGATTTATGGATTTTCGTCCCCCGCGCAAGCTATTATTTGCCGCCCCGTTACGGTCAGCGACGAGAATCATCCCAATACCTAACCTCCACTTATTGCAATAACTGAAGGTTACTTATTGCAATAACTGAGGGTTACTTATTGCAATAACTGACTGTCCGCTATTCCACTACATGAACTCTATACGTTGCACTGCCTAAACTGCTCTGGATGCTATAATAGGTCTCCGGCTGATTCAGTCCGTGGCGCGCGGGTGGCAATGAGAGTCTAAAACAGTTGCCTTTCCGCCTCCTCTGTGTAGAGTGTGTCTTCGACGCCCGGATCTCGGGCTGACCCCAAAACTTTAAAACACCAGACCAGGAGAATCCCCTATGTTCCAGATTGAATCTATTCACGCCCGCGAGATTCTTGACTCTCGCGGCAATCCCACCCTCGAGGCCGATGTGGTCCTTTCCAGCGGCGTGATCGGCCGCGCGGCGGTACCCTCCGGGGCCTCGACCGGCGCCAACGAAGCCCTTGAACTGCGCGACGGCGACGCCAAGCGCTATCTTGGCAAGGGCACGCTCAAGGCCGTCAAGAACGTCAACACCCTGATCGCCAAGGCGCTCATCGGGATGGATGCCCGCGACCAGGCGGCGGTGGATGCCGCCATGATCGCGCTGGATGGCACCGAAACCAAGTCCAAGCTTGGTGCCAATGCCATGCTGGGCGTATCAATGGCCGTGGCCCGCGCCGCCGCCGAACTGCTTGAAATTCCCCTCTATCGCCATCTGGGCGGGCTCAATGCGCATACCCTGCCTGTGCCGATGATGAACGTCATCAATGGCGGCGCCCATTCCGACGCCCCCGTTGATGTGCAGGAATTCATGATTGTGCCGCGCGGCGCCAAGACCTTTTCCGCCGCCTTGCGCATGGGAGCGGAGATTTTCCACGCGCTCAAGGCGATTCTCACATCCAAGAACCTGTCCACTGCGGTCGGCGACGAAGGCGGATTCGCCCCCGCGCTCGCCAGCAATACCGCGGCGTTGGAAGCGCTTGTCGCGGCGACCAAGGCCGCCGGGTACAAGCCCGGCAAGGACGTTTTCATTGCCCTTGATGTGGCCGCCAGCGAGTTCTTTGACGCCAAAACCAAGAAGTATATTCTCAGCAAGAGCGACAACTCCCGCCGCTCGGCCGCCGACATGGTCGCCATGTACGAAGGCTGGATTGAGAAATTCCCCATCGTCTCCATCGAAGACGGCTTGGCCGAAGGCGATTGGGACGGCTGGAAAGTGCTGACCGAGAAACTCGGGCAGAAGATTCAACTGGTCGGCGATGATCTGTTTGTCACCAACGTCAAGTTCCTGCAGAAGGGCATTGACCTGGGCGTGGCCAACTCGATTCTGATCAAGGTGAACCAGATTGGCACCGTCTCGGAAACCCTCGCCGCCATTGATCTGGCCAAGCGCCACGGGTACACCAATGTCATCAGCCACCGCTCCGGCGAAACCGAAGACAGCTTCATTGCCGACCTCGCCGTCGCTGTGAATGCCGGACAAATCAAGACCGGCTCGCTGAGCCGCACCGACCGCATTTGCAAATACAACCAGCTCCTGCGGATCGAAGAAGAACTCGGTATCGCGGCCACCTACGGCTGAGACCGCGTCGGGCCCCCGTCCCCTGCCGCCCTGCGGCAGGGGCTTTTTTTTATCAAGCCACTGCCTGACCAGAACTTCTCATTCACCGGGTGCGTCCAACCAGTCCGGGAGCCCAGCCCCCCCCCTCCCCCTCCACTCACCCTTCGGAGTCCAAACATATATTCCATTAATTATAATAAATGGAGTTCATTAATTATAATTAATGAACGACCGCCTGCACCTGTTCCCCCTGTGTGCTTTGCCTTGTCCCGTCGGCGGACGAAGGCTATCCTTGCCCCATGAACACGCCCCTTCCAGCCCCCGCCAGCTCGTATACCATCTCGCTTTCGCGAATCAAAGACCTGCCGGGGCATCGCCGCCCCCGCGAACTGGCGTTGGAGGTGGGGGTGGAAAATGTCCCGGATGAAGTGCTGCTGGCGATTTTGTTGCGCTCGGGCATTTCCGGGCAAAGCGTCATTGATCTTGCCCGCCAGCTCCTGGACGCGTATCAGGGCTCCCTGGCCCAACTGGCTACGGCCCGTCAGGAAGAATTGTTGGAATTGGGGATCAAGGGCCTGGGAAATGTCAAACGCCTGGAATTACGTGCAGCATTTGAGCTGGGACGACGGGCACGCAAAGAAGCGGCGGTACCACAAAGGCTGATTCGGGAGCCGGTGCACGTGCTGGCCGAACTCGAGAGCCAAACGGCTCACCTGGACCAGGAAACCATCTGGGTTTTGCCTCTTGACCAGAAATACCGCTTACGGCGTGCGCCGATAGAAATCACCAAGGGCATTCTCAATGCCAGTCTATCGCATCCGCGCGAAATTTTCCGCGAGGCCATTCGGATGGCGGCGGCGGCGGTTATCATCGCCCACAACCATCCCTCAGGCGATCCCACGCCATCGGCTGAGGACCTCGCCACCACCCGTCAACTGGTGGCAACCGGCAACGTGGTAGGCATCCAGGTCCTGGACCATATCATCATCGGCGGCAACCACCCCCCCCCACCGCCGTACACCAGCCTGCGCGAATCGGGACTGGTCGATTTTAGCTAACCCGGTATCGCCGATTGACAAAGCCGCCCGGGTCATTTTGAATACCCCTGATTTTCAACATCTGACAAGGAGACCTGTTCCGTCATGAAAACAACCATTTTAGCCCTTCTGACGGCGGCTTTCATCGGTGCGCTTCCGCCGATGGCCGTGGGTCAGCATTTACATGTCATGGCCGACACTATTTTCCAACCGGCCTTGAATGAACTGGTCCCGATGTTCACGGAGCGGACTGGCAGCGAGATTCGGTTAGCCCTGGGGCCCTCCAGCATTTTGGCCGAACGCATGTTTGCGGGCGATCCTGTCGATGTCTTTTTCCCGGCTGGCGACCGTCACATGCGCCAAGCATTTGAAAAAGGGCGGGTGGACGTCACGCTCAAACGCAATATCCTGATTTTGCCGACCTCGAATCTGTCCGAGTCCCTTGACGGGCAAGACCCCGAGTATGTATCCGCAGCGGTCATGAGCCCGTCTGACCAGCGAGTGCCAGCCATGGCATTTTTAGAGTTTCTGGTCTCCGCCTCCGCGCGCGAGGTTTTTGCTCGTCACGGCTTCGGCCTGCCCTGAGCCTCTCGCAGCGCGGCGGCATCTGCGAAGCGTCCCTGCCCCGCAAGGCAGGTTGCGAGATTGGCCCGCGCCGAGGCACTTTCGGGCCGCACGGCCATGGCCTGTCGCAACAGGCGTTCGGATTCGGCCCATTGGCCGCGCTTGCCCTCCAGGACGCCCCAATTGATCCAGGCCGCCACCTCGTAAGGATTGGCCTCGACTGCCCGTGCATACCACTCGCGCGCTCCCACCGGGTCACCGGCCTCGTCGTGCAACAGCCCCATCCATGTGGCGGCCGTGCCGCTGCGGGGATTACGCGAGTATGCCGTGCGCCATAAACGCTCGCCCGACTCCCATTCGCCGATGCGCACCATGACCAGCCCGGCCAGTAGAACAGCCAGGCCGGCCAGCAGCCAGGGGCGCGCCAGCCGCGGCACCCGCGCTATCCCCCACGCCAGCGCCACGGCCAGGCCCGGCGCCATCGGATAGAGATAGCGATCCGCGACGGGATGCAGCAACGGCAGCAGATTGGAAACGGGAAGGAACAGGAGCACGATCCACGCCACTCCAAACGCCAGCCAGGGGGTAGACCGGTGCAACCGCCATACGCCCACCAGACAGGCCGCCAGAAAGAGTCCCCATCCCCAGAACCGTCCGGAACCGATGGACGCCACCGGTTCAAAGTACGGGGTCACATTCAACGGCCACGGCACGAGCAAAAATCGCACGGTGCGGCCCCATAACGCGGGAATGGACCAGACCGTTTCTGGAAATTGCAGTGACTCGCCATTCCACGATCCGCCCAGCGCCTGCATATCCGTCGGCAGCAGCATCCAGAGCACAAAAAAACCTACGGCCACGAGCGCGCACACCCCCAGCCCCGCCACACGCCGAATCCCCGAGGCCGGGAAAGCCGCGGGGAAGAGAACCATCAGCGCCCCCACCAGCAGCGGCAGCACCAGCGCGGTCTCTTTTGACAACAGCGCCAAAGCCGCACACACGCCACACCCTATCAGTCCCAGCCCACCATGATGCCGCATTGACACGACAGAATGCAGCGCAGCCAGCATGAACAGGAGACACAGAAGGTCAGCACGAAAACCGGGTGCATGGACGACCTCCACCCCGGCCGGGTGCAAGGCAAACAACAGGCCTGCCGCCAGTGTCACAAACTCCCCGACCCCCAGTCGCCGCAGCAGTCCCATCCATACCCCCACGCAGCCCAGGTGCAGCAGCAGGCTAGTCAGGCGCCAGCCAGCCGGCTGCAACCCGTGCACGGCGCGATCAAGGAAAAAGGTCGCCAGCACCACAGGCCGACGCCCATTCACCACCTGAGGATCGGCCAGGGTTCGCCCGCTGATCACCTGCGTCCAGTTGGAGGCGTCGGCGAGAAAGTCATTTTCGGCAATCATGCCGATATCATCGTACAGAAAGGGCTGATTCAGACCGCCCAGCCAGGGTGCAGCCGCTACCGCCAGACACGCCCCCCATTTCCACGCGCGCGCCAAGACCCGTTTTCTCGCCTTCATAAAGACCTTATAGTACACACACGCCCCCCCTCGCAATCTTTACTAGCGTTGTAGCAGCACATTGCAAACGGCCAGGCAGTATCCATTGTATCGGATCGCGGCCACCCCGCATCGGATTCAGGGGGGGGGCTGACGCACCAAAAAGGCCCCCGTTTCCGGGGGCCACGGGGACCGTGAAACTGGTGGAGGCGGCGGGAGTCGAACCCGCGTCCGCACGAGCGTCACATCAGCGTCTACACGCGTATTCCGTAATTAAAGTTTCGCCATACCCCCTGCCTACGGACAGGCCAGTGGCACCGCAATCAACCTGTTTGTTCTCGCTCTCGCGCCCGGTTGCCCGGCTCGAGTCGCCAGCCTGCTGAATGACATTCGGGTCCGCCCCACAGGCGAGAACGGTCGAACGTCGCGGTTTCTACGCCGCGAAGGCCAAGTTATCGTTGGCTTTTGTGTTTTTCCCGGAGGTTTAACGAGGCCAACCGGGGTCCTCGGCGCGCAACCGATGCTTCAACTGGCACGTCGAAACCGGTCGCCCCCGCACATCAAACACTACGACATTCCCCGGGAAGATGCAACCGGCTATCGGTCGTGCTAGTAGGCTGCATTGTTCATGGTCATGACCTGGACCACCACCAACCCAATCAGCACCAGCATGGAGACCAGCGAAATTGCGGTCCAGGCGCTGCCGGGCCCGTCATCTTCTGCGATAGAGAAAATTGGTTCGGGCGCCAGCGAAGAACCGCCTCCGCTGGGCACGGCAACGGACGCTCCGCCGCCGGGACGTTTCAATTTGATGGTGGGACGCCCTGAGGGCGCTTCGGTGGCAGCTTCGTCACTGGTCCGCCCTGGGGAAAAAGTGCTAGGGGCCCCGCTGGTGGTCACCCGCACCGTGGGACGATTCCCGATACGAATGGTGCGCGGCTGGGTGGGTGCCGAGCTTAAGGGCAATTTGCTTGTATCCAGCAAGGTCGTCCGCCGCTTGTAGATATCATCATCTTGCGGGGGCATGGCACCGAGTCCCACACGAGAGGTCTGTGCCTTAGCTGCACCCGGGATCGCATTAATATCGATACGCGAGGTCGCTTTTTTGGGGTTGGCCCCGATGCGAATTCCCTTGGTTGCCGGCGAGCTTGGAACCGTCGCCTTACTCAAGTCAATACGTGAGGTCGAGGATTTAGCGGCGCTGATATCCAGGGGCTTGAGGTCATTTTCTTCGGCCATGATGAAATCTCCGGTCTGGTTAGACTCTTGACGCTTTAGTTACCTTTACAATTTGTAGGCGTGTGGCGTCAATCCTTTTCCCGAATGGCCAACCGTCGTTACAGGGCCTTGAAACACAGGGTTCCGTTATGCCCGCCAAACCCCAGCGAATTATTCAAGCAAGCGCGGATGGGCGCTTGTCGGGCTTCGTTGGGCACATAATCCAGATCGCAGTTGGGATCGGGCGTCGTGTAGTTAATGGTGGGCGGCAGAACGCCGTCACGGATGGCCAAGACGCACACGGCCGATTCCACCCCGCCGGCCGCCCCCAGCAAGTGGCCCGTCATGCTTTTGGTCGAACTCACCGCAATCTGGCGGGCGCGATCCTCGCCCAAGGCCAGTTTAATGGCCTTGGTTTCGCCTGAATCGTTCAGGACCGTGCTAGTGCCATGGGCATTGATGTAGTCGATGTCGGCCGGGGTCAGGCTGGCATCCTCCAGCGCCAATTGCATCCCGCGCGCCGGCCCTTCGGCCGACGCATCGGGGGCGGTGATATGGTAAGCATCACCGGTGCAACCGAACCCGGCCACTTCGCAATAGATTCGTGCTCCACGGGCGCGGGCATGCTCGTATTCTTCGATCACCAACATGCCGGCCCCTTCGGCCATAATGAACCCATCGCGATCCTTGTCAAAGGGGCGACTGGCGGTTTCCGGGCTGTCGTTACGGGTACTCAGTGCGCGCATGGCATTGAAGCCGCCCACCCCGAGTTCGCAAATGGCACCCTCTGCGCCGCCGGCGACCATGACATCCGCCTGGTTGCTGCGGATCAGCGCCAACGACTCGCCAATGCAATGCGTGCCTGTGGCACAAGCGGTCACCACCGCAAAATTGGGCCCCTTCAAGTTATGATTGATGGAAATCAACCCCGGCAGGATATTCGTAATCATCTGCGGGATCATAAAGGGCGAAAAGCGGCGAGGCCCGCGGGTGCGCAACACATCCATCTGGGTCTGCAAGACCTGCAATCCCCCCACCCCCGAGGCGGCCACCACGCCGATTCGGTGCGGATCCTGTTGCGACATATCCAGTCCCGAATCGTCCATGGCCATTTTGGCTGCGGCCACGCCATAGTGGCAGAAGGGGTCCATGCGGCGAGCTTCTTTTTTCGAAATAAAGTCCTCGACCTGGAACCCCTTCACCTGTCCAGCAAACCGGGTATCGAATGCCGCGGCATCAAAATACGTGATGGGGCCCACGCCCGATTCGCCCGCCTGAATGGCAGCCCAAAAAGCATCCAGGGTACTGCCAACCGGGCTGACCACCCCTAATCCGGTCACAACTACTCGTCTTGTTTCTGCCATGGTTCTGCGTCCGTTCCGTTCTGCGCCTGCCACCGTTAGATAAACGGGCCGAGCCGCCGCCTTGCGGCAAGCAGTCCCGGCCCCGATTGAATCTGCCGGCGTCCGGCTACTTGTCGAATCCCTTTTCCTTGAGGTAGTTGATCACCGCGCCAACGGTGGTTAACTTCTCGGCGTCCTCGTCAGGAATCTCGGCTCCGAATTCTTCTTCGAAGGCCATGACCAACTCGACGGTGTCCAGCGAGTCAGCACCCAAATCTTCAATAAACGAGGCTTCCGGGGTGACCTGATCTTTGTTCACGCCCAACTGCTCGACGATGATATCTTTGACTTTATCTTCTAAGGCCATTGTGGTTCTCCGTTGTTATTATTTTTTGTTCTACATCACCATGCCGCCGCAAACGGTCAAGACCTGACCATTTACATAAGCAGCGTTGTCACTGGCCAGGAACGTTACCGCCCGGGCCACATCTTCAGGTTCGCCGGGACGCCCCAGCGGGACCAGCCGGAGCATCGCCTGTTGGGCCTGTTCCGACAACTGGTCTGTCATCGCGGTACGAATAAATCCTGGGGCCACCGCATTGGCACGAATGCCCCGGCTCCCCAATTCCTTGGCGGTGGTCTTGGTCAGCGCGATCAGGCCTGCCTTGGCGGCCGTATAATTGGCCTGACCGGCGTTACCCATCAGGCCCACCACGCTAGCGATATTGACGATGGCGCCGGCGCGCTGTTTCATCATGACCTTCACCACGGCCTTTGACACCAGAAAGGCCCCCTTGAGATTGACATCCAGCACCTGATCCCAGTCGTTTTCTGTCATGCGGATGAGCAAGGTGTCGCGATTGATACCCGCGTTATTGACAAGAATATCAATCCGGCCAAAATCGGCGACCACGCGGGCGACAGTCGCGTCGACCGCGGAGGCATCCGCCACGTTCATGGCATAGGTTTCGGCGCGGCGGCCGAGTTCACGGACCTGGGCCGCGGTGACGTCCAGCCCCTCGGCCTGCACATCGCACAGAGCCAGGTCGGCACCATCGGCGGCCAATTGCACGGCAATGGCCTGGCCAATACCGCGGGCCGCACCCGTCACCAGAGCTATCTTATGGGTCATTGGTTTCATGCGTTCAAAGTCGTTCTACACTTCTGGCACCAGTTTGGCGACCTCACGCGCCCCCGCCAAGTCAAAAATGTTCAGGACCTTCACGGCCGGCTCAATTCGCCTACCCAGTCCCGCCAGAACGGCCCCGGGGCCACACTCCACCGCCCGGTCCATTCCCGCCGCCACCATGTTGCTGAAACAGTCGGTCCATCGCACGGACGACACGACCTGCTCGACCATGCGTCGGCGAATGGCATCGGGCGTTGTATGCGTGTGGCCGGTCACATTGGACCAGACCGGGATGCGCGGCGCCTGGAAGTCGATATCCTGCAATACCGCCGCCAATTGGTCCGCCGCGGGCTGCATCAGCGAGGAATGAAAGGCCCCGGCCACGGTCAGGCGCAAGGCCCGCTTGGCCCCCGCCGCTTTGGCGGCGGCTTCGCCTGCCGCAATCTGATCGGCATGGCCAGACAACACCGTTTGTACGGGAGAATTGAGATTGGCGATTTCCAAACCGCTGGCGGCCGCCACCTCACGCACCTGCGCCAAGGGCAGGCCGATAATCGTCAACATGCCGCCAGGAGTCGCCTCGCAGGCCGCCTGCATGAAGTGGCCACGCGCCTGCAAAATACGCACCGTATCGTCGAAGGATACGACCCCCGCCTCGTGAAGCGCCGCCCACTCGCCACTACTCAATCCCGCCGCCCCCGCCACCGGCACAGTGGATCCTGCTAACTCGGCCCATGCCAGACGCGCAGCCATACTCACAACAAAAATTGCGGGTTGTGTATTGCCCGAACGGGTCAACTCTTCAAGCGGCCCCTCGGTGCACAACCGCAGCAGATCAAATCCCAACACCTGACTGGCCTGCTCAAAGAGCGCGCGGCATTCGGGCAGCTCCGCCGCCAGTTCGCCGCCCATGCCCACAACCTGAGCCCCCTGCCCGGGAAACAACAGCATCCAGCTCATAACCACTCCACCACGGCACCGCCCCACGACAATCCGCCCCCAAAGGCCACCATCAGAATTTTATTGCCGCTCTGGATACGACCATCTGCCACTGCCTCGGAGAAGGCCAAGGGGATTGACGCTGCCGATGTATTGCCATAGCGGTCGAGATTCACGATTGCCCGGTCCGTCGTACCATCGCCCAGGCGCTGAGCCACGGCATCGATGATCCGCTTATTCGCCTGGTGAAACACCATCCAATCAATGTCGGCCTCGGTCAAGCCGGCACGAGCCAACGCCTGTTGGGCGGCACCGACCATGGTGTTGACCGCGACCTTGAAGGTTTCGCGCCCGGCCATCTGAATGAAATGCTGATGCTCCTGGACGGACTTTTCCGACGCGGGCAACCGGCAGCCACCAGCCGGCAGGAACAAAATATCGGCCTGATGGCCATCGACCCCCAGATAACTGGAGCGCATTCCGGGACGCTCGGAAGGCTGCATGACCACGGCCCCCGCGCCATCGCCAAACAACACACAGGTATCCCGACTGGTCCAATCGGTGACCGCGCTGAGTTTTTCCGCCCCAATCACCAGCGCGTTCTGGACGCGTCCGGATTCGATGGCCGTCGCGCCGGCATCCAACGCCATCAAAAAGCCCGAACAGGCAGACGATAGATCGTATCCATAGGCCCGTTTGGCACCCAGCGCCGCCTGAACCAGACAGGCCGTGCTGGGGAAAATCATATCGGGGGTGCAGGTGGCCACAAAGATGGCCTCCACATCTTCCGGCGCCAGCTTCGCGTTTGCCAACGCCTGCCGCGCCGCGGCGGTACTCATGTGGGAGGTGAACTCATCCGGGGCAGCAATGCGTCGCTCACGAATGCCGGTGCGCGTCCGAATCCACTCATCGGTTGTCTCCACCATGGTTTCGAGATCGGCATTGGTCAGCACGTTGGGGGGCACATAGTGGCCGGCCCCAGTAATGGCGGCATATCGTTTCTGGCTCATATCGTGTCCTTGACCGGGGAGGCGCATTGACGCATGCCCTCCAGAATCGTTTCGTTCAGATGGCATTGCACGGCACGCACGGCCTGCAAAATTCCGTTTTGAGTTGAAAGCGCATTCGAACTGCCGTGTCCGATGATACAGATGCCATTGACACCCAGCAGCGGTGCCCCGCCATACGACTGCTTGCTGGTTTTATTTTTCAAGGTCCGCAACCCGCCACTCAGCAGTAATGCCCCCAACAACCGCAAGGGGTTCCGGGTTAATTCTTTTTTTAGCCAACGGCTGATGGCATGTGCGGCGCTTTCGCTGGTCTTCAAGATCACGTTGCCCGTGAATCCGTCACAGACCACCACATCCACATCCCCTTCAAAAATATCGTGGCCTTCGACATTGCCCTTGAACCGCACGGGCGCGTTTTCGAGATGTTCGTAGGTCTCTTTACTCAAAACATTGCCTTTGGCTTCTTCGCTACCGACGCTCATCAGTCCCACTAAGGGATCGGCCTGACCGAGAATTGTTCGGGAATAGGCCGCGCCCATGATGGCGAATTGCATCAGGATTTCGGGCGAACAATCCGGGGTGGCCCCCGCATCGATCAAAACCACCGGCTTGTCCGCGGGTGTCGGCAACGCAATGGCGATTCCGGGGCGTCGGACCTTTTCCAGCGTACGCAGTTTTAGCGTGGCGGAGGCCACCGCGGCCCCCGTATTGCCGGCGGCAAAGACGGCATTGGCCTCGCCCGCCTTCAGTAAATCCATTGCGCGGTTAATCGAAGAATCGCGCTTACGGCGCACACTGGCCGCCGCGGATTCGGCCATTCCGATGACTTCTGTGGCGTGGCGAATGTCGAGTCGTTCCGAGCCCCCGCCACACCGGGCCACCTCGGCCTGGATGGCCGCTTCATCGCCCACCAGATACAGGCGGTCAATATCGGGACAAGACCGCAGGGCCATTAAGGCCCCTTCGACAATCGCGTGAGGGGCAAAATCGCCCCCCATAGCGTCCACAGCAATACGCATAGTCAATGGCCACTCAACAGGACAACAGGCAAAACGACCGGCTAGTCCTTGGTTTCCTTCACGACCACTTGACGGCCTTTGTACATGCCACAGGCCGGGCATACCCGGTGCGGCAGGCACGGTGCGCCACATTCCCGGCACACCACCGCCGCTGCCTGGGGAATCTTACCGGCCCATGCCGCCTTGCGCGAGCGCAAACGGCTCTTTGACATTTTTCGTTTCGGGACTGCCATATTCCTTCTCCTTACTCTTTCTAATCAACGCTTCTCATCGGCGCCGCCTGACGGCTGGCGCGGACTCGATTCGGCTGTTAAACCATCCAAGTCGCCCCACGGCGACAACACATCCCCAAGGGGTGTACAGGCGCAGGGGCCTTCATTCATATTATGTCCGCACCGGGGACACAATCCCTGACACGCCTCATCGCAAAGAGGAAATCCAGGAATTTCCAGGATAACATCCTCACGGACCTCGGCAGACACATCCAGAAAATCCGGATGCGCGGCCCATTCGTAGGCGTGCAAGAATGACGAAACCTGGACTGTTGTCGAGAAAAATTGCGCACAGCGCGAACACCGCAGGCGCAGGGGGGCGGATACGGTCCCGCGCACCACCAGTTCCTCACCCACCCGCTCCAGACGCAACGCATACTGGATGGGGCCGGCCTCGCGGGCCACGGGATCGTTTTGTAGATCCAACAGGCTGCCCGGCACCTCGTCGGCAACCGCCACTCCATCCTCGCCAATCTGAGTTGTTGGAATACGAATCATACCCCTATCTCACCGCTCTCTCCGGCACCAGGCGCCGGTGCGCGCTCAACCGGCCTGCTCGCGGGACAGTTTCTGGCGCAAGGCCGCCGCCACCCCGGCGGGCACAAATTTTTCCACCTCGCCCCCCAGGGCGGCAATCTCCCGCACCATACTCGAACTGATGTAACTGAACTCCTCGTTGGGCATCAGAAACATCGTCTCAATATCCGGTGCCAGTTTGCGATTGGTCAGCGCCATCTGAAACTCATACTCGAAATCCGAAAACGCCCGCAGCCCCCGAATCAGTGTATGGGTATCACGTGCCCGCGCCCAATCCACCAGCAACCCGGAGAACGACACCACCTCGATATTGTCCAGGTGCGCCAGACAGGCCTGTGCCAGTGCGACGCGGTCCTGTACCCCAAACAGCAAGGTCTTGTCCGGGTCCTCCGCCACAGCCACTATCAACTGATCAAAAATCAACGCTGCGCGCTCGGCCATATCGATATGGCCATACGTCACAGGATCAAAGGTGCCCGCATAGATTGCGCCCTTCATCGCTCCTCCTCCTCCACGGCATCGGCCAACTCGGGCAGCAGCTCATCCTCGTCGGGCAACTGCGCCAGAAAGTGCCGAAAGAAAAATGGAGAAACAAATGCAAACCAGCCCCCGTATACAAACATAAAAATGGCTGAATACGCGGCCAGGGGACGGATAAACAACATCACCACGCACACCATGAACGGAATCAGGACGACCGGATTTTTGGTGGGCTTGGAATAGCGGATATGCGACACCTGCAACACCAGCATCAGGATCAACGCGCTCCAGAAAACGACCGATAGCGGCCCACTCACCAGCGAAACCGGCAGGCGGCTGACGGCCTCCGGATACTCCAATGCAACCAGATAAGCCGCCACACACCCGGCCGCCACCGTGATGGGCAGCCCCAGATAGCCGCGTTGTCCACGATACGGGTCGACTTGGCGGAAGCGCGACAACCGGGCGGCACCAGAAGACGCATAGATAAACGTCAGCGCCAACCCCCAGAAGGGAATCCGCTGCAACCCATCCGGATGCAGATACAGCAGAGCGGCGGGGGCAATTCCAAAACTGATCATGTCCACAAACGTATCTAACTCCGCGCCAAAACCGGTTTGGCCATGCAACAACCGCGCCAGCGTGCCATCCAGTCCGTCCAGGATCAGTGCCACCAGAACCAGTTGCGCCCCCAACAGGAATTCACCCATGCCCGCTGCCAGGATGCTGCCCATGCCCGCGCACAGCGCCGCAAACGTACACGCACAGGGAATACACTTACGCCAGGCACCCATTTCAGGCCTCCCGCTTCTTCAGGCGTGCAATGACCGTCAGACCGGCGGCAACCTTGTCGCCGCGGGCCACCGTCGCCTCCACATCCGCCGCCGGGAAATAGACGTCCATGCGGGAACCAAACTTCATCATGCCCAAGCGCGAGCCCTTTTCGACCCGTTGGCCCGGCTCCTGCCAGTACACCACGCGCCGCACGATGGGCCCGACAATCTGCCGCTGCAGGCAGCGGGTATGCTCACCTTCGAGCAGAATCGAACTATGCTCGTTAACCTCCGACGAGCGCGGATCGATCGTAAAAAGATGCCGCCCGGGCGTATAGCCCGCCTCGCGAATCACCCCGCCCATGACATGCCGATTCACATGCACATTAAAGGGATTCAGAAAGACACTGATCCGCACGGCCGGGCACTTGAGAAAGCGCGGTTCGTCCATGAGTTCCACCGATCGCACCACGCCATCGGCCGCCGACACAAACTCGTCGTCCCCGCAGTCCGGGACTCGCTGCGGGTCCCGGAAAAAATACAGCATGAACAAACACCCGACTAGGCCGAGGGCATAGAAGGCGATGGCCAGGGGCGACGACCAGCGCTGCGCCACTGCGCCCAGCACCACGCCCGCCACCGGCAGGCCAATGATTAATGAATACCCGTCTTTGACAATTTTCATACCGCTTGAATCCTACCCCTGCTCTCGATCAGCCTGCAAACACGAAATGTGCCGAGGTGGCCGCATACCGCTGTTGTGTCACTCAGACGATAGGCCATTTCCATTCTTTGGGCAAGTCTCGTTGAGCCAGGCGCCCCACGCGCCTCGGTCACGGCACCGGATACTTTTCAGTAAAAGCCAACACCTCGTCGCGCACCCGCTGCTGCTGCTTCTGGCTGTCCGGTTCGGCCACGATGCGGCCCACCCAAACGGCAATCTGCTTCATCTCCGCCTCTTTCATGCCCCGGCTCGTCACGGCCGGTGTCCCCAAGCGAATACCCGACGTCACAAACGGCTTGAGTGTATCAAAGGGAACCACATTTTTATTAACGGTAATCAGCGCATGGTCCAGCGCAGTCGCGGCATCCTTGCCCGTGACCCCCAACGGCGTCAAATCTGCCAACATCATGTGATTGTCGGTCCCGCCCGAGACAATGCGCAGCCCCGCTTTTTCCAATTCAGCGGCCAAGGTTTGGGCATTGGCCACCACCTGACGCGTGTAATCCTTGAATGCGGGCTGTAGGGCTTCGTGAAAGCACACCGCCTTACCGGCGATCGCATGCATCAGCGGCCCGCCCTGAATACCCGGGAAAATTTGTCTGTCGATATCTGCCGCAAAGGCTTCCTTGCACAAGATCATTCCGCCGCGCGGTCCGCGCAGCGTCTTGTGAGTCGTCGTTGTGACAAAATCGGCATACGGCACCGGTGTTGGATGGAATCCGGTTGCGACCAGCCCCGCGATATGCGCCATGTCCACCAGCAGATAGGCACCGCTGGCATCGGCAATCGCCCGTAACCGCTTAAAATCGATGATCCGTGAATACGCACTGGCCCCCGCGCAAATCATGCGCGGCTGATGTTCGATGGCCAACCGCTCCACCTCGTCATAATCAATCCGCTCGGTTTCCCGATCCACACCATAGGTCACGACGTTGAAAAACCGGCCCGAGAAATTGACCTTGTGTCCGTGGGTCAGATGGCCCCCGTGCGCCAAACTCATCGCCAGCATCGTGTCGCCGGGCTGCATCATCGCAAAATAGACCGCCATATTGGCCCCGCTGCCGCTATGCGGCTGCACATTGGCGTGCTCCGCCCCGAACACCTCCATGGCCCGCTCAATGGCCAGTCGTTCGGCCTCGTCCACAAATTCGCAGCCATTGTAGTAGCGCTTGCCGGGATAGCCTTCGGCATATTTATTGGTCATGACCGACCCCTGCGCCTCCCGCACCGCTCGACTCACATAGTTTTCCGACGCAATCAGCTCAATATTCTGCCGCTGGCGCTTGACCTCGCCTTGAATGGCCGCATAGACATCCGAGTCCGTTTCGTGAATGGCCTCGGGTTCCGTCACCCGCATCGCGCAGGCATTGACCTTTTCGACTCGTCGATCATGACGGGTCCCCGGTTCGAATTCCGCTGCAAACCACGCATCCAGGATACCGGGAATCTCCGTGGCGGGGGTCACGGCCTCCCCCAGCGCCAGCACATTGGCGTTGTTGTGCTCACGGGCCATCCGGGCCATTGCTGCGGTGAACACCTGTGCCGCCCGTACCCGCGGAAACTTATTGGCGGTCATGCTCATGCCCACCCCCGTGGTGCAAATTAATATTCCCTGGTCCAACGCCCCTTCTGACACCCGCCGCGCCACTTCAACCGCGAAATCAGGATAATCCACCGATTCCGGCCCATAGGTCCCGTAATCGGTCACGTCCACGTCAGAGCGCGCCGCCAGCAGATCTTTGATGGTCTGCTTCAGGTCATAGCCGCCATGATCCGATCCAACTCCGATTTTCATATCTTGTCCTTTCACAATGGTGGGAGGGCCTCCCCGTTGGCGCGTCCGGCAGGACTCGAACCTGCAACCTTCTGATCCGAAGTCAGATGCTCTATCCAATTGAGCAACGGACGCCGACAACCGGCCCGACCGGGATATCACCGGCGCAAACCCTACCCCACCCCCCCGCATCCCGTCTAGCCCGGATTGTGTGTTTTCACCGGTTTTCCCGGGGAATCGTGACGAAACACTATCGGTGCATGTTGAAATCGCAGTTCACCGGAGGCGCTTCGCCCTGCCAAAACACGTCTGTGGTATTCTCCTTCACGAGCGGCCTAGTGCGATTTTGGCAGATTCCCCGACCGGCTGGTGTGGCCGGGCAATTTGGTGGTGGCGGGCGGGGGCTAGATGCGGTACCGTAGGCCCCGTAAACAAAATGAAGACAGGGGCCACAATGAAAAACACGTTTCAGATTGCGCGGGTGGGATTTCTCAGCATGGCGGCCGCCTTGGCGATGGCCTGGTTGGTCGCCTGCCGACCTGCTTCGCCCTCCGCCTCCGCAGACGCGGGCAGCGCCGCCGCAACCGACACACCTGCGACCGTAGGTGCCGTGCCCGGCCAGTGGACCATGGATATTGATGCCGCCAAGGCCTTGGCCGCTGAAACCGGGCGGCCCCTTTTCCTTAATTTCACCGGCAGCGACTGGTGCGGATGGTGCCGCCTGATGGACAAGCAGATTTTTTCCAAGCCCGCTTGGCAGGCCTATGCCAAGGACCATCTCGTTTTGGTCTGGATCGACTTTCCCAAGGATAAAACTCTCGTCCCGGAGGCGTTTCGGCAACGCAATGACACTCTGATGCGCGAGTTTGACGTGGGCGGATTCCCCACCTACATCCTACTGGATGCCGATGGCCAAACGCGCCTGGGCCAAACCGGCGCGGCCCGTAACCTCACCCCTGAAATCTTCATCGCCACCCTCGAGGACCTGCTCCTGACCTCTGAGAAATCTGTCGCCGAATTGCTGGAGACTCTGGCCGAACCAGACAAGGTTCGCCTCAATGAAGCCCGCGAGACGCTGGACAAGGCCCAGCAGAAACTCGAGGACTGGATCCAAACGAATCCAGAGCAAACCGAAGAGAACATGGCCCTTTTCACGACGATGCGCGATGAGATTGCCCAGGCACAAGCGACGGTTCTGGACCTGCTCCATGCGGCTCGCGAAGGCCCTCGACCATGAATCGGGTGCTTTCCATAAACTGGCTGCTCCTGCTGCTGGCCCTGCTGGCCGGGATACCGGCGGCAGCCCAGTCGCCCCCCGCCCCGGTCGCGGCCCAGTCCCCCGTCTATGTCATCCCCATTCGTGGCCAAATCGAAGGTGCCCTGCTCTATGTCATCCGCCGCGGCCTCGCCGAAGCCGAACGCCAGGATGCCGCCGCGGTCCTCCTCGTCCTGGATACCCCCGGCGGAACCTTGAATGCCGCCAGCGACATCGTCCGCTCCATCCAGGCCGCTAAAACCCCCGTTCACTCCTTCGTCGAAAAAGACGCATTTTCCGCCGGCGCCATTATTGCGCTGGCCACCCGTTCCATCTATATGGCCCCCGGCGCAGTCATCGGCGACGCGCTCCCGATCATGGTGTCACCTATTGGCGGTGTACAGGAAATGCCCGAGGGCCTCGAGGAGAAATCTGTCTCTGCGGTTTCTGCGCTAGTTCGCGCCGCCGCCCAGGCCGCCGGGCACGACCCTGAACTGGCCGAAAAAATGGTTCGACGCGAAAAAGAGTATACCATCGGCGAGGAGGTCATCAGCCCTGCCGGTCAGCTCCTGACCCTGACCGCCGAAGAAGCCGCGCGCCCCGGCCGCGAGGAAGGCAAAGCGCTGCTCTCCGCCGGCACCCAGCCCGACATCGAAGCCGTTCTTGAGGCCTTGGGGCTGGCCGAGCATCCGATCGTCGAAATGGACATCACGGTCGCCGAACGCGTTGCCCGCCTGATTGCGGCAGCGGCCCCCATTCTGATGATCCTGGGGTTTCTGGGCATTTACCTGGAAATCAAAACCCCTGGGATCGGGCTGCCCGGGATTTTCGGCGCGATTTGCCTGGCCCTGTTCTTCTGGGGGCATCACATCGCCGGCCTTGCTGGCCAGGAAGACCTGTTGATATTTGCCGCCGGGGTTCTGCTCATCCTGGTTGAGATTTTCATCATCCCCGGCTTTGGCATTACGGGCCTCCTCGGTATCTCTCTTGTTTTGATTTCACTGGTTGGGTCCATGACCCGCATCATTCCCGGCGGTCCCGTGCTGCCCGAGTGGCCGGATGTGCAACTGTCGCTGTTCAAAACCGGTGTTGCGATCGTCGGGACGGGGGGCGCTATTCTGGTGCTCGGGCGCTTTCTGCCTCGCAATCGCTTCGTCAACCGTCTGGCCTTGGCCACGTCTACGGCCGCCACTGAGGGCTATACCGCCGCCGACAACTCCTCGGCGCTCGTTGGGCTCACCGGCACCGCCCTCACCCCGCTGCGCCCCGCGGGTGCCGCCCGCATTGATGGCCAGCGGCGCGACGTCGTCACCGCCGGTGAGTTCATTGAGGCCGGCACCCCCATTCAGATTGTCGAAACCCACGGCAGCCGCCTCGTCGTCGCTAGGGCCCCGGTGCCCTAACGGGACGCATCTGCGATTCGGTACATGAGCGACTCATCGGGACGATTCGCCCTACCCATAACGCACATTCCCGCCCCCGGTAGGGCGAACCGTCCCCGGTGAGCCGAACGTTGAGCCTGGCCAATACTCTTGCACTGAATCACAGATGCACCCGACCTAACGCCTCGGGGCGTTTTGGGGTTGGCGACATCCGCCCGCGCACGGTATGGTGAACGTCTATGAGCTATCGCCACTATCACCACTCGTCTTTCTCCGCGCGCCCGCCGGGGCTGTTTGCTCATTTGCCGCCGGTCGTGAGCACGTTGATCAAAGTCAATGTCGCCGTCTTTTTTGTGACGTGGTTTCTACGCCTGGACGGGTTGACCGCCTTGCTGGCTCTCTCCCGCGACGGCCTTCGCCAGGGCCTGCTATGGCAACCGCTCACCTATATGTTTCTGCATGGCGGGTTCATGCACCTGCTCTTCAACATGTTTACGCTCTTTTTCCTCGGCCCCGAAACCGAGCGCGCCATGGGCTCACGGCATTTTCTGGCCATGTACCTGCTCAGCGGCATCCTCGGTGGCCTGGGCTGGATATGGCTCACGCCTCACTCCCACGCCCTCTGTGTCGGTGCTTCTGGTGCCATCTTTGGCGTTCTGGCCGCGTTTGCGACCCTCTATCCTCGGCGACGCCTCACCCTGCTGATTTTCTTTATCTTCCCCGTCACCATGATGGCCTGGCAACTTGTCGCCGGGCTGGCCCTCATCGAATTCATGCTCGCCAGCGGCGATCAAAGCTCCGGCATCGCCCATACCGCCCATTTAGCAGGGGCGTTTACAGGATTCCTCTATATCGACCAGCTCTTTGAAAGCACGCACCTGCGCCGCCTCTGGAGCCGCGTCCGCGATTACGTCGCCCAGCGCCCCACCCGGCCTCGCGCCGCTCCCCCGCCCCCCGATCAGGCCGAAGTCGACCGAATCCTCGAGAAAATTTCCGCCCAGGGCATCCAGTCGCTGAGCCGCGCTGAGCGCCAGACGCTCCACCGCGCCTCGCGCACGTTCTAAGTCTGGCTATAACAGATCTTCGTAGACGCAAAATTCTTTCAGGCCCATGCCCAGGCCACTGAATACTTGCTGGTTTTGGGCATCGTCCTTGTGCACATAGCTACGGAATCCGCAGACGTTGCCCTCGCGAGCCGCCATTTCTTTCAGTTTGTGATAGATCGCCGCATAGACCCCACGGCCACGATACTCCGGTTTCACGTAACAACTGCCAATCCACCAAAACATTTTATTACGCCAGGCCGTCCATTCAAAGTGAATCTTGATGCACCCGACCATCGCGCTGTCGGCCTCGGCCACCAAATAGAATCCCCGTTCAGGATGCCCTTGCAGCGCCACCACCCCGGACGCCACCGTTTGTTCACCCAATGCCAGCCCCTCTGTTTCCATGGCCATCGCCCGGTTGAATCTTGCAATTCGTCCTGATTCCTCTGCCGTGGCTCGGCGCACGTTGATTACACTCATGAGTCGCCTCCGCTTCTTGGCTCCTGTATACCCCCGCCGTCCAAGAATGAAAAGAGAAATATTTCACGCTCCCGCTCCCCTCAAAAAAACCGTAGTCTACCGTCGCCATTTGGCCCACGCCACCACGCCCAGCAATAGCGCCGCCTGCACATGGACCCGCCAGGGCACTCCCGCCGCACCATGCACATGGCGGGCCATCGTGCGCAGCCCCGAGGGCGCCCAGCCCGTTGGCACCAGCGCATTAATCAGCAATCCAAACCCGATTGCGCACGCCACCAACACGGTCACATAAACCAAGGTGCTGCGCAGCCCCATCAGGCGCCAGACCGCCAGCAGCGTCGCGGCGCTGACTCCCGGCCCCCCGATCAGAAAGGCCATCGCCGCTCCCGGCGACAACCCCGCGGCCAATAAGCCCAGAGTAAACGGCACGGCCGCCGTGGAACAAATATAGACCGGAATCCCAAACGCCAGCGTCAAGGCCATCTGCGCCAGGGGGCTCGAAATATGTTCCGCAATGTAGTGTTCCGGCACGAGCGCCATCACCGTAGCCGAGACCAGCGCCCCCACCACCAGCGCGCCGCCGACCGAACGCGGCAGGACAATAAAGCCATTATGCAAAACTCGCTGCCACCACGGGCGGCCATTCTCCTCCAGGTTGGGCTTTGTCCCGGCGTCCTTGACCGGCTCGTCGTGGTTGAAAATCTCCACCGCCCACCCGCAGGCCACCCCCGACACCAATGCGGCCAGCGGACGAAACAGCGCAAACAATCCCCCCAGCAGGCCATAGGTCACCGCAATGCTGTCCACCCCCGTTTGGGGGGTGCTCATCAGAAAGGCCGCTGTCGGCCCTTTGCCCGCCCCATTCTTGCGCAGCGATGCCCCCAGGGGGATCACCCCACACGAGCACACCGGCAGCGGAATGCCCAACCCGACCGCCTTCAAAATCGCGCCAAACCGTTTCCCGCCAAAATGGGTTCGGATCACTTGCGGATTCAGCCATAGCGAGAGCAGGCCCGCGACGCCAAATCCGCCCAACACCCACGGCGCCATGTCGCCCAGCACCACCCACGTGCGCAGTAGCACCATTTGAATCCCATGTATTGCATTATTCATGACATCTAACCGTATCACGCTTTCGATGTTCCGCAAAAAACCTGCTGATGGGAACGGGGGGGATCAGGCGGGGAACCGGCAGCGGGCGCATCTGCGATTGGGTGCAGGCACGGCTCATCGGGACGATTCGCCCTACCGGTGGCGAACAAAATCGTATTGGGTAGAGCGAACCGTCCCTGGTGAGCCGGGGTTGGATTCCGTGCCAGGACAGTTGCACCGAATCGCAGATGCGCCCTGCGCCAAACGGCAGCGCCAAACGGCGTTGGCACTGGATTCGAGCGCGCAATCCTGCTAGGTTTGCGTCATGCACCCTGTGTTGTTCGAGATATTCGGCAAAGAAATCCGCTCCTACGGCGTGATGGCAGCACTCGGCTTCCTGGCGGCCATTGTCACCTGGCTCTGGCTGGGGCGGCGCGAAAACCGACCGGATGGGTTTGCCGCCGATCTCGGATTCTGGCTCATGGCCGGTGGAATTGTGGGGTCGCGGCTGGCGTATGTGCTGGCCAACTGGTCCTACTATGCCGCCGCGCCTCTAGAAATCCCACGTATTGATCATGGCGGGCTCATTTTCTACGGCGGGCTGATTTTGGCTTCGCTCATCCTGGTGGTGTTTGCGCGCCGCCACCGGCTGCCGCTTTGGCACATGGCCGACTTTGCCATTCCCGGACTCGCCATTGGCCATGCGTTGGGACGCATTGGCTGCTTTCTGAACGGGTGCTGCTATGGTCGCCCGGCCGGCGCCTCCATGTGGGGGGTCGTCTATCCGGCGGTCTGCGAACCCGGCCAGCTCTATCCGGGTGTTGCGCTCTATCCAGTTCAACTGTTGGAAGCCATTGGCCTGCTCATCATTTGGTTGGCACTGCTAACGGCCTATCCCCGGCGCCGCAAGGATGGCAGCGTGTTTGCCCTCTATCTCCTGCTCTACCCCCCGTGCCGGTTTTTATTGGAATATCTGCGCGGCGACCCCCGCCAAACCTGGCTCATGCTCAATGTCGCACAAACCGTATCCATTGGCTTGTTTCTGAGCGGCATTATTCTGTTCGTTGGGTTACCTCGGCGCCGCTTCGAGCCCGCCGCCAACTTATCCGTTACCGTCCACCCCCGACCATAAGCCCCCCGTACGCGCCCTCGGCCTATTGCAACTCCTGGATTGACATTTTTAGACATGCCGTCCAGATTTTTCTCAGCAGTCCATATTCTCCGGAAAGGGAACAACGATGCAACTGACAGTCAAAGATGCGGCCACGGCCTTAAACGTAACAGAAAAGACGGTCTATCGCTGGATTCAATCCGGGGGCCTGCCAGCCTATCGCGTTGCGGGCAGCTACCGCATCAACCGGGCGATGCTCTTCGAGTGGGCTACCTCCAAGCGCATCAATTTTCCGACGGCAGAGCCGCTGGACGAGACGGAAATGCGCCCACTGCCAGGATTGGCGGAGGCACTCCAAATGGGCGGCATTCATTACCGCGTCAGCGGAGCCAGCAAACCCGACGTGCTTCATGAGCTAGTTGGACTGCTGAAGGTGCCGGATACGGTGGACCGGCCCGCCCTGCTGCAAGCCTTTCTTGCTCGTGAGCAACTCCAGTCTACCGGGGTTGGCGACGGCATCGCGTTACCGCATATCCGTAATCCGGCCATTCTCGACGTCGCCTCCGCTTCGGTTTGCCTCTGTTTTCTCGAAACCCCCGTGGCGTTTGGCGCGCTCGACGGCAAAAAGGTTCATATCCTCTTCACACCGCTCGCGCCGGATGTCCGTCATCATCTGCATTTGCTTTCGCGCATTTCCTTCGCCCTGCGTCATGCGCGTTTCAAGCGGCTGCTGGAGAACGAAGCTCGTCGTGAAGACATCCTCGCCGCCGCCCGTGCGCTCGAGGCCGACTCCCCTCAATAGGTTGAGGGCTGAGCGCTCAGACGCAGACCGTTCACGCCACCACCGCCAGCGGCGGGAGTAGCGATTAGCCGCTGAGACCGCCGATAATCGACACCAGCGGCAGGAAGAGGGCAATCACAATGGTCCCCACCACAATCGCCAGGAAGATAATCAGGACCGGCTCAATGATCGAGGTCATCGCCGCCACCGCGTTATCCACGTCTTCGTCATATGAGTCGGCAATTTTATTGAGCATATCCGGCAAGGCGCCAGTTTCCTCGCCAACTTCCACCATACTCACCACCATGGGGGGGAACACCTTGGAAGACTGAAGCGGCGGCGCCATGTTTTCGCCTTCTTTCACCGCGTCATGGACTGTGGCTACCGCTTTTGAAATCACTTCGTTGCCAACCGTTTCCTTGACGATATTCAGCGCCTGCAACACCGGCACACCGGAGGACATCAGCGTGCCCAGCGTTCGCGTAAAACGCGAAATCGAGTTTTTGCTGATCAACGAGCCAAATACCGGAGCATTGAGCTTGAACTTATCGAGCACATAGCGTCCTTTATTGGTTTTGGCCAGCAGTTTGACAAGCACGACGATCGCCGCAATCACAATCAGCACCACCGGCAGGCGATGCACCATCAGCGAACTGGCATTCATCACAAATTGGGTCAGCACGGGCATGCCCTTGCCGCCCATCAAATCTGAAAAGATTTCGGCGAATTTAGGCACAATAAACATCATCAGGAAGGTTAAAATACCCAGGGCCATCACCAAAACCACAATTGGATAGGTCATGGCACTTTTGACTTTGCCCTTAATTTTTTCGGCTTTTTCTTGAAATTCGGCCAGACGCGACAACACGACATCGAGTACACCGCCGATTTCGCCAGCCTTGACCATATTCACAAACAAGCGGTCAAAAATCTTAGGATGCGCCGCCAGGGCTTCGGCAAAGGTGCTGCCGGATTCGACGCTTTCGGCCATCTGCGACACGGCATCGCGCAGGACCACATTTTTTTCTTGTCGCTGCAGCACGCGCATGGCCCGCATCAGTGGCAACCCGGCATTCACCAGCGTGGACAACTGGCGGGTAAACGTCACAAGTTGCTTGGTTTTCACCCCGCCCATCAAGAATTTGGGCAGTTTGATTTCCATCTGGAGCGCGCCCTTGGGGGCCGCGCCTTTGGGGGCCGCGCCGCCGCCGCTGCCGGCCACTTCCTCTACTTTCGTCGGAAAATACTGCTTTTCGCGTATGCGGGCCACCGCCGCCGACTGAGTGTCGGCATCGATTTCCCCATGGACTTCCTTGCCCTTGGAATCCAGGGCCGTGAATTTGAACCGCGCCATACTGATACTCCTCTTGTGCTGTCTTGCCCGGCCGGCGGGGGTGCCAGCCCGAACGTCAGGTATACTTCAGAACCTCTTCCACGGTGGTATAGCCATCCAAAATACAACGAATACCGTCTTCGCGCAGGGTGCGCATTCCCAATTCCACCGCCTTATCACGAATCACCAAGGTGGGTTTGCGCTGATTGATCAATTCCCGGATGGGGTCTTTGATGCGTAAATACTCATAGATTCCGCGACGTCCCTTGTAGCCCGTCTGATTACAATAGGAACACCCCGCGCCATAGAAGAACGGCCGTCCGCCCACCTCTTGCTCAGTCAACCCCAGTTGTTCAAGCAGATCCGGGGTGGGTTGGTACTCCGTCTTGCAATTGTTACAAATCGTCCGCACCAGCCGCTGGCCCAGGACGGCTTCGATCGTTGACGCAATCAAAAACGGTTCCACGCCCATATCGATCAGACGCGTGATGGCGCCAGCCGCATCGTTGGTGTGCAGCGTACTGAATACCAGGTGGCCCGTCAGCGACGCTTGAATCGCAATTTCCGACGTTTCGATATCGCGAATTTCACCCACCATGATGATGTCGGGATCCTGACGCAGAAACGCGCGCAGCACCCGGGCAAAGGTCACGCCAATGGCTTCATGAATCGGCACCTGCACGATGCCGTCGATTTCGTATTCCACCGGTTCTTCGGCCGTCAGCAGTTTATTTTCGATGGTATTGAGCCGCCGCAGAGCCGAATAGAGCGTGGTGGTCTTTCCCGATCCCGTCGGGCCCGTCACCACGACAATGCCATTGGGCTTGGCAATATCCTCCCCAAAATACTGGTAGACGTCGTCGGGCATGCCGATATTTTCAAGGTCCAGCGAAACCGTACTGCGGTCAAGAACACGCAGCACCACGCTTTCGCCGAACTGGGTGGGCAACGTCGAGACACGAAAATCAATCATGCGACCCGCCACGGGCAATTGGATGCGGCCATCTTGAGGGATGCGGCGTTCGGCGATGTTCAATCCCGAAATGACCTTCAGGCGCGAGGTGACCGGCAAGGCCAAGTGCCGTGGCGGCGGTGCCATTTCATACAGGGCCCCGTCCACGCGGTAGCGAATTTTAAATTCATCCTCGAAGGGTTCAAAATGGATATCACTGGCCCGATCCTGCACGGCCTGATACAGCACCAGATTCACAAAGCGCACGACGGGCCGCGAACTGGCCGCCGCCTCGATCGACGCAAGATCTTCGACTTTCGCCCCACTTTGCAGCAGGTCGCCGGCCCCCTCCAGTTCGTCCTCCATGCTCGAAATCATGTCCTTCATGGACTCATCTTCGGTGCCGTAATAACGGGAAATTGCGTTGGCAATAGAGGTTTGCGACGTCACGGCAAACAGGATGTCTTTCGACAAAACAAAGGCAATTTCGTCGCTGACCTCGGGACTGACCAGATCGGCCACCGCCAGGGTGATGGCGTTGCCCTCTACGGCCACGGGCATCGCGCTATACATGCGCGCCACGCTGCCAGGGACCGATTGAATGGTCTCCGCAGGCACACTCATGTGCTCCAGGTCAATCCGCTCGGCCCCCAATAGTTGCGCGACCAAATCCAAGCCCTGGTCTTCAGTAATCAACCCCATTTCCTCGGCCACTTCGCGCATGGGCTTGCCCGTGCGCTCGTGCCCGTCCATCACTTCGACCGCCTGAGACTCCTCGATAACGCCCGTGCGAACCAGCTCTTCCAAAAACATATCGGTATATTCTGCCATGGCTTGTTTCCGCCTATTGCTTGCCCCGGATCTGCTGCATTACTTCCTCGGTATCTTGCGCCTTCGTCACCAGCTCCTCATAGGCAATTTTGCCCTCACGCCACAGATCGAGCAGATGCGAATCCAGTGTTTGCATCCCCCACTTGGCGCCCGTCTGCAAATCGGACGTGATCCGAAAGGTCTTGTTGTCGCGAATCAACGAGCGGATGGACGAGGTGGCGATCATGATTTCGAAGGCGGCAATGCGGCCCGCCTTATCCTTGCGAGGCATCAGGCACTGCGAAATCACCGCGACGATGCTCGTCGACAACTGCATGCGGACCTGCTCCTGCTGATTGGTCGGGAAAGCATCGACAATGCGGTCCACTGTTCGCGCCGCTCCTGTAGTGTGCAGGGTGGCAAACACCAGGTGCCCGGTTTCCGCCGCAGTGAGGGCCGCTTCCATTGTCTCTAAATCGCGCATTTCCCCCACCAGAATCACGTCTGGGTCCTGCCGCAGAGCCCGGCGCAAGGCTTCCTTGAACGTGGGCACATCCACGCCCACTTCACGTTGCGTCACCACCGATTTCTGGTGGCCGTGAAAATATTCGATCGGATCCTCGACCGTAATAATATGGCAGTCCCGCTCCATATTAATGATGTTCAGCATACTGGCCAGCGTGGTCGTCTTCCCCGACCCGGTCGGCCCCGTTACCAGAATCAGCCCCCGGGGCTTAAACAGCAAATCGCGTGTCTGCGGCGGCAGGCCAATGTCCTCAAGCGTCAGGATTTTGGTCGGGATTTGCCGCAGCACCACGCCCACATGCCCCTTCTGGCGGAAAATACTGACGCGAAAGCGCGCCACATCTTTATGCCCGAAGCCAAAATCTGCCCCATGGACCGTCTCAAACGCCTCCAGATGATGGGCGGGCGTAATGCTGCGCATCAACCGATCCGTATCCTCTGGCTTCAGCGGGTCGGCATCCAAGGGAGCCAACGCCCCATGAATGCGCAAAATCGGCGGCAGACCGACCGCCAAATGCAAGTCAGAGGCGGATTCCTGCACCGCCAATTCCAACAGGTCTTCCATTTGGATTTCGGATGACTTCAAGGTACTCATCAGTCCATATCTCCCATGGTCACACGCAGCACTTCGGACAGCGTCGTCAGGCCCGCCACCACCTTGCGCAGGCCATCCTCACGCAGGGTGCGCATGCCCAATTCTCGCGCTTTAATGCGCAATTCCGTGGAGGACACCTGCTCGAAAACCAAGTTGCGCACCTGATCGTCAATCTGGAAAATCTCATAGATCCCCAAGCGGCCCCGGTAGCCGGTGAACTTGCAATCGGCACACCCCTTGCCATGGAAGAGCTGGGCGTGGGCCAATTGCTTGGCTGCCGGCCCCAGCAGGCGCAGCTCCGATTCTTGTGCTTCAATGGGCTCTTTGCACTTTTCGCAAATCCGCCGCACCAGCCGCTGGGCCATAATTGCCCGCGTTGATGAGGCTACCAGGAAGGGTTTAACGCCAATATCAATCAGACGCGTCACCGCACTGGGCGCGTCATTCGTGTGCAGCGTACTGAACACCAAGTGCCCCGTCAGGGAGGCATTAACCGCAATTTCCGCCGTTTCTATGTCACGAATTTCACCGATCATGATGATGTTGGGCGCCTGACGCAGAATGGAACGCAGCGCCGCTGAAAATGTCATGCCAATATCCGCGCGCACCTGCACCTGATTGATGCCGGTCATCTGATATTCCACCGGGTCTTCCACCGTGATGATCTTGCGGTCCGGCTTATTGATCGTATTAAGGCAGGCATAGAGCGTGGTTGTCTTGCCCGATCCTGTCGGTCCCGTCACCAGAATAATACCATCCGAGAGGGTAATCAGCCGCTCAAACACCTGTTGGTCATCGGCAAAGAAGCCAAGCTGCGGCAGCCCCAAGGCGATGCCGGACTTGTCCAGAATACGCATGACGATGCTTTCGCCGTGATTGGTGGGGATCGACGATACCCGCAAATCCAGGTCTCGCCCCATCACGTTGATCTGGATGCGTCCATCCTGCGGCACCCGCTTCTCGGCAATACTCATGTTTGCCATGATCTTGACCCGGCTGATGATGGCCGACTGCAGGCGCTTGGGCGGGCTGTCCACTTCATGCAGCACCCCATCAATGCGGTAGCGCACCCGGAATTTCTTCGGCATCGGTTCCAAATGAATATCCGACGCACGGCTGCGAAACGCCTCCATGATGACCAAGCTGACCAGTTTGATGATCGGCGCGTCTGATTCAGACACATCGGCATCCGCGACGAGCTGCTGCTGCACCTCGTCCGGCAACGCCAGCGTGCCCTCGGTAATTTCTTGCAACATCCCCTCGACCGCCCCCACCGCCCGGCCATAGTAGTTGGCAATGGCTTTTTCAATCTCTTCGGGGGGCGCCACCACGCCTTCCACATTCGCCTTGAGCACATAGCGCAGCCCATCGAGGGTATCCACATCCAACGGATCCCCCAGCGCCACGGTCAGGACATTCTCGTTCTTGAAAACGGGGACGACTTTGTAGCGTTGCGCCACATCCCCGGGCACCATATCGAGCACTTCGCGATCAATGTCCAGCCCTTGTAGACTGATGGTTTCCATCCCGAACTGCGAGGCCAGCGCCTTGAGCATATCCGACTTGGCCACCACGCCCTCCCGGGCCAAAATGTCCATGACCCCTTCATCTTCGTCCTGGGCCATATGAAGAGCCGACACGGCCTGCTCCCGTGTGATCAACCCCATGTTTTCCAAGATTTCTAGGATATAATCGTCGTTCGAAGTCAAGGGGCCGCTCCTTCGCCAAAAAGACCTTCGCACAGGGTCACCCTGCGGCGCTGACAGATGTCAGCATGCTGAGGATGACTGTACTCGCGCACCGCCCGTCGAGGCAAGCCCCGAATTTCCACGGTGGCCCCTACGGCAACCAGTGCAGCTTATAGTAAGCCGGCATGGGAACCGGCGCGGCATTCGTCCACGGCGATTCCGTCAAGGTGCCGAGATTGCTCCAGTTCACCTCGGTTGCCGTGATGTTCGTGGCGCGCAGCACAGCGATGCTGCCACTGGCGTTGTAGTTCGTCCACTCCAGTCGAATCGCGCCATTGGTGGCCCGAACGGCCAGAATCCGCGGAGGAATTTGCCCGCCAATCACCAGGTCATAGTCGCGATTGGTCCCGCCATAGCTGTTCGTCGCCCGTACGGTGAAGAGATAGTCGCCATACGTGCTGGGGATGCCCGTAATCCATCCGGTGGTGGCCAAGGTCAGCCCTGGCGGCAGACTGCCGCCGGCGAGGATAAAGCCATCGGCATCGCTGGCCAGAATCTGGATGGAATAGGCTTCGTCCACGACTCCCGCCGGCAGCGGATTGGTCGTCATGAACGCGGGCAAAACACCAATGGTCAGATCGAACACCCGGTTGCTCCAGCCATAGTCGTTGGTCGCCCGCACCGTGAAGTTGTAGGCACCAACCTGGGTGGGCATACCACTGACCAGGCCGTTGGTGGCCAGGGTCAGCCCCGGCGGCAGCGTGCCGGCCACATGGCTGAAAGACTCGGCATAGGTGGCCAGGATCTGCTCGGAATAGGCTTCGCCCACGCCTCCTGCTGGCAACGGGCTGTCCGTCACAAACACCGGCGGCCCAAAGATGTCCAGGGTGTAGCCTTGATCATTTGCCCCCGCCGCATTAACCGCCCACACCGTGAAGGACCGCGACTCCACCTGCACCGGCATCCCCGTGATCCAGCCGGAGGTGGTCAGCCCCAGGCCGCTGGGCAGGGTGCCGCCGCTCACTAAAATGTTGGTGGGATAATGACTGATGTCAATCCGGTTGGAATAGGCCTGACCCACCAGACCCGCGGGCAGGTTTTCGGTCACGAAGACCGGGGCCACAATCGGATTGGTGATCGTCAGGTTGTACGCATTGGTGACCACCGCGGTTTGATTCGAAGCCAGCACATAGAAGAAGGTATTGTACGGGCCCGTCGGCGTACCGCTCAGCAGCCCGTTGGTCGTGAACGTCATGCCCGCGGGGAATCCGCCCCCCGCATTCTCCCAGGAGAGCGTGAGTACATTGCTAGCCACAATAGGTAGCTCATAATAGCCGCCCACCGTGCCAGACGGCAGCGGGCTGGTTGTCACGAATACCGGCGGCTCTTGCGGTGCATCAAAGACGGTCACGGTAATGTCGTTGGTCACCTGCCCATAGGCGTTGCTGGCCACGACCTTCACGGGATAGCTGCCGTCATTCAGGGGCGTCCCGCTGAGCTGGCCGTCGGTGGAAATACTGAGCCAATGCCAGTTGCCCACGGCATGGTATGTCGCCGCTGGGTCCGCCAGCGCCGTCACCGATGCGCTGTAGGCGTTGCTAATGTAGCCATATGGCAAATTCTCCGGAATAAACCGCGGGGGCAGCACGGAACACATCGCCACACAATGGCCATAGCCCGCAGCGATCATGCCAACGTCATGCTGGGCATAGCTGGGCACCGGCGTTTGGCCATTGATGAGATTGCCCCAGACCACCAAGTCCCCATTGGTCTTGACCGCCATGCTAAAAAGATATCCCGCCGAAATTGTCGCCACCCCACTGGCGGCCTCCGCCGGTAGATAATCGGCTTCATCAAAAAAATTGGTTCCGCCCCAGGCCACTACGCTGCCATTTGTTTTCAGTGCCAGCGCATGATAGGCCCCAGCCGAAATCGCCACGACACCCGTGGAGGCCTCGGTTGGCACATTTTGGATTCCATGCAGACTTGAACCGAAGACATGAACCGCCCCCTCTTTCAAGGCCAGGCTGTAATGTTCACCGGCCGAAACGGAATCCACTCCAGCGGTCAAAGCTACTGGCACCGTCGTTTGACCATACGTATTCGATCCCCATGCCACCACGCCGCCGTCGCTGGTCAAGGCCAACGCGTGCCAGGCACCCGCAGCCACCTGCGTGACATTTCCCGTCGCTGCTGTCGGGATATTGGTGATGGTCGCCCCCCCCCCCCATGCCAGCACCGTGCCATCCGTTTTGCGTGCCAGGTTGAACGACTTTCCGGCCGCCACATCGGCGACCTCCTGATACGCGGCAATGGGTATGTTGGTCTGGCCGTAGCTGTTATCTCCCCACGCCCACACCCGGCCCTCTTTTGCCACGATGGTGTGGTACCAACCCGCCGCAATGGCATCAACATCCTCCAATAGATTGGTCGGCACCAAGACCGCCTGGCCATTGGCATTCATCCCCCAGGCCATCAAATAATTACCCTGTGCCATCGCTTCTCCGCCCGGCCCCCCTCCCATCAACACGCCTGCAACCGCACACACCGCCAGGATGACACGAACTGTTTTCACATAATCAGTATCGAACATTATGATAACGAACGCAAGCCCAACCTGCTGGTTTCTTGCACAAATTCCCCCGCTTGAATGACGCATGGGGCATGGCTATACTCTTGGCCATGAAACGCCCTAAACTTGTCATTCTTGATGCCTACGCCACTAACCCCGGCGATTTGAGCTGGGGCCCCATTGAAGCCCTCGCCGATTGCACGTTCTACGACCGGACCCCGCCCGCCGAAGTTCTGGAGCGAATCCAGGATGCCCATGCGGTCATGTTGAACAAAGGGGTCCTTGATGCCCACTCCATCACCCATGCTCCTCACTTACAGTATGTGGGCATCTTGGCCACCGGGTGTAACACCATCGATCTGGCGGCCGCTCGTCAACGCGACTTGGTGGTCTGTAATGTGCCCGGCTATAGCACGGCCACGGTAGCCCAGCAGGCATTTGCCCTGTTGCTAGAACTGACCAATCAGGTGGCGCTGCACGCGACGGATGTCCGGGCTGGCGGCTGGAGCCGCAGCCCCGATTACTGCTATTGGCT
>JAQUJC010000106.1 GCA_028681135.1 Kiritimatiellia bacterium | reverse complement strand
CCGTGGATTTGACCGGCTGGGGACTCTCCGACAGTTATTCGAGTCCCTTCAAATGGACCTTCGGCGACGTCACGATTCAACCCGGCGAGTTTCTAGTGGTCTGGGCATCCAAAAAGAACCGCCCGGCGATCACCAATGGCAACCAGTTGCACACCAGCTTCGCCATCAGCGCCGGCGGCGAGGAACTCATCCTGACTCAACCCGACGGCACCCGTATGGATGAGTTTGTGCCCATCGCCATTCCTACCGATTTCTCCTTGGGCCGCCAACCGGATGCGACTGGCCCCTGGAAATATTTCAGCGACCACACCCCCGGTGCCGCCAACCTTGGCACGAGCTACGACTCCATCCTCCCCCCGCCCACCTTCTCTGTTGCCGGCGGTTTCTTCACCACCAACGTCGCGCTCGACCTATCCACGACCGAGACCGGTGCCGTCGTTCGCTACACCCTCGATGGCTCCGAACCCACCGAATCCTCGCCCATGTTTACCAACACTCTCGCCCTAGGCAGCAAGGCGGGCACATCGAACGATCTTTCGGAAATTCCCACCAACTTGGACCTCAACCCCGGCCCCCCCTATTATGAAGGCTGGCAGCCGCCCGCCGGCGAAGTTTTCAAGTTCCATGTGGTGCGCGCATGCACCTTCAAGGCCGGCTCCTTAACCAGTCCCGCCCTCACCCAGTCCTATCTGGTTGATGCCGCCGGCACCAACCGCTATACCCTGCCCGTTGTCTCTATTGCTACGGGGAAGAGCAATCTCTTCGACGACGACATCGGCATCTATACGCCCGTCAACGACAACATGCTGCAAAAGGGCAAGGCGTGGGAACGACCGGGCAGCATCGAGTTTTTCGAGCCCGGCGGCGCGCTGGCGTTTAGTGGTTCCATCGGCATCCGGCTGCACGGCAACACCACTCGCACGCGCCCGCGCAAGGCGTTGCGAATCTATTCCCGCGGGCCCGACCCCTTTGAGTATCAACTTTTTTCCGACAAGCCCGTCGCCCAATTTGACACCTTTCTCCTGCGCAACAGCGGCAACGACTGGGGCAATGGCGTCATCCGCGATCTCTACCTGCAATCGCTGACCGCCAACACCACCCTCGATCACCAATCCGGCCGCCCGGTCCTCGTCTTCCTTGATGGCGAATACTGGGGCCTCCACCATCTGCGCGACCGTTTTGATGATGGCTACATCGAGCATCATTACGGCCTTGAAGAGATGGAATTCGTCCAAGTCGAAATCGACCGCGAAACCGCCACGCCGAACATCCCCGTCTATGACCGCGGCAACGAGGAATTGGGGGATGATTTTTCTAATCTGTTGGCATATGTCGGCTCCCACGATATGACCAATCCCATCGACTACGCTGCGGTCCAGGAGCGCCTCGACACCGACAGCGTCATCGATTTCTATCAGGCTCATGTGTTCTTTGCCAATACCGACTGGCCCGGCAATAACGTTCGCATTTGGCGCTCTGTCGCCACCAATCGCATGGCGGGTGCCCCGCCCCGCCATGATGCCCGCTGGCGTTTTATGCTCTACGATGCCGATTTCGGGTTTGGCCTCGACTTCATTTATGTTCCAGGCAGCTCGAACTTTGTCTTCAACGGCGAACGCGATTTCGGCACTTTTGCCCAGCACGACACCCTGGCCTTTGCCGCCAATGACGAGGTGGCCGGGGCCTACTGGTCCAACCATCCCGAGGCGACCCTACTGTTTCGCCGCCTGCTGGAGAATGCCGATTTTCGCCAGGCTTTCGTCACGCGCTTTTGCGATCAGCTCAATACGGCCTATTCCCGCGCGCATGTCACCAACCGCTGGGCACAATGGGTGGACCTCCTTGGACCCGAAATGGACGAACACGCCCACCGCTGGCGGCAGCCGACGGATTGGGCTTATGAGTGCGACCGCATCCGCACCTACGGCGAGCAGCGCACCGATGCCGTCTGGGGACACGTGCAGGATTTCTTCAGCCTCGCCGCGCCCGTGGACGTGACCGTGGATGTCACCAACGCGGCCACCAGTTTCGTCCGCATCCACACTCTCGATCTTCAGGACACTACTGCCGGTTTCTATGGTTATCCGTGGACTGGGGCCTACTTCACCAACTATCCCGTCGCCCTAACAGCAACAGCTTGCATCGGCTTCCGATTCGTTGAATGGCAAAAAGATGGCATCGCCTTCGACACCAACGAAACAATTGAGGTCGCCCTCACATCCGCCACCACGCTGGAAGCCGTCTTCGAGTCCGATCCCGCCCCAATCGTCATCGCACCCGTTGGCTTCCAAAACTGGATTGAAGGCACCCCCGCCGTGACCTTTGATTTGAAGACGGTGTTTGCCGATCCCGAAGGCGCCCCCCTGGCATTTAACGCGGCCTCCGACGACCCCGCTCTAGTGTCGGTGGCCTTGGACGACGCAACGCTGTCCGTGACGCCGCTGCGGCGCGGCGGGACCACCCTCACCCTCACCGCCACCGATGGCAACAATCCACCGGTCACCAATACCTTCCGCGTGCTGATTCATCCTGCTGCCCATGTCCTCGAAGACAACGCCTTCAACTTCGGCGAATGGGACCCCGCCCAGCCCGAAAAGACGTATCCCGACCACATGCTCTTTTTGCAAAGCGACCAGGACGATCCCGCCCTTGATGTGCCGCTGCTCTATCCTTATTACATCGCCCACGATGACTATCACGCCAACGACGCCGATACAATTGGCTTTCCTTACAAACTCACGGGCCGCACGCGTTTGAATGGACTGGGTACCGAGGGTCTCGCCTTTATCAATACCGGCCGTGGCCGCGATCTCGGCGGCGCACTGCTCGCGCTGGACACCCGCGGCATCACGAATGCGCCAGTGACGTGGCTCGGCGGCACCGTCCTGCCCAACTCGCGGGTCTACGCCATCCGTCTTCAGTATCGCGTCGGTCTGACCAATGCCTTTGTTGATGTCCTCGATGGCGCCGGCCAGCCTATCGAATACGTACGCAATGCCGCCGCCGCGCACAGTCAAACACTTGGCCCCGTCCTCCTGCCCCCCGATGCGCTTGGCCAGGACTACATCCAGCTCCTCTGGCGCTATTACGTTATCTCAGGAGAGAGCAAACGCGCCCAGCTCCGCCTTGACGACATCTCGGTGGACAATCATCTCGCCGGTTTCACCGCCTGGCAACTGGATGAATTCACTGCCGCAGAACTTGCCGACCCCGCCATCAGCGGCCCCCTCGCCGACCCCGACAGCACGGGCGCTCCCAATCTGCTGCGCTATGCACTGGGCATTGGCCGGACGGATGACTCCTCATCCGTCCAGCCGACCGCGCATGTGTCCGACGGCACCCGCACCTTCCGCTATCGCGCG
>JAQUJC010000071.1 GCA_028681135.1 Kiritimatiellia bacterium | reverse complement strand
CCTTGTAGGCCAGCCTTGTACGGCTGGCGCTCCCCAAATCCCAGCGCCGGGGATGTAACCCCGGCCTACAAATGCCCATCCCCCACCTTGATCATTTAATATTGAATATTGAACATTGAATATCGCTCGCCCCCCAGCCCCCGGGCGCATCTGCGCTACAGCACAAACGCCAGTCATGTTGAGTGCAGGCGCACCGCGCCGAAACCGAAACATCTCGGCTTCGTCGCTATGCCTAGCCAGTTGCATCCAAACCGATATCCCTCGACAAGCTTCCACCTTCGCCAAGGCTACGGCGGACAAGCCGGGATGACAGCCCCCCTGCACGCCCAATCAGAAAAACAAAACCAGAAAAGCAGCTACGGATTTCACGGATTTCGCGGATAGAATTTCTTATGCCCCAAACCGCTCATCAAGTGGGCGACCGGAAAGCAACCCCACATGCACACCAATAAACACCAATGAGTGGTGGTGCGCCCGCCGGGCGCACTCAACGAGCACCGCACGAGAGCAGCCCCTCGCTAGACACTCTCGCTGGATATTGAATGCCTCCTCCTCCTCATTCACCGGGGACAAAGGATATTTGGGTGCCCGCCACAAGGTGTCGGGTCCCCTGACCCGTGACGTTCGCTCCCAAAATCACCGCTCCCATCCCCTTGACAAACGTTAACGCGCAGGTTAACTTGTGGGCGTGATCAGAGAAATCAGATTCTACAAAACACGTGCTGGACGAAGTCCGGTTCGGGAGTTTCTGGATACATTGTCACCCAAGCAGGCCCAGAAGACGGCATGGATCATGACGCTTGTGGAAGATCTAGAGGTCGTGCCGGGACAGTACTTTCAGAAAAAGACACAGAAAACACCTCGGCAAGCCATACGGCTTGCGGAAGAACGGAAGACAGACTACTTCGAGAGGAAAAAGAGATGAGTGACTTACAGAAATACATCAAAGACCGCAAGTCCCGGGATCCGGAGTTCGCAAAAGACTTCGATTCTGGATATGAGCAGTTCAAAATTGGGGTGATGCTCAAACAGGCAAGACTCGATGCGGGAATTACCCAGGAAGAACTTGCCGCGCGGCTAAACACCAAGAAGACAGCCATCTCCCGTATCGAGAATCACGCCGAAGATATTAAACTGTCGACACTTGAAAAATTTGTGAGGGCTGTTGGGAAACGTCTCACACTGCAAATAGCTTGAGCCAACAACCGATTGAGGAAGAGAAAAGGGACCAGAAGATTGATCAGGAAAACAGGAAACCTATGAAAACAGGAAAAGCAGAGAAAACAACTGGTAGGCAGTGAATTTCGCGGCCGATTCCCCCCTGTAGGTGCGCCCGCTGGGCACTGGGCGCACATAACACAAACGCCAGTCATGTTGAGTGCAGGCGCACCGCGCCGAAACCGAAACATCTCGGCTTCGTCGCTATGCCTGGCCAGTTGCATCCCAACCGAGATCCCTCGACAAGTTCCGAATGACAGCCCCCAGGCACACCGGATCGGGAGAACAAAACCAGAAAAGCAGCTACGGATTTCGCGGATTTCACGGATAGGGTTCTTTATGCCCCATGAGATGCCTTCATCCCCCGGCTTGGGGTAGGGCGAACCCTCCGGGTCTTTTTGAGGGGTAGAAAATCCCCCGGGCTTGTCCCGGGGATAGTTTAGGTTGGCCATGCAGCGATTAGTGCTGCGCAACCTTAAGCACACCGGGGCAAGCCCGGTGGATGAAAATCCCGTAAATCCTCTCAAAAACCCCCACCCTCCTTTTTGAGGGTGGAAAATCCCCCGGGCTTGTCCCGGGGATAGTTTAGGTTGGCCATGCAGCGATTAGTGCTGCGCAACCTTAAGCACACCGGGGCAAGCCCGGTGGATGAAAATCCTGTAAATCCTGTCAAATCCCCACTTGATCATTGAACATTGAACATTGAATATTGTGATATCCCTCCCTCCCCTTGTAGGCCAGCCTTGTACGGCTGGCGCTCCCCAAATCCCAGCGCCGGGGATGTAACCCCGGCCTACAAATACCCCCCCCTTGATCATTGATCATTGAATATTGCACGTTTTCCATAGCGTGGAAAAATCACAAAAAAGTTTTCCATAGCGTGGAAAACGCCTGCCCTTTCCTGTTTTCATGGGTTTCCTGCTTTCCTGATAAACAGGTCCTCGCCCTTTTTATGAGCTTTTGGGTGTGGGCGATGACAAGCGAAGCGCGGCAGCGCGGAGACCGCTAAAGTTGAAACTTAAGGGCTGACCCTGCCGCGAGCGGACCCTGCCGCGAGCGCGACGGTCGTGCGTCCGGAGGCAAAAACAAACGCTGCGCTGGCGGCGTTGAAAGGGGGGGTGGGTTTTTGGAGTTGATGAAATGATGGGGGGGGGTGTATCGTCATGGCCGTATCTACTTTCCATTTGGAGCAAAGGAAAAGCCATGGCTGAAGAACTGCAACATTTGATTGAACGTATCCGCAAGGAAGGGGTTGAGTCGGGGGAGAAGGCGGCAGATTCGCTGGTGGCGGAGGCCAAGCAGAAGGCGGAGGCGCTGGTGGCCGATGCCCGGAAGCAGGCCCAGGACCGGGTGGCGAAGGCGGAGAAGGATGCGGAGGCCTTCGCGGCGCGGGGGAAGCAGACCCTCCAGCAGGCGGCGCGGGATTTGCTGATCAGTATTAATGGCTCAGTGGGCGACGTGATTGGCGGGATCGTCGATGAAAAACTCGACCAGGCGTTGACACCGGAGATTATGGGCCAGATGCTGGTGAAGCTGGCGGCGGCCTATGCCCAGGAGGGGGATCAGGGGGGCATGGTGGCTATGCTGGGGGAAAAGGATGCGGCGGCTCTGAAGGACTACGTGGCCAAAACCTACCAGGACAAGCTGGCCGCGGGCATCCAAATTGAAAGCGCCAAGGGCATTTTTAAGGGGTTCCGCGTGGGGATGAAGGGCGGCCAGGTGTTCCACGACTTTACCAAGGAGGCGATTGCGGAGTCGCTGGGAAGCTTTTTGCGGCCGGAAGTAGCGGAGATCGTCCAGAAGGCGGCGGAATAGGGCGCGGGGATGGGCGACTACACCTATCTGGTTGCGTCGCTGCCGACGCTGTCGCTGGAGGCATCGCCGCCCTTCACACCGGAGGAGTTTCGCTTCCGGTGTCAGGGGGTCCTGAACGATAGGGATATGGCTGAGCTGGACGGGGTGCTGGCGGGGCGGCCGGCCGACGGGTATTCGGCTTTTTCACAGGCGTGGGCGGCGGCGGATGCGCAGATTCGCAATACGGTCGCCCGGACGCGCGCCATCGCGTTGGGCGTGGAATCAAAGGGGTTTTTGCATAGTCATACAGGCTATAGCGTGTGGCTGGACCGGGAGGTGACCGAGGCCATGGCCAAGGCCAATCCCCTGGCGCGTGAGATGGGGCTGGATGCCGCGCGTTGGAAGTTTGTCGATGATGTGGCGCTGGCGGATGCGTTCGGACTGTCGGCGGTGCTGGCCTTTGCCGTGAAACTGCGGCTGGTGGCGCGCTGGGCGACCCTGGAGGAAGAGGCCGGACGCAAACGGCTGGAAGAACTGGTTTCTCAATTGGAGGAACGTGCGGCGTCGAAAGGCGCGGCAGATTTCAACTAACGAAGGCGGACGAAGATGAGTGAAAATGTCGGAACAATCGTAGGCGTCAGCGGCAATTTGGTCACCGTACACTTTGACAAGCCGGTGACGCAGGGCGAAGTGGGCTTTGTCCGCACCGGCGAGATTGCGCTGAAGGCGGAAGTGATCCGCATTCGCAGTGACAATGCGGAGTTGCAGGTGTTTGAGGATACGACCGGGGTGAAGGTGGGCGACCCGGTGGATTTTACCGACAACCTGCTGACGGTGGAATTGGGGCCGGGGCTGCTGGCGCAGGTCTATGACGGGTTGCAGAACCCGCTGCCGGAGTTGGCGGAGAAAACCGGATTCTTTTTGCAGCGCGGGATGTATCTCAAGGCCCTGGACCGCGAGAAACAATGGGACTATACGCCCGTGGCGCGCCAGGGCGACGAGGTGACGGCGGGCGATACGCTGGGCACGGTCCCTGAGGGTATTTTTGCACATCGGATCATGGTGCCCTTTGGCCTGACGGGCAGCTATACGGTGGCGGAGACCACGGAGGCCGGCTCGTACACCGTGGACCAGATGGTGGCGAAACTGCGCGACGAACAAGGCACGATCACTGAGGTGACGATGGTGCAAACATGGCCGGTGAAGGTGCCCATTAAGGCCTATGCCGAGCGGTTGCGCCCAACAGAACCGCTGGTGACGAAGGTCCGCATCATCGACACGTTCTTCCCAGTGGCGCGCGGCGGGGTCTACTGCATTCCTGGGCCCTTTGGCGCGGGCAAGACCGTCCTGCAGCAGATCACCAGCAAACATGCGGACGTGGATATTGTGGTGCTGACCGCCTGCGGCGAGCGCGCGGGCGAAGTGGTGGAAACCTTGCGGGAATTTCCCGAATTGACCGATCCGCGCACGGGCAAGAGCCTGATGGAGCGCACGCTGATTATCTGCAATACGTCGTCCATGCCGGTGGCAGCGCGGGAGGCGTCGGTCTATACGGGGGTGACGATTTGTGAGTATTACCGCCAAATGGGGCTCAACGTCCTGCTGCTGGCGGATTCCACCAGCCGCTGGGCGCAGGCCTTGCGCGAGATGAGCGGGCGCCTCGAGGAAATCCCCGGCGAGGAAGCATTCCCGGCCTATCTCGAATCGGTGATTGCGGCTTTTTACGAGCGCGGCGGCGTGGTGAAGCTGCGCGACGGCGGCCTGGGGTCGGTGACGATCGGCGGGACGGTCTCGCCGGCGGGCGGCAATTTCGATGAGCCGGTGACGCAGGCGACCCTGAAGGTTGTGGGGGCGTTCCACGGCCTGAACCGTGAGCGCTCGGATGCCCGCCGCTACCCGGCGCTGCATCCGCTGGACAGTTGGAGCAAGTACCCGGGGGTGGTGGACACGACGCAGGTGGCGGAGGCGCGCAGCGTCTTGCACCGCGGGAACGAAGTCGACCAGATGATGAAGGTGGTGGGCGAGGAAGGCACGAGCATTGAGGACTTTGTGCTCTATCTCAAAAGTGAGTACCTGGATGCCTCCTATCTGCAGCAGGACAGCTTCCATGATATTGACGGCGCAACCCATGCCGAGCGCCAGCAGTATGTGTTCGCCAAGGTGAATGACATCCTGGCGGCCAAGGTGTTCTTCCCGGACAAGGACTCGGCCCGTAAATGGTTTTTACAACTGACCTCGGTGACGAAAGATTGGAACCGGGTGGCGATGGATACGGAAGAATTCAAGCAACTTGAGCAGCGTTTGGACAGCATGCTCGCGGAGGTGTCGGAACATGCATAAGGTCTATCATCGCATCGAGCAAATCGCAGGCAACGTCATCATGGTGCGCGCCGAGGGGGTGGCGAGCGGCGAGCTGGCCCAGGTGGTTGGCACGCTGGGCGTGTCGCTGGCGCAGGTGATTCGTCTGGAGCGCGACAAGGTGTCTCTACAGGTATTCGCGGGCAGCCGCGGCATCTCGACCGATGGACAGGTGCGGTTTTTGGGGCACAAAATGGATGTGTCGTTCACAGAGGCTCTGCTGGGACGGGTCTTTGATGGGTCGGGTCAGCCGCGCGATAACGGGCCGGCATTGGATGAAAACCGTATTGCCATTGGCGGGCCGTCGGTCAATCCCGCCAAGCGCATCATTCCACGCAAAATGGTGCGCACCGGGATCCCCATGATCGATATTTTTAATTCGCTGGTGGAATCCCAGAAGCTGCCGATTTTTGCGGCGGCAGGCGAGCCCTATAACGAGTTGCTGGCGCGCATTGCGTTGCAGGCGGAGGTGGATATCATCATCCTGGGCGGCATGGGGTTGAAGCACGATGACTACTTGCAGTTTCGTGACACGCTCGAGGAGAACGGGGCGCTGTCGCGCTCGATTCTCTTCGTACATACGGCGGCGGACCCGACCGTGGAGTGTCAGATGGTGCCGGATATCTCCCTGGCGGTGGCCGAGCAATTTGCGTTGCAGAACAAGCGCGTGCTGGTGCTGCTGACGGATATGACGAGCTTTGCTGACGCGTTGAAGGAAATCGCGATCACGATGGAGCAAATCCCCTCGAATCGCGGCTATCCGGGCGACCTCTATTCACAGTTGGCCTCGCGGTATGAAAAGGCCGTGGACTTCGAAGGGGCGGGCTCGATTACTATCCTGGCGGTCACGACGATGCCCGGCGACGATGTGACCCACCCGGTGCCGGACAACACGGGCTACATCACCGAGGGGCAGTTTTATCTGCGTAACGGGCGCATCGAACCGTTTGGCTCGCTCTCGCGCCTGAAACAGCAGGTCAATGGCAAAACCCGCGACGATCATCGCGCCGTTATGACAACCATGATCCAGCTCTATGCGTCCTATAAAGAGACCCTCGAAAAGCAGTCGATGGGCTTCCGTATGAGCGCCTGGGACAATAAGCTGCTGATCTATGGCGAACGCTTCGAGAAAGAAATGATGGACCTGACCGTCAATATTTCGTTGGAATCCGCGCTGGATCTCGGCTGGCGGATCATGGCCGATTGCTTTGAGCCGGAAGAAACCGGCGTGTCCTCCAAACTGATTGAGCAGTTTTGGCCCGCAAAGGCTGGAACGGCGGGGAAGGAAACTCCTGACGAGGCGGCCGCGGATGAAACGCAGGCGGCCGAGAAGGCGGAGTAGGCGGGTCGGACGATGGGCAAGGTCAAAAACACCAAGACCGAACTGAAGGCGCAGCGTGACGCGCTGAAACGCTATCAACGCTATCTGCCCACGCTGCAACTCAAAAAGCAGCAGTTGCAGATGGAGGTTCGGCAGGTGGAGCAGCGCGTGATCGAGAAGAAGGCCGAGGAAGACGCCGCGCGCGGTGCGATGGCCGACTGGGTCAAGCTCTATTCCGAACCGCTGGACTATCTCTCATGGCTGGCCGTGGAGTCCATCGAAGTCGATTCCGGCAATATTGCCGGCGTGGCCGTGCGCACCCTGCGCGAAATCCGCTTCCGGCGCACGCCCCCTGATTTATGGGCGACGCCGGTTTGGTTGGATGAGGGACTCTCCACGCTGGAGACCCTGTTCCGGCTGCGCATTGAACGGCGGCTGATTGAAGAGCAATTACGGCTGCTGGCCGAGGAATTGCGCACGACCAGTCAGCGTGTCAATTTGTTTGAAAAGGTCAAGATTCCCGAGAGTGCCGATAACATTCGGCGCATCCGCATTTTCCTTGGCGACGAAAATACCAGTGCCGTGGTGCGCTCGAAGATTGCCAAGAACAAGACCGTTAAGAAAGCCGCGTTGGCTGAAGCAGCGGCGGAGGGAACGGCGGCATGATTGTCCAGATGCAGAAAGTGACGGTGCTGGGCCTGGCCCATGATCGGGCGGCGACCCTCGAGGCGTTGCGCGAGCTGGGCGTCTTGCACGTCAAGCCCGTGGTGCCTCCAGCGGGGACCGGTCTCGAGCAGGCGCGCGAAAAATGGAGGGGCCTTCAGCAACTGCTCGCCGCCTTGCCCGAGGGCACAAGCCATCCGCCAACCGGTCGTAATGTCCGGGCCGTAATTGCGGAAATCAGCGAACGGCTCAACGATCGCAAGGAGTGGCAGGACCGGCTGAATGCGTTGAAAACTGAAATGGTTCGGGTGGCACCGTTTGGCTCTTTCGATCCTAAGGCGGTGAAGGATTTGGCGACCCAGGGGGTCGTGGTCAAGCTGTACCGCATTCCTGCCAAATCCATGCTGCCGCTGCCCGATGGGGTGACGGCGCAGAAACTGGCCGTGGTCAAGACCGATGCCTATTGGGTGGTGATGGCCAATGCACCTTTCGTATGGGAAGGCGCCGAAGAACAGCGCCTGCCCGAGGATTCGCTGGAAGACATGAAGCTGGAAGCCACCGCTCTGCGTGCTGGCCTGGCCAATATCGAGGTTCAACTGGAACAACTGGCGGCCGACCGGTCGCTGGTAGAAGCGCAGGTGGCTAAAGCCGAAGCCGAATTGAAATTTCAGGCGGTCCGGGCGGGCATGGGGGCCGCCGAGGCCATTGCCTATGTGCAGGGATTTGTTCCCGCCGCGGATGTCGAGCCGATCCGTGCCGCCGCCGCCCAGCACGGGTGGGGGCTGGTGGTGGAAGAACCCGGGCCGCAGGATGACGTGCCCGTCAAATTGCGCCAACCGGCATGGGCCAAGCCCATCCAGGCGGTGTTCGATGGCATCAATATCCTGCCGGGGTATCTCGAGTCGGATATCAGCGTGGTGTTCATGCTCTTTTTCTCTGTCTTCTTTGCCATGATTATCGGCGATGCAGGCTATGGGGCCGTCTTCCTTGGCCTGACGCTGCTGTTCCGCAAAAAAATGCCCCGCAATGCTTCGAATCTGCTGGTCATCACCAGCGTCTGCACCATGGTCTGGGGGCTGATCAGCGGGTCGGTGTTTGGTGTGCCCCATGCATTTTTGAAGACAACCTTTTTCGCTAAATTCTGGATTCCCTTCCTGGACCCGCTCGGGGAGAATACGCCGCGCAACATTATGGGGATGTGCTTTTTGATCGGCGCCATTCAACTCTCCATCGGTCATCTATGGAATGTCGTCGATCTGGTGCGGATAAAAAGCCTCAAGGCACTGGAACAGGTGGGCTGGACGATCACAACCTGGTACATGTTTTGTGTGGCTGATAGCATGATTATCAGGGGGAATATGCTGAGCTTTATAGGCAGCCCGGCGGCGTTGCAGCCGTTTACGGGATCGCCGCTGGACATTGCCTGTCTCGTGGGCATCGCCTTGATTGTCTTGTTCATGATGAAACCGAGCGAGATCAAGGATAGCTGGTTCAATTTGGCGCTGCTGCCGCTGGATATCATCAGCAACTTCACCGACGTCGTGTCCTATGTGCGTCTCTATGCGGTGGGGACGGCGGGGTTTGCGGTGGCGTATGCGTTCAATACCATGATTTTTAGTGGCGACGTTTCGCTGCTGGGCGGCCTGATCGGGGCCGTGTTGGCGTTTGCGGCGCATACCTTGAATATTTTGCTGTGCGTGATGGGTGTGCTGGTGCACGGCATCCGCCTCAATACGCTGGAATTTTCAAATCACAAGGGTATTTCATGGAGTGGGGCGCCGTATCGCCCCTTTGCCAGGCAGAGCACAGCGGCCTGATGCTGCTGGCTGTCGATACTGATGTAACATAGAGGGCGAAAGCACCGGAAATCGAGGAGAAGAAACATGGATGCGAACATAATGATGGCATTGGCCAAGGCCGGCGGACTCGCGGCGTTGGGTGTGGCGGCAATTGGATCAGCGATTGGATCGGGGCTCGCGGGGGCGTCGGCCATCGGCGCGTGGAAAAAGTGCTACGCGCAAAGTAAGGCCGCGCCCTTTATTCTGATCACCTTTATCGGCGCGCCGCTCTCACAGACCATTTATGGCATGATCCTGATGAACCACATTGTCGGGAAATTTGCCACAGACGGTGCACTGGAGTGGGCCACCACCAATTGGGCGGCCAGTTTGTTGACGGGAATTTGCGGTGGCCTGGGCATGTGCTTCTCGGCCTGGTTCCAGGGCAAAGCCGGCGCGGCCGGGGCGGATGCGCTCGCCGAGACCGGCCAGGGCTTCGGGAACTACCTGATGACCCTGGGGGTGGTGGAAACGGTCGCGCTCTTCGTGCTGGTCTTCAGCATGATGGGCTTGGGCTGATCCCAAAAACCGCGGGAGCCGGGTCTTTGGCGCTGCTGCGAGTCGAAAGCCGCGAGCAGATCGCGGCGATTGCGGCGCTGGCGCGCGAGACCTGGACCCAGCACTACACACCGATTATCGGTCCCGCACAAGTGGCCTACATGCTCGAGCGCTTCCAGAGCGAGGAGGCCATTGCGCGGCAGATCACGGAAGAGGGTGCCGAGTATTATCTGGAGCCGAATGCCGGGTATCTTGCCTTGGTTGCTGATTTGGCCGCGCGTCGTGTATGGCTCAGCAAAATTTATGTGCGGGAAGACCACCGCGGCATGGGGCTGGGGCGGGCCATGGTGGAATCGGCCGCAACGCGGAGCGCCCAACTCGGGTGCCGCGACCTGTGGCTGACCGTCAACAAGCACAACTCGGGTGCCATCGCGTTCTACGAGCGCATGGGCTTTCGCAAAACGAAAGCCCTGGTCACCGACATCGGCAACGGTTTTGTGATGGACGATTGGCAAATGGCAAAGACGGTTGCGCCGGTGGCCGGGAGTTGACCGGCCGTGCGGGGCGTGCAAAGCGTGGTCATTCCATTGACAGGTTCGCGGGGAGGGTGGTAGATATCTCCCTGCATTCCAACTGGGGATGAACCTATGCGAAACCCGCCACGAAAAGAAGCACCTGCAATCGGTCTCGTCATTCCGTGTTACAACGAGGAAGACGTGCTGCCGGTGCTGTTGGAGCGTCTGGATGCCCTGGTCCGGGACTGGGCCTCGCCCGTGTGGATTTTGTTTGTGGATGATGGCAGCCACGACCGGACGCCCGAGTTGCTGGACGCGGCGTGTGAACGCCACTCCCATATGGCCTGCCTGCGCCTCTCGCGGAATTTTGGCCACCAAATTGCTGTCAGCGCGGGACTGAAGCATTCGCGCGGGGATGTCGTTGCGGTCCTGGATGCCGACTTGCAGGACCCGCCCGAATTCATACCGGCGATGCTGGCCAAATGGCGCGAGGGGTATGACGTGGTCTATGCCGTGCGCGAGAACCGTAAAGAAAATCCAATTCTGCGGGCGGCCTATGCGCTCTTCTACCGGATTTTAAAACGTATCGCTAATGTGAAAATTCCGTTGGATGCGGGGGACTTCTCGCTGATGGACCGCCGGGTGGTTGATCACATCAATGCGATGCCTGAACACAATCGCTTTATCCGCGGCCTGCGCGGGTGGGTCGGGTTTCGGCAGGTTGGAGTGCCCTATAGTCGCGAGGCCCGCCAGGCGGGTGCGCCCAAGTATAATCTGCGGCGACTGCTGAACCTGGCCATGAATGGCGTGATTTCCTTTTCATCGATTCCCCTGCAAGTGGCCTCGTGGATGGGGGCGCTGTCCTCGCTTTTGGGGTTTGTTGTACTGGTGTGGGTGCTGGTGAATGGACTGGTCAGCGGTCGAACCCCCCCCGGATGGGCTTCTTTGGCCGTGATTGTCCTGGTGTTCGGCGGCATCCAGTTGATTGTGCTGGGGATCATCGGGGAGTATATCAGTCGCATTTTTGACGAAGTAAAATCGCGTCCGCATTATATCGTGGAACGGTCGGCGGGCTGGGCAGACGCAACGGCCGAGGAATGCCGCCATCCATGAAACCCGAATATGCGTTGCAATATGATTCGTTCGAGCGTCACCATTGGTGGTTTCGGGTCCGGCGCATCATTCTGAAGGGGTTGTTGGATCATCATGTGGGGTGGCGGCCGGGCATGCACGTCCTGGAAATCGGAACCGGACCGGGTGAAAATCTATACGCGCTGTATCCGCCGGAGGTCGCGCTGCTCGGGATGGAACCCGATCCTGTGAATGCGCGCCTGGCGGCCTCGCGCGGGCCGGTTCCCGTGCAGGAGGGGACCATCGAACAGGTGCCGCCGGACGTGAGCGCGACACCCCAGGACCTGATCTGCTTGTTCGATGTGATCGAGCACATTGAAGACGATGAGGCGGCCATGGATACCTTGTGGCGATTGCTGGCGCCAGACGGATTGCTGGCGCTGTCGGTCCCGGCATATCGCTGGATGTGGGGACAGCAAGATGTGGTGAACCGCCATTATCGGCGCTATACCCGTAATGAACTATGCCAGAAACTGCAGCGGCATGGCTTTACTGTGGTGCGCGCAACCTATTTTAATGGCATCCTTTTCCCGTTTATTGCCGTGTTTCGCCTACTGGCTAAACTGCCGCCGTGGAAAAATCGTCCCGCTCGGTCGGATTTTGAGTATTCGGCCGGACCGCTTAACCGACTGCTGTATGGGTTGTTCCGCCTGGAATGGCCCTTGCTGAAGCATATCAGCCTGCCCTTTGGCGGTTCGTGCTTTGTGCTGGCACGGAAGGTATGAAACAAAAACTCATTCTGCTCACACTCTTCCTGCTGCTGTTTCAGTGGTATGCACGCTACGCGGTGGCACCAGCGGTCGATTTTACGCTGGATGATTGGGCGGTGCTCCGACGGGCCGAGGGCATGACCCGCCTCAGCGATGCGTGGCGAATGATGGCCCAGGAGCCGGATCGCCCGGTGGGTGCGTTGTCTTTGGCGTTTTGTTTTCGTGTCTTTGGTGATGCTCCGCTGCGCTATAATATCCTTGGATATCTGGCCAATTCTGCCTGTTTACTCGCGTTGATTGGAATCGTCTGGCAGTTGACGCGCCGTCTGGGGGGAGTATTGGTGGCGGGGGTGTTCTACGCCACGTTGCCGATCCTGACCGAGTCGTACCATTGGCCAACGATGATCTGCTATGGCTTTGGATTTGCGGCCACCTCCGCTTCAGCCTATTTCTGGCTGCGCTATGTGCGCGACACCCAATGGGGAGATTGGGTCGCATCGGTGGTGTTGTTTGGCGTCAGTCTTGGGAATTACGAACTGGGTATTGGTTTGCCCATCGCCTTTGCGCTGGCCTGGATGTGGCGGCGGCCATGGCGTAGCGGAATTCTGGCACTGCTCCCGTTCGGCGCGGTGGTCGCCCTGTACTTGAGCTGGCGTTTGACGCGGGGATTTGGCTTGGCCCCCGGGCTGCTGTTTGTGCCGCGGACACCGTCGTTTTCCTTGTACGGGTTGTTTTACAATGCCCGCGACATTGTCAGTTGGTGGGCGGGTGGAAATATGCTGGATGCCTTCCGCCAGGGATTCAACGGATATGCACAGATGCCCCTTTGGCCGCGGCGCTGGTTTTTTATGGGTAATGTGATTGTGGTTAGTGCGGTGACAGCACTGGCCTATCGCATGTCGCGAACATCAACGGAGAAAGACGCCAGCCTTTTCTCACCTATAAAAACCACCGTGTGGGCCTTACTCTGGGTGGCGTTGACCCACGCTCCGAGTTTAGTCTCGTGGACTGCGGGCCGCCTCAATCTCATCCCAGCCGTGGGCATGGCTGTAGCCGTGGCCGTGATCTTTATGCGATTTCGGCTGGCCAGCACTCTTCCGGTTTTTATGTTGTGGATATTTATGGCTCTGTTTTCGGTGCAGGGCACGGCCTATCAATGGAAAGAATCCGGTGTGTTTAACCGGCGTTTACACACCTATTTGGCGGACCACCACGCGCAGTGGCAGGACAAAGACGTGGTGTGGTTTGATACTCGCGCCATGCGTAGCCGGGTTGAGCAGGGCTTGCTGGCCGGGATCGGCCCCGCGCCTGCGACCTGGGCTTATTATGGCAATGCCGGGCTGATCCGGGGATTTGCTCCCTCCGCGATGCTGGCGCGTTTAGTGCCGGATGGGCAGCCGATCCCTACCGCCATTTTGGATACGGAATATTCCGCTCATTGCGAGGGGGAGTGGCTGATCTGGCATGAGCGGTATGATCCCTCTAAGCCGCGTCAAACGCCAATGGAGCAGGTGTTCCGGGTGGATTGTCTGGCGGCGGGCCAGACGGAATAAGGCGCGGCATTACGGAACGGGCAGCCGCTCGCGGTTAAGCTCGAGGAAGGCGGCGCGCCAGGGGTAGTGGCGCAGGAGGGTGTCGTCGCGGTGGCCGAGGGTGCACAGGGCGGCGTAGAGGGCTTCGACGGTGGCGAGGCCGGTGTTGGGGTCGGCGTGAATTTTCGAGCGGCGGGGGTAGGCCGTCTGCCAGCCGGGGGGGATGGAGCGGGCTGCGACGGGTTCCACCGCGCGACGCATTTTAGCGGCGTGCTGCCAACTGGCATCGAGCAGCAGCAGGGGGCGGCGGGCATCGGCGGGTGTGAGCGGGGGGGCGTCTGGCACCAGCAGCAGATGGCGGGACACGTCGGGCATCTGGTTTAGGGGATAGGTCCGCAACTCGATGCCGGGGGTGCCCCGCAGGGGGCGAATGCTGCATTGACGGGGGTCTTCCCCGCGGCGGACCAAGATGAGAATGGGGGGGGGGCGGGCATGGAGGGGGGAGGGGGGGGCCATTAGGCGACAGGGGGTTCGTCGGGCGGGGGCTGGGGGGGGGATTGGGTGGGAATGCGGCTTGGCGTGTCATCGGGCAGGTCGTCGTCTTCAAATGGCGATTCTCGCTGGCGAAGCTCCAGATACTCCTGGGGATTGACAAGGCTCTGCGGGGGGAGGGAAGG
>JAQUJC010000070.1 GCA_028681135.1 Kiritimatiellia bacterium | reverse complement strand
ATACTGGATTCAAGGTGCCGCCGCGCCGGTCCTGGTCCCCGACCAAGTGCAGGAAGTTGCCGCCCCCTCCGAAGCCGCTCGCTGACCCCCGCCCGCCTCCGCGCGTTGGCGGCTATCCCTCCTCGTCATCCGCACCCATCCCCCACGCCCCACGCCCGGCGGCTTTGGACTCCGCTTCCAGCGCCCGTAGCCGCTGGATTTTTTCCCGTGTTTGACCGCCAATCCCCTGACCATGAATGCGGGCCAACCCGTTGGCCACCAGCAAGTCAACCAAATCATCCCCATCTACGATCACAATGCCATATTGACGCACAGCGTTTGCCCCTCCAAACACTCCTTGCCAACGCGTCTGCACGTTGAAGCCATCGCGTAACACCTGCTGGGTAAACTCGCGCGCCATTTTTCCCACTTCCAGCACTTGTTCGGGGGTCACCCCAAAATAGTCCGCTTGTGCTTGAATCCGGTCCCAATAGCGCAAACTCACTTCCGGGGTGTCCGCAAAGTAAATGCGGAGGGTCATTTCGTCCTCACCCCAACCCACCCGAAACGAATCGCCGTCATTATTGTAACAGTCAACCAGCCGACACCCCTCCAACATCTGCCACGGCTTGACCGCCATTGCCGCAAGCGGCATCACCAGCATCCCCACCCAGGCCGCCACTAACAATCCGGCTATGCGTTTGTATATCCTCATGCTGTGTAACGAGTTCATCTTCACCTCCGGCATTATCTACACTCACGCCACCGAGCATCTCGCCACCGGGGGCGTTCTGCCCGACGCATCAGTTCAACCGGTTAATGTAACGTAAAGCGACCCAACACTCCACAAATATTAATACAATTTTAACATTGCCGCGTCTGGGGTTTATCCACCCGGCGTCTTTCGAGCGGTTCCTTTCGAGCCCAACAAGAGCGCAACAAGAGATTGCCTTGGGACCCCGTCTTAGGATATAAGGGTTAGGTATGAACCAGGAATTTGCAGGCTATTCCATTACCCGCTCCATGGCGGGCGGCGGCATGACTAAACTTTACGTCGCCATCGATCCTCAACAAAACCGCTACGTCATCCGCGTTCTCGATTCCGTCATCGCCAAAGATCGGCTGGCTCGTAATCGGTTTTTTCAAGGGGGCGAGATCATTGCCCAACTCAACCACCCCCAGCCCCACCCCAACATTGTCCCCTTCATCAAATCCGGGTATGAGGACAAAATTCCCTATATGGTGTTGGAATATATCGAATCCCGTACCCTCCGCGATCTGCTGCTCTACCGCGAACCGCTGCTGACCGATAACGTCATGATTTTTATCCGCCAGCTCGCCAATGTCATTCAGTATGTCCACGCCAACGGGTACCTCCATCTCGATATCAAACCCGAGAATATTCTCATCCGCCCCGACGGACGCCTCCTCCTGATCGATTTTGATCTGGCAATCCCCCGCAAACGCTTCTTCAAGAAGCTCCGCAATGTCGGGGGCACTACCGCCTACGTGCCGCCCGAAACACTGGTCGAACGCATCGCGAACGACCGTACCGATATCTACGCTTTCGGCGTCTGCTGCTACGAAATGCTCTCCTTCCATAAACCCTACGAAGGTGACAAAATCGAACAGGTCCGTGCGGCCCAAATCGACCCCAAAATTCCGCCAACCCCCATTCGTCAACATAACGCGGCGATTCCCACCGCCCTCGCCAATATCGTCATGAAGTGCATTGCCAAGGACCCCCGCAATCGCTATCCCGATATGGTGCTCGTGTTGCGCGACCTCAACCATCTGAGCTAACCCCGCGCCACCCCACTGCCCATGCCTACTGATTCCATCCCTGATATTTACCTCATGAAGCGCCAGAAATCGCGCGCTGGCTGCATGACCGCCTTGGTCGCCACCCTTGTCATCGTGGCCCTTGTCGGCATCGGCGTGCTGATCCGCTGGACACGCCCGCAACCACCTGAAACCGATTCGCCCGCCTCGCCGCCCGCTGAATCCACAGAGCCTGCTGCGCAGCCCGAATCAACAACTCCGTCGCCCCCAGAAACGTCGCTGCCGGGCACCACCACCCATACGCCCGCCCCCCCCCCACCGTCTTCTGCGCCGACAGCCCCCGCACCAGATGCGCCACCTCCCTTCACCACCGCCCCAGCCGCCGACCCCGATGACGCCTTTGCCCAGGCCCGCCAGCACCTCGAAAGCGGCAATTATCAGGGGGCCCGGGAACGGGCCCTGGCCGCTCTCGCCGCTCGACCCGGCGATGCCGACATCGAAACATTCCTCAATGATCTCGCCATGCCGTTGCTGGCATCCCAGCGCCCTATGCCCGAAAAAATCGAATATGTCGTCAAAAGCGGCGATTACCTCGGCAAGCTCGCAGCCACCTACAACACCCCAGTGGCCCTCATCGCCAAAGCCAACAATATCCAGGGCGCCATCATCCGCATCGGCGAAACACTCCGCCTGCTGGATGGCAACCAGCACATCTTCGCCGTCCGTGTCAGTAAAAGCCGCAACGATGTGCTGCTCACGCTCGACGGGCAGTACTTCAAACGCTATTCCGCCGCCACCGGGCGCAATAACAAAACCCCCACCGGGACCTATAAAATTACCGACAAGATCGTGCACCCGGCCTGGCACAAACCCGGAGCCCCCGCCATCCCCTATGGCCACCCCGACAACCTGCTGGGCACCCATTGGCTCGCCATCGACCTCCCCGGCTACGGCTTCCATGGCACCTGGGAGCCTGCATCCATTGGCAGCCAGACCAGCGACGGCTGCATCCGCTTGCTCAATGAACACATCGAAGAACTCTACACCATTCTCCCCAGGGGTACCCTGGTTACAATCACTGAATAAGGCTCGACCGGTGGCGGCGTATATCCTCCCATTTGAAAAACCACTGCTCGCGATCCAAAACAAGATCGAAGAGCTGCGCCGGTTCTCCGCCGAGCAAGGCCTGACGACCTCGCACGATGTCGCCCAACTCGAAGCCCAACTCGATGAAACCCGCCGCGACCTCTATGCGCAATTGACGCCTTGGCAAAAGGTCATGGTCGCGCGCCATCCCCGGCGGCCCTATACCCGTGACTATATTACCGCCTTCGTTGATGACTTCAACGAACTCCATGGCGACCGCCTGCTGTCCGACGATCATTCAATTGTCGGGGGACTGGGGTGGATCAAGGGCCGCCGCGTCATGATCATCGGTACCCAGAAGGGCCGCGACACCAAAAGTAATCTGGACTGCAATTTCGGATGCCCCTTCCCCGAGGGCTACCGCAAAGCCCTGCGCCTGATGCGCCTGGCCGCTAAGTTTTCCATTCCCATCCTCACCCTCATCGATACCCCCGGCGCCTTTCCCGGCATCGAAGGCGAACAGCGCCACGTCGCCGAAGCCATCGCCGTCAACCTGCGCGAAATGTTCCGCCTGCCAGTTCCCATTCTCGCAGTCGTGATCGGCGAAGGCGGCTCAGGCGGTGCCTTGGGCATCGGCGTCGCCAACCGTATCCTCATCCTGGAATATGCCTATTATTCCGTCATCTCCCCCGAAGGCTGCGCCGCTATCCTCTGGAAAAACCGGGCCCGCGCCGATAAAGCCGCCGACGCCCTCAAACTCACCGCCCCCGATCTGCTGGAACTGGGCCTCGTCGACGCGATTATCCCCGAGCCCCCCGGCGGCGCTCACACCGACCCGCCCGCCATCGCCGCCCAGGTGCGCGACGCCATCCTCAAGCAACTTGACCTGCTCGCTAAACTCTCCCCCGCCCAAGTGCTGGAACAGCGCTACAGCAAATTCCGCGCAATGGGCGTCTTCAAAGAGGGCTCCGTTCCTGCCTTGACACCCCCGCCCATCCCAGAAGATACTCGCCCCTGATTGTTGTGCCATTGGCACGGTGACCCTCAACCCACAGGAGAATGCCCCCAGATGAAAAGTATTAAAGGAACTCGCACTGAACAAAATCTGCTGGCCTCGTTTGCCGGTGAATCCCAGGCGCGCAACCGCTATACCTATTTTGCCTCGAAGGCCAAAAAAGAGGGCCTGGTCCAGATTTCTAAGATTTTCGAGGAAACCGCTAACCAGGAAAAAGAGCACGCTAAACGCTTTTTTAGCTTCCTCGAAGGCGGAATGGTCGAAATTACTGCCGCCTATCCCGCCGGCGTGATTGGCTCTACCCTCGACAACCTCAAGGCTGCCGCCGAGGGCGAACACGAAGAATGGTCCGACCTCTATCCCGCATTTGCCCGCATCGCTCGCGAAGAAGGGTTCGAGGAAATCGCCGTCCTCTGGGACAATGTCTGCAACGCCGAAAAACAGCACGAAAAACGCTACAATGATTTGTGGAAGAATCTCAACGAAGGCCGCGTCTTTAAACGCGATGGCGTCGTCGTCTGGCGCTGCATCAATTGCGGCTATCTCCACGAGGCCCCCGACGCCCCCAAACTCTGCCCGGCCTGCCTCCATCCCCAGGCGCATTTTGAACTTCTGGGCGAAAACTGGTAACTCCCACATAGCAACCACCACCCCATCCCGAAAGGAAACCTCATGAAAGCATCCGTAGACCTCAGCACATGCACTGGCTGCACACTTTGCGCCGATATCGCCCCCGACGTATTTGAAATGGGCGACGATGGCTTGGCCCATCCCAAAGGTGACGAAGTCGCCGCTGGTGCCGAAGACTCCGCCACGGAAGCAGCCGATAGCTGCCCCGTCAGCGCCATCACGGTCGGCTAAGTCCCTCCCGATGTGCCCCACGGCCGCCGCCCTCAATTCGGCGGCCGTTTTTTTATTCCGATAAAACGCCCCCCCCCCCTCCACATGAACCTCCTGCTCGGCATTGGCAATCCCGGTCACGGCGACGATGCCCTCGGGCCCATCTTTGCCCGCGCGTTTCGTCATCCCAACTGGCGATGCATCAACGCCGCCACTGCCCCCGAAAATTTTACCGGCCTCATTCGTCGCCTGCACCCCGACTGCTTAGTCCTGCTCGATGCTGCCGACATGGGCGCCCCCCCCGGTACACTCCGACGCCTGGACCCCGACCATATTTCTGCCGCCAGTTTTGGCACCCATGCCGGCTCCATTGGCCAGTTGGCCACCTACCTGGCCGACTGCGCCAACCACATCGTCATTCTCGGCATTCAGCCCGCACACACCACCCCCGGCTCCCGCCTCTCCCCGCCCGTCCGCGCCACCCTCAAAACTCTCGCCCACTCTCTCGAAAATAGCTCAGCCCGTGAATTGTAGCATTGCATGAGTACCGCGTCTCCAGCCGCCGTCATCGCCAAAAGAAATGCCCACCGCCATTGCGCGGTTATTGTAATAACCGCGCACCAAACAGATGGGATAAAATCCGCCCTGAAACACGATGGATGACCAATTCATACTAGGCGATTCCCACAACTCGCGGTAGTATTCCGTCTGTTACAACCCCACTGAGCTACCACTTATGACAACACCCGCCCCAACCGCCCCAGCCCCGCTGCCCTCCGACGTCTCCATCATTACCACCTACCGATGCTGCATGAAGTGCAAAATGTGCAACATCTGGCGCTACCCCAGCGAGATTCAGCGCGAAATCCGGCCGGAAGAATTGGACATTCTGCCCCAACTGAAATTCGTGAACATCACTGGCGGCGAACCCTTTGTACGGCGAGACCTCGCCGAGATCGTGGAGGTCAGCTTCCGCAAAGCCCCCCGCGTGGTTATTTCGACCTCTGGCTATCAGGTCGATGAGATTCTCGCCCTCGCGGAAAAATTTCCCACGATCGGGATTCGTGTCAGCATCGAAGGACTCTCTACGATCAATGACTATCTGCGCGGGCGCGACAGCGGATTCGACCGCGGGCTCAAAACGCTCCTGGGACTCCGCCGTCTGGGGGTCCAGGATATCGGGTTTGGCATCACCGTCTCGAACAATAACAGCGACGATATGCTGGAGCTCTACGAGCTCTCAAAAAATCTGAAGATGGAATTTGCCACCGCCGCCTATCACAACTCGTACTACTTCCACAAAGACAATAACGTCATCACAAACCAAGACGAAGTGATCGCCAATTTCTATGAGTTGATCGACCGCCTGCTCGCCGAGAACAGTCCTAAGAGCTGGTTCCGGGCCTTTTTCAACCTCGGCCTGATCAACTATGTCAAAGGCCGCCGCCGCCTGCTGCCCTGCGAAGCTGGCACGGTCAACTTTTTCATTGATCCTTATGGCGAGGTCTATCCCTGCAATGGCTTGGAAGAACGCTACTGGAAGGAAAGTTTCGGCAATATCCGCAACGCAGAATCGTTTACCGACCTGTGGTACGGCCCACAGGCCGACAAAGTGCGCGGGCTCGTCCGCACCTGCCCGAAGAACTGCTGGATGGTCGGCACGGCCGCCCCGGTCATGAAGAAGTACATCCGCCATCCCACCATGTGGGTCCTCAAACACAAACTACGCAGTCTGCTTGGCAAACAATTCGAGCGCGGAGAATTGCCTGAGCCCTCTGATGTTGGCCAGGACCCGAGCCAGGGCGACCTGCGTGAAACAGGCAATGTGGCCAACGCCGAAACCTTCGACAACTACAGCGAAAGTAGCACGACCGACCAGCGCCACACCGTGGCAGTGCAGTCCGTTGCCGAAATCGCGCCGAACGTGCTGCTGCTGCGCACCACGCGCAACGCCTATGCCTTTGTTCCTGGTCAAAATGTTAGCATTGGCCCCCATCTGGCCTACCACAAGAGCAAGGACTTCACCATCTGCTCCGGCCGTGAGGATGATTTTCTGGAATTCATGATCAAGGAAAATGACCGCGGCAGCATTTCCCCGCTGCTCCGTCAGCTTCAGCCTGGCACCAAACTCGACATCACCGGACCGTATGGCGAATTTTTCTATCGCGCACAGGCTCCCGGCCGGCACGTGTTCCTCGCCACCGGCATTGGCATCAGCCCCATCCGCTCCTTTCTGAAAAGCTATCCCATCAGCAACTATCTGCTCATCCATGGCCTGCGCACGGCGGCCGACACCACGCTGACCGAGGGCCTGGACCCCTCCCGGCTCGTGACGTGCATGACCCAGGAAAACGGCGGCACCTTCCAGGGCCGGATCACGGACTACCTGCAAACAGCCGAACTCCTGTCCGACGATCTCTATTACGTGGTCGGCAATCCCCTGGCGGTCAAAGATATCATCGATCACCTTCAGGAGCGCGGCGTCGACCCGGAGCACATTATCCAGGAATTCTACTACGCCTATTGAGTAACGTCCTAAAGCAAGCAATCGTGTTCTTAGAAAGGAGCCCTGTATGAAGTTCGTCGCTGCTATGTCCGCCACTCTGCTGTTGGCCCTCACGCCGTTTGCCATGGCTCAAACTGACCCGGTTGACGCCCCCCCCGAGGCCGGACGCTCCCCCTTCAGCCTGGGGGCCCACCTGTCCTATTGGAATGCCCACGATCTCGACGACTTCAATCTTGACGGCATGTTGGGTGGTGGCGTGGTGGGACAGTTTCGCTTCCATTCCTATGGTGCCGTAGAATGCCGCCTTTCCGGATATGCTGGCGGCGACTCCAAGGACTATTATATTGAAGACAAGGGGTGGTACGAAACCGATGTGACGATTGTCGCCATGCCCATGGAAGTCGGCTTGGTCGCTTTCCTGCCGCTCGATGACACGTTTGAACTATATGGCGGCCCCGGCGTGGGCTTTTACCTGTTCGACGGTGAATACACCGTAGAGCAAGGGCCCTGGAAAACCACCTATGACATCGATATGGACGATAGGGCCGGGTGCTATTTCCTGCTGGGCGTTCGCGCCAAACTGGCCAGCAATACGGCCCTCTATGCCGAGGCCAAATATACCTGGGTCAAAAGCAAATTCGACGCCCCCCTGCCGACCACGGACTACACGAGCACCATGGCACCGGATCGCCGCCTCGATTTTGACGGTGTGTCCATCAACGCCGGTTTAAGCTTCACTTTCTAACGCCCCCCCCCAACCTCAGCGTTCGCCCGTCAGCGGCACAAACCGCACCGCCAACACCCCCCGCATCGACACCTCTCCCCGCTCATCCTTCTCCAGCAGCACCAGCTCCTGCCGCGCCCCCGGCTCACCCAGCGGGATCACCATTCGTCCGCCCAGCGCCAATTGCTCCACCAGCGCCCCCGGCACCTCCCGCGCCGCCGCCGCCACCAGCACCCCGTCAAACGGTGCCTCCTCCGGCAATCCTGTCGCCCCGTCCCGTTCGTGCACCTGCACATTCGTCACCCCCAGCCCCGCTAACCGCTCCCGGCACGCCCGCGCCAGCTCCGGCACAATCTCCAGCGTGTGCACCTCCCGCACCAACCTTGCCAGCACTGCCGCTTGGTAGCCCGCCCCCGCCCCCACCTCCAGCACCTTCGCCGTCAGCCCCACCTCCAATAAATCTGTCATCAGCGCCACGATATACGGCTGGGAAATCGTCTGCCCGTGCCCAATCGGCAAGGGCCGATCCAAATAGGCCGATGCCCGATCCGCTTCCAGCACATAGTCATGGCGCGGCACATCCGCCAGCGCCTGCATCACTCGCGGCGAAAATGCCGCCCGACCCGTATCGGCCGCCGTGGCCCGCGCCTCCGCCGCTATCATCTTCAATAACTGTTTCATCATGCGGGGTCAGCCCTTAAAATATAACTAACGGTTAGTTATATTTTAAGGGCTGACCCCAATCCGTTCATTTCTGTGATTGGTTCAAGGTGGTTCCGGCGCCCATTTCGGCCAGGCCGGCATTTTCCAGATCGGTCCACAGGGTCCCGGGACCGGCATGGAGAATTTGGATGGACAAATCCTTATTCAAGGCCGATGCGAGGGTCCACAGATTATACGCCTCGGCATCCCCGAATGCCTTCACCTTGAGCTGTTGGCCCTTGGCTTGTTCGCCCTCCACGAGCTTGACAACCGCCGCATCGGCCGTCCCCAGGGTCGTGATACGCTCTGCGCGCACGCGGGCGGTCTGCTTTTCAATTTCCGCCGCCTGGCGCATGGTGTCCCCGCGGATTTCCGCCACCTGTTTTTCTTCATCGGCCTGGATCAGGGCCTTAATCTTCTCGGTCTCCTGCGCCACTTGATCACGGCGCTGCCCGATCAGGCTCAGCTCTGTATTCAGTTGTGCCAGCTTCTTGGCCGTATTCTGTTTTTCCTGATTGGTCAGGTCTTGTTCTTGCGCCAGACTCGCCTGCTGGATCGGATCAAGAATTTGCCCCGGCACGTTCACGTTGCGGATCAACGCGGCATGGATCGTGATTCGCTTTTCCTCCAGCGTGTTGGCGAGAGCCTCGGTCAGCTCGTTCTGGAATTTCTCCCGGCCCTCGCCCACGATAAAGTCGCGAGCCCCGTAGGCCGACCCCTTCAGACGCGACACGGACAAAATTTGCGGCATAATCACTTTGTCCACCGCCGCGGGCAGGTCCCCGTAGGTCCGGAAGAGCCACGCAATATCTTTGGGCAGCAACTCGAACTCCACCGTCATGTCCAGGCTGATTTCAAAGCCATCGCGCGACGGAAACTCCACAAACTGATTCAGTACGAACGACAGCGACGCCGGGACCCCCGTCCCCTCCTCCAACATTTTGCTCACATCTTCGTCCGTCGCCGAAGGACTCCGGGTCCGGACTTTTTCAGATTTGGAGGTCGACAGCAACCGTCCCAGGCGCATGCCGGAACTGGATTCGCTGCGCATGTAATCCGCGCGCTTCTCCTTTTGCTCCCGCAGCACATTTTGTTGGAGTCGATTCATGGCCACATTATCGGAAGCAATCAGCGCCTTGGTAATCACGGCACCGCCGCCCTTGCCCATCAGCGAGACCTGGTTCACACCGATCTCGAGCACATCCACTTTATATTCGCGCGGATTCACAAAATACAGTCCTGGCTGCAGCACGTCGCTGCGCACACCCTTTTCGCCCTTCTGCGCAAAGGCATGGGGCGGCGTCTGGGTACCCGACAGCGATGTCACCACCCCGTCGTAGCCGATCGGAATGCTGATGGCGTCCATGATATCGATCTGGTAGCCCACCGGATTCATGCGATATTTGCCCGGCCCGAGCACGTTGCGCCAAATGCCTTTTTGGCCATATTCTGCCAGAAACTCACCTTCCGGCAGTTCCTCGCCGACCTTAGATGTCACAATCCCCACTTTGCCGGGCGGAATGATGGTCACGGGGCGAATGTCACGCTCATAGAGCCACGGGTTCAAGAAGTGTCGGCCCTCCGCCAGCACATCCTCGCGGATGCCCCGTTGTCCCTGCTTAGCCAGAATCTGCCCTGGCGGCAGCGCCTCACCCGTCTTGGCGGTAATCACCGCCATCTGGTCGGGCTTCACATAGAACCGGCAGAAGCCCCACTGCCACAGCACCCACGCGCCCAGAGCCACCAACACCAGCACGCCGATCATTTTCAAGGCTGTTTTCACTGGGCACCCCCTTTCGCCGTCGCCGGCACATAGGCATTTAGCAATCCGCCCAGGCCATCGGCCTGGTCTCCGCTCAAGATCGATTGAATCTTTGGACCGATCTGTTCATAAAAGGTGTACCGCGCCAAATTCAGCCCCGTTCCGAAGGCCTTCACCCGGTCGGCGATGACCCCCGCCTCCGCTTCATAGCGCATCTTAATCACATTGCCCTCCGCGGTCGCCTGCAGGATTTTGGCTTCCGCCTGGGCTTTCGCGGCCGCATTTTCCAATTTAGCCACTTCGCGGTCGCGCGTGGCGCGCGTCAGCTTCACCTCGCGCTCCTGCTCGGCGGCAATCACGGCCCGGATGCGCTGGGTTTCGGATTCCACCTTTTCCTTATTCTGGACCGCCAGCATCTCCTGCTTGACCAGTTCGGCCTCCGACTTGGCCTGCTCAATCTGCTGCCCGTATTTCACCGCATCCTGCACCGCCACTTCGCGGTCGCGGATGATGCTGGCGATGGCATCCGGCGGGGTGATGTTGCGGATCAGCACCGACTTAATTTCGACCCCCCACGGCTTGCACTGCGCCATCAAGTGTGTCTCCAGATTGTCTTGGAATTGCTGACGCGTGGCCCCGGCAATATAGTTCTTGGCCGGGTTTTTGCTCCCCTCGATCCGGCTGAACCCCCGCGCCTTCGGCAAGACGATCTTCTTGAGAATGTCCTCCATGTCGCCGACCTGATGCGTCAGCCTGGCCGCCTGGTCGCGCATCAGCGCATATTCGATTGTCCCCTCGACATTCACGGTAAACCCATCCAGCGTCAGGAAGTTGATGGCATCCTCGCCGCTCAACTCGAAGCGCTGGCTCTTCAGGTTCACCTCGGTCACCACCACCATGTACGGATTCAGGTAGTAGGTGCCCGCATCGAGAATCTTCGACTTCACGCCCTTCATCTGGTCCTTCACCAGGAAGGTATTGCGGTCCTCTTCTGGCACCTCGCCATCGAGCACATCGTGTCCGGTCAGCGATGTTGTCACCCCGCCGAATCCCGGGCGGATGGAAATGGCATCGAATTGCTGCACGCTATAAGCATACGGATTGATCCGATATTTGCCTGGCCGCAGCACCTCCGAGACGATCCCTTTATAGCCCTCCGGCGCCAGAATCTGTCCCTCCTGAAGCTCCTCGCCATACAGCCGCGTCAGCACCCCCAGTTTGCCCGCAGGAATATCCGTGATGGTGGAATACTCCCACCCCCACGTATAGGGATTGCGGAAGAACCGACCTTCTGCCAGCACATCCGCCTGAATTCCCTTCTGCCCCTCCTCCGTCGCCAGAATCTGTCCTGAGGGCAGATCTGAACCCGTCTTACGGATGAGGATGGCAATTTGTCCCGGCCCTGGTTCGATCCGCCAAAAGAACCAGACCCAGACCGGCAGGAACAGCACCACCGCCAGCACCACCAACGGCACGGTCAGAAAACTCAACTGGGGTCCGCGTAACGGAGCACGCGGGGTCGGCATCGGCGGCGGAGAAAAATCTGGGTCACTCATGATTGGGCCTCCTACGGACATGGGGATGCACACGGCGCTATCTCCGGAGTCTGCCATTCCGCCGCCGCTAAGCCAACCCTTTTCCAAATTTTCCGTGGCATTTCCCGTGGCGCCATTTTGAGAGGTACCGAAATGGGATTGCGCACTCCCGCCCATCGCCGTACACTTTGTGCATGATCACGAAACTCTACTGGGCCACCCGTATCCTGGGCTACGTCGCTTGTCTTGGCGGCATGTTTTGTCATCTCGCCCGCATGCAGAATCCGACCGCCTCCGATTCCAGCATTGGCCTCATCATGGTCGGCATTGGCTTCCTGTTTTTCTTCGCCTCCTATGCCCTGCGCGCCTGGCGGCGCTTCGGCACCCGCCGCCGCCCCTCCCCCCCATCCGACTCGCCCCCCTCAACTCCGCTCTGATTCCTCCAGCCGCCGCCGGAACTGCGCTTCATCGAGCACTGGAATTCCCAGCGTCTGCGCCTTCTGCAACTTGCTACCCGCCGCGTCGCCCGCCACCACAACATCCGTCGTCTTGCCCACGGTCCCGACCACCCGCGCGCCGCACCGCCGCAGTTCCTCCTGCGCCTCGTCGCGCGTATACGCCTCGAGCGTCCCCGTCAGCACCACCCGCTTGCCAAAGAAAAACCCGTCCGCGTTGGCGGTCTGCGCCACCCGTTCGACCCGATCAAACCGCACCCCCGCCCGCCGCAGCTTCTCGATCACCTCACGGTTGCGCTCGAGGCTGAAAAATTCCCGTACGCTCGTCGCCACGATGCCGCCGACATCCGGAATGGTGGCCAACGCCTCTTCATCGGCCGCCATCAATGCATCCAATGATCCCAATTCCTGGGCCAATTTCCGCGCCAGCCCCTCGCCCACATTGGGGATGCCCAACCCGTGAATCAATCGCCACAGTTCGTTGCCCTTGCTCGCCTCGATGGCGGCGCACAGTTTGGTGGCCAGCTTCAGGGTTTGCTTTTTGGCATCCGCCGCACGGTTGGGCCGGCGCCATTCGATGGCCTCCGCCGTCAGCGCATATAAGTCGGCCACATCGCGCACTGCCGGCGGCAGCATCCGCTCATCGGTCCGCACGCCAAACAACCCGTCATCCACGGTCTGCTCCACGCGAGTCTCGCTGGTGAGCGCTTCGATCATTGCCTCGCCGAGGCCTTCAATATCCATCGCCTTACGCGACACAAAATGCTCACTTCTCCCGCGGATTTGAGCTGGGCAATCGAGGTTTTCGCAGCGCCAGGCCGCGGCGGCCGGATCGCGCGAAATATCGCCGCCGCACACTGGGCAGGTGCCGCCGGCGTGGGCCCGCAGATCAAACGGCGCAGTGCCCGGCGGACGCAAGTCAGCCACCACACCCACGACGGCCGGGATGACCTCGCCGGCTTTTTCGACAATGACGGTATCGCCCATGCGGATATCCTTGCGCCGAATTTCATCTTCATTATGCAGCGTGGCGCGCGCAATCGTCGAGCCCGCCAGCGCCACCGGCTCCAGTTCCGCCACCGGGGTGAGCACACCCGTGCGGCCCACTTGCAGGGTGATTGCCTTCAGCCGCGTTTGCGCCTGCTCGTGGGAATACTTATAGGCCATGGCATAGCGCGGGGCCTTGGCGGTCGCCCCGAGTTGCCGCCATTGGCGGAATGAGTTGACCTTCACCACGGCCCCATCGATGGCATAATCCAGCTCGCTCTCGCGCTGCTGCAACTCCTCGATACGCGCCACCACTTCATCGATGCCCTGGCATTCCCACCATAGGCGCGAGACGGGGAAGCCCAGTTCCGGCAGCGACTGCAAGAGCTGCGTCTGGGTATCGAATGCCAGGCCCTCCAGAGCGCCGGTGGCATAGAACACGGCGGCCAGCGGACGCGCCGCCACCACTTTGGGGTCCAATTGCTTCAGCGACCCCGCGGTCGCATTGCGCGGATTGGCAAACGGCGACTCCCCGGCTTGCTCGCGCCGGGCATTCAGCCGCGCAAACGCCGACGCACCCAAATACACCTCCCCGCGCACCTCCACCACCGCCGCGTCCGTCGCGATCCGCAGCGGGACTGCCCGGATCGTCCGCGCATTGGCCGTGATGTCATCGCCTTCCTTGCCATTGCCCCGCGTCGCCGCCAACACCAAGTGCCCCCGTTCGTAGCGCAAACTGATGGAGACGCCGTCGACCTTCGGCTCGAGCACATACGCCACCGATTCCACCCCCAGCCCCTTGCATACCCGCGCATCAAACTCGCGCAACTCCGCGAAGGTATAGGTATTGTCCAGCGACATCATCGGCACCGCATGGGTCACCGAGCGGAATCCCTCCAGCGGTTCGCCACCCACCCGCTGCGTCGGGGACTCCGGCGTCGCCAGCTCCGGATACGCCGCCTCCAGCTCCTGCAACTCGCGCAGCATCTCATCAAAGTCGCGATCCGAAATCTCTGGTGCCGCTACCACATAATAGAGGCGGTTATGGCGCTCCAATTCCCGGCGCAGATTCTGCGCACGAGCGCGAGCCGCAGCCAAACTAAAAAATACAAAATGATAATTTTACTCATAAAGCAATAGAAATTTTATCTAATCCATCACAATACAATAATATTTTGAGTGTAAAATAATTTGGACACTAGTAATGAACTTATGAAAAATGTTTCTAAAAAT
>JAQUJC010000105.1 GCA_028681135.1 Kiritimatiellia bacterium | reverse complement strand
GCCGTGGCGGTCCACCCGTCCGACCCCTTGACCGTGATCTGCACGGTATCGCCTTCACAGCCTTCCACCCAGTAGCTCTTTGTCATCTGCCCCCCGGCGATGGTTTGGCCATCGGCATCGGTCATGCCATATCCCGATGCTTGTGTCCCGCCGCCGATGGATAAACAGTCATCACAATTTCTGGCAGGGACGGCTTCGGGTTCTTCCTCGCCGGGCACGTTCAGCGTTTGCACCTCTTCACAGCCAGGTTGATCGAGGTCGACGATCCGCATGGTGTAGGCCCCCCCTTCATAGGGGAAGGTCACCGAGGTTTCGGTTTCGCCGGTGCTGCTCTTTGAGCCGGACGGGCCCGTGACCGTAATTTTCACTCGTCGTCCCTCGCGCACGATGCCGGTGAAGGTGTTTTCCTTTTCCGGGGTGCCATATCCGGTCGCCTGGACCCAACATTCCGTTTCGTCTTCGGGGGGTGCGCGGTCGGGCTGGATGGGCTCGGAAGGCCAAGACGATGCGTCTTTCCCCTTGGGTATTGCTTGGGGGTCAGATGTTTTCGGGGCCGACTCTTTCGGGGCCGACGGTTCCTGCGGGGGCGTCGTCTTGGCGGCGGGGTCTGACCTTCTTCTTGGCGGCGGCAAATAGGGCGGCGCGGTTGTGGGGCCCGGCGGCACCGGCGCGATGCCCGACGGAGCGGGTGAAGGCGCGTCCGGGGACGTGCCCGGCGTCCGCGGAGTGCCAGGGGGGGGGGAAGGGGGGGGGCGGTTGGATGGGGGGTCTGCCACAGCCGGTTTTTTTGGTTCGGGGTGGCGCTTCTGACACTCTGCGTGGGGGAGCAGTGTAATGCCGATCTTTTGGCTGGCCTGTTGTATGACCTTGGACTTTCTCCCAAAGACATCCTCATTCTGAGAGCTCCACCCGATGGCGTTGTGGCGCCCCGGCATGGTGTCGGTGCTGGCGACAATATGGATGTAGCTTTGGTATGCCTCCAAGGGGCGCGAATAGACGGGATAGCCTTTTTCATCGGTCCGTCCGCCCCGCGTCAGCGTAGGATCGACGGTTATTGTGAAGGAGGTGGTTTTGGTCTCGCCTTGTGGAATTCCATCCGTGAGGAAGGTTCCGCCTTCATACCGATACGTGTACCGGCCCCGTCCACCCTGCGCGGCAGCGGTGACCCGAATGGTATCGCCCGGGCAGACCTCTCGGGGTTCAACCTCAACGTCCAGCGTAAAGGGGTCCTCCACGGCTTGATTGTAGGTGTCCAGTCCATGGATGGCCCGGCTATCCTGGGGGTCGATGCCGTACGATTCCATGCATTGGCGTGCCTCATCCGAATCAAAATGGATGAAGCTCCGCCAGCATCCAAACCCCTGCGCCATACAGGGGCCGTTGCCAAGGTTTTCACAGGAGGGGCTTGCGTACTCGGGAATGGTCAGATTGTAGCCTTGTGCCACCCAGGGATTCGCGCCGAGCGACGCGCTGCACAGACAATGCAACAGGTCGGAAACTTCGTTGGTGCCGAGATCGGCAAAACGCCGAAAATTCTTTGGCGACCACTTGTTTTCCTTAACCATTTTTTCGCGCAGCTTGCGCAAGTTGTCGCTAAACGCTTTGAGAGACCCCTTTTCATAATCCGACACTATCTGTTGGACATCCGCCGGCGACACGCCCATTTTGATCAAATTCTTGAACACGTCGTCTGCGGTGCTCAGATGGTTGTCGCGCGCGACCGTATTAAACTCTTCCAGGGATTTATTTTTATCCCAGTATTTGGAATTGGTGTCGCCCATCTCCGTGCCGTGAGCGCTGCCGTACTGATAGCCCTTTATGCCGCCATAGATTCCGCCAGCGATTCCGCCAATCGTGCCGCCAAGGGCTATCCCCGCGACTCCACCGATCGCGCCGATTTTGGCGCCGAGCATGCTGCCGACCACACTGCCTGCTTTTGCGCCCGCCGCCGCACCGGCCATCCCGCCGGTAAACCCGCCCAACTGTTTGCCGGCTTCGTGAGACGCATCTTCCGCTTTTCCCACCTCCATGATGCGCGTGCCCCCATCGTACACAATCATAACCGGGCCAAGCCATTTTAGCGCTGTTTTGAGTTTTCCCTTCACGGACGGCTTGATGGGAGTGGGCTTCGGCAGGGTGCGCATGGTCTTGGCAACATCCTTGGCGAATGCATTGCCATTGGTTTTCCGCAAGGCATCAATCACATTGCCCTGTTGCGCGGGCGGCAATCCATTCACCGCTTTGGCGATGCTGTGCTTGGCCTGCGCGATGGTTCCGGGATTCTTGGATTGATTGGCGATGGCCGCCAGATTATTCACATAGGACTCGGTGGCTTTCGCGACAAAATGCTGTTTCATGGCACTGGCCGCCGCCGCTTCCTTTGCATGTTTTGCATCGCGGATGGCCGCGGTTGTCAGGGTTTTTCCCGTGCTTTCGCCCGCCGAGGGCAGCTTGTTCTGCGCAGCGATATGTTCGCCGGTTTCTGTGATCCGGTTGACATATTTGGCGCCATTGTGCCGCATGATCTGCGCCTGGGCTTTCATGGCCTCGCGTTGCGGGCCCGGGGGCAGGCTGCGTGCGGCGTCATCTAACTGATCGGCAGCGGAAAAATGTTCGGTCGCCAGCCGCTGCACTTCCGCCACGCGGGCATTGGCTTCGGTGATGGACAGCGGTTTGCCCGCGCGGAATTTGGCCTCGGCTTTGGCGGCGGCCGGATTCTTGTAGACGACTTCGCCGGCGGCGTCGGCGACATCGATGGCCTTTTGCCATTCGGTCTTGGTCATACTGCCGGGGTCCGGCAAAACCGAGGTATTCAGATTCGGGGGACGTCCGCTGCCAACCCCATTTTTCTTGAGAAAATTATTAATACTTGCATCAAAATCGGAGCGGGTATTGTTGACTTGTTTCGCCGTAATACGCTGGCCTGGCTTTGGACTGCTGACAATGGCGTCGGTATCCACTCCCGGCGTAGGCACCTTGCCCGGCTTTTTGATTTGTGGCGTATATTTCACGCCGTTCTTGGCGGCTGCACGCGTGAGCTGTTCATCGACGATCCGGTCAAAGTTCCCTTGATTGGCCTTGAAGGTCTTGGACGTGATTTTATTGTTAATGGCCAGGTGCTGGAGCATTTCGTTGTGCTTCAGGGCCAGGGCCTGGGCTTTTTCGCTGGCGTCCGCTCCCTTTTCAGCGACCTCCCCAAAGGCCTGCATGATGTCGTCCATGCCGTCGATGGCTCCCGCCGGTAACGGGTGGATACAGGCCAGGAGCACACAGGCCAGCATCCACCGGAATCGGGGATATGTGTGCCCGGTTTTCATGGGGTCTCCTCTGCCGGGATAAAGGACATCTCATGTTCGATCTGTTCCAACTCGCGATGCTTCATGCGCATCTCCAGGATATGGAGTTTCGCCTCAAAGCGTTCCGTCACTAGCTGACGCGTTCGCTCGCTCAGGTCGGGCGTCGCCTCGAGCAGCTTCTGTCCGGCGGGGGA
>JAQUJC010000069.1 GCA_028681135.1 Kiritimatiellia bacterium | reverse complement strand
TGAACTCCATGGCCAAAGCCACAGCGGTGGGGAAGTTGATGTAGTACTGATCGGCCGTGTTCTTCCTACGAATCTGCTGAACTTTTGTTGGGTATCCCATGGGATGTCTCCTGTGTTAATGGTCTAGTATATAAACTAGATACATATAGACACAAAAACACGCCGCAGCACAAGGTAAATTATGCAGAGGCGCAAAAAAACTAGTACCAGCATCTAGTCAAAGGCCAAACCCCAGGGCGCGGACCAGAGGTCCACGCTACGGGGAGCCCCTGTTTCCCCCTCCCCCTCTGTGCCCCTCGGTGGCCCTCTGTGGTTAAACCGGCTTTCTTCCTGTTTTCCTGCTGTTTCCTGTTTTCCTGCTAAATTTCCCCTCATCTTTCTTCCCCCCATCGGTGTCCATCACGCTGCTGGCGTGACAGGTCCGTGGTTGTATATTCTTCTTTGGTTGCGGCCATGCCGCGCTGTGGCGGCAAAAGCCCTTTCCATTTGGGCTCGCCTATGGAACACTCCCCACCATGAAACTTCAGCGCGCCCTTTTAAGTGTATCTGACAAAACTGGCCTTGTAGACTTTGCCCGCGGCCTATCCGATTTGGGCATCGAGCTGCTTTCCACCGGCGGCACGGCCAAGGGTCTGCGCGATGCGGGATTACCCGTGATCGATATCGCCAGCTACACCGGGCATCCAGAAATCCTGAATGGACGCGTTAAAACCCTCCATCCCAAGGTCCATGGCGGCATTTTGCAGCGTCGCGGCCTGCCCGCCGACCAGGCGACGTGTGCTCAGCTCGATATCCCGCCGATCGACCTGGTCTGCGTCAACCTGTACCCCTTTGAGCAGACCCCCTCCATTGAGCAAATCGATATTGGCGGCCCCACCCTGCTGCGGTCGGCGGCCAAGAATCATACCGACGTGCTGGTGCTATGCGACCCGCAAGACTATCCGGCCATCCTGGCGGCGCTCCAGCGCGATGGCGACCTGCCGGTCGAGCGCCGCCGAGAGCTGGCCCGCAAAGTCTTTGCCCGTGTCGCAGCCTATGATGCCGCTATTGCCGCCTGGCTGGCCGGCGAGCCGCCCCCGGAGACCGCCCTGCGTTATGGGGAGAATCCCCATCAGACCGCTTCGTTCCGCCCCGACAGCCCGCCACCCGCGGAAGCCACGCTGGCTACCGCCCGCATTCTCCACGGCAAAGACATGTCGTTCAATAATTATGTGGACGGAGATGCGGCACTGGAAGCCGTTCGGGAATTCCACGCGCAGCCCGCGGCCGTCATCGTCAAACACACCAATCCCTGTGGCGCCGCCACCGGCGACACCCTGGCGGCGGCTTTGGCTGAGGCCTGGGAAGGGGATGTGGTTTCGGCTTTTGGCTCTGTCATTGCCGTCACCCGCCCCGTCGACCTGGCCGCCGCCCAGGTTCTCAAGGGTCGCTTTGTCGAAGCGCTGATTGCCCCCGCCTTCGAGCCCGATGCATTGGCATTTCTCCAGGCCAAATCCAAGGATATCCGCCTGATCTCTCTGGACGCCGCGCTGGCCGCCGCGCTGCCGCGCCGCCTGATACGGCCGATCAACGGCGGGGTGCTCACGCAGGACGCGGACCAGCAAAGCGTCGAAGGCTGGAAGGTCGTCAGCCGCGCCCCGTTCCCGGAAACCCTCCGGCCCACGGCCGACTTTGGCATCCGCATGGGCCGACACCTCAAATCCAATGCGATTGTCTTGGCCTGGGAATACGCCCCTGGCTATTTCTCGATTCTGGGCATGGGCGCGGGGCAACCCAACCGGGTCGATGCCATGAAAAAGCTGGCACTGGTCAAAGCCCACGAAAATATGCAGCGCCGCGAACTGGACAGCGCGGATGTGCTGGCGCGTACGGTCCTGGTATCCGATGCCTTCTTTCCCTTTGCCGACAATATTGATGCCGCCGCCGAATTCGGCATCACTCATATCGTGGAGCCCGGCGGTTCAAAAAGAGACGCGGACTGCATTGCCGCGGCCAATGCCGCTGGCATCGCCCTGGTCTTCACCGGCTGCCGCCACTTCCGACATTAAGCCGGCGCGGCGCTCTCAACGTCGTTGTAACGAGAGCCTTGACGCATGGACTCGGCGGCCCCTGGGCACGGAAACGCGCCGCGTCGCGACTTCGCAGATCAGCGCACGGTGCCGACGCGGATGTTGATATCTTCGCGGCGTTCGAGGCGGTCTTTCTGTCCGTCCTTGATCCAGAGGATGCGATCGGAGGTGGCGAGCATTTTATGGTCGTGGGTGGCCGAGATGACGGTGACCCCCAGCTCGCGTGACAGCTCGGCGAGGAGATTGATAATTTCTTCGCCGGTGTGGAGATCGAGGTTGCCGGTCGGTTCGTCGGCGAGGACGATGGCCGGCTCATTGGCCAACGCCCGGGCGATTGCGACGCGCTGCTGCTGACCGCCAGACAATTCGTCGGGCCGATGGGTCATGCGTTCGCCAAGACCGACGCGAGTCAGAATCTGTTTTGAGCGTTCCTCGGCGCGGGCCTGTTGCCACCCGTTAAAGATCAGCGGCATGGCCACGTTGTCGATGGCATTGTAGGCGGAAAGCAGATTAAACTGCTGAAAAACGTACCCGATGTGCTTGCCGCGAAAATAGGCCAACTCACGTCTGGTCAATTTATTGAGCGTGACCCCGGCGACTTGAACGGTGCCGGCACTGGGGTGGTCCAGCGCGCCAATCATATTAAACAGCGTGCTCTTGCCGGAACCGGATGGACCCATGATCGAGAGATATTCGCCGCGCAGGATATCGAGTTCCATATCGCGCAACGCGTAAACTTTCTGATGGCCCAGGTCATAGATTTTGCTGACGCCGCGGATTTCGATAAGAGTTTCAGCCATGATGTGCCTCGCTAAAATGGCAAGGGCAGCGCGGCTTTACTGAGGAAGGTAATGCCGACACCGACCGTGGTGATGAGGCCCATCCCACAGGCGAATCCGGCACTGACGACAGGGATGTATTGCCGCCAACGCAGTCCGAGCTTGCGCTTGAAGTAGTAGCGCCCGATCAGGGCACCGATGAATTGGGGAATCACCGCGTGCGGCGTCGTCTGGCCCAGGCCGCGCACCACGCCATAGGTCAACAGCACCGGCGCCCCCAGCAGCGACATCACCCCGAACAAGAGGCCGCCGAAGAGCGTTCCGGACAGGATATATGTAAAGCGGAAGGCATCCTCGAAGATGGAGTATTCGCCCAATGTGGACGAGAACATGATACAGGCATTTTCGGCATGCAGCTTCCACATCTCGTCTGCAAACGGATAGACGGCCGAGGGCACTTCGTTGAGGCTCCAGATGAAATTCATAAAGAAGATGGAGCTAATCAGGATGATGGGGAACAACGCGACCTGCGTCTTCCAGATGCCCGTGAACTTGGTACCGGTCAGCTCACACTGGCGGTAGAACACGGTCATGCTGCCATAGTTGGCCATGGGGATAGGTAGGAACCAGACGGCCACGCCGGAATATCCACTGAGAATCAGCGCGGCCTCGCGAATAAACGGCACCTCGACCACCTGCCCCACCATGCCTTCGAGGCGAGCCGTGACGTAGCTGATCAGGGGCGTATAGATGAACCCCAGGAAGAGCAGCACAATCATCACGCCGCGGTGCCAATCAATGAGCCAGCCGGACACCAGAATATAGGTGAGGGTAACCGCAAAATACACCAGCACAATCAACCACGTCGGGATATCGCCACGGCCTTCGGGAACCGCCCCGGCGGAGGGCCGCGGCAGGGTTGCCGATGACGCCTTCCGGGCCTGGCGGGACCCATAAATACTCTTGAATACCTGCCACAAACCACCAATGGCAATGGCAATGGCAATCCCAATGTGAAAACTGAAAAAGAAGTCCACATTGTTCAGGTAAATGGTGCTGATGGTGTTTTCGCCCGGTGTCCAGCTCTGGAGAATGCCCACGTTGTAGAGTATCGGATTGATGATGAACGTGGACATCAACCCCACAAAAGCGCCGACCATCGCAAAGAACGGCAGCACCATACCAAAGATGATGTTGCCGAAATCCCATGAAATACCGGTGGCCACCGCTGAAAGATAGTTGCCGGTCTGCGGGGTAAAGTCGGAAAATGGAATTGGGAAGATCGTGATGGGCTCGCCGGTCAGCGCCCCGGTCAGAGTGGGCAGCAGCAGGTACACCGCCCCGAAGGCCAGCCCCAGCGCGCCGCCAATGGAGAAGACCCGCCAGCGCCACTTGCCCTCCGACTGTTGGAGGTCTTTTTCGTCTGCGTCCTCGGCGAGGGCCATCACGCCCTGGGCACCGATGGGCGCCATCGGGAAGGGCAGTTTTTCGACATCACTGGCCACGCGGAAGAGCCCATAGCCCAGAATGGTGCTCGAGAGCGTTCCAAAGAAGGTCCCAAAGATGACCATGCCAATGACCGGCAGCCAGTCCAGATGGAAGAAGGTGCGCAGCGAGTACGAGGCGGAATCCACGGCCGGCGCGAACCAGACCGGCAGGTCGGCGGCAATGCCCGTGGCAATGGCGGCATCGCTGCGGATAAAGAACTGGTTCCATAGCAGGCCGTTGAACGGCAGGCCCATCGCCGAGCCGGCCATGAAGAAGAGCACAAAGATTTCAGCGCGCTTGAGGGTCTTTTGGGCACGCTTGGCGACTTCGATGAAGAGAATAACGGTGACCCACTGCGAGGCGGAGCCAATGCTATCGATGCCGGCCAGCAGCCCCATATAGATGGCGCCCGGCACCATCAGCAGCGCCACAAACACCGCGCCGAGCAGCGAGGTCCAATTGAAGCCGTCCTCGAACGTCGAGGGCACCTCCATCACTTGCCGGAATTCTTCCAGCTCTTTATCTATTTTAGGCTCAGCCATGGGTCTTCTTCAGGTAAACGAGGGTTTGCTGGCGGTAATGCTCCATGGCCTCCTTGGGGATGGAGCGCCACAACAGGAATTGCGTGCGCAGCCCGTTGAACAGATTGCGGTTCAGTCGGACCCAGTCGCCGGGCTGGCCGGACTTGCGCGTCAGGCGAATTTTGACTTCATCGATGCCGGGAATCTCGCTGGGGGCGCTGCGCAATTCAAATAGCTCGGTGACGCCGAGGTCAAACGGCGCCAGGGCCAGATAGGCCTCCAGTCCGAGTGCACCATCCTCATGCTGCACCATTCGGGTATCGCGGGCCATGAAGGCCCCCAGACCGGTGTCGCTGAAGTGCGCAAAATGCTCTTGAAGGAAACTGACCACCCCGGTCAGGTCATAGGCCGACACGGTAAACGGAAAGGTCACTTCGTGGACATCGCCCTTGGGCGGCGGCGGCCGCCATGAGCGCAGCAAGCCGGGATTGGCGCTCTTGGAGGCCTGAATGGCCGGATAGATCGCCGAGACCAGCACGGTCGCCATCACGATCAGGATCGTGACAATGGCATTGGTGGAGGAGTAGTTAATCTCCGGCACTTGGACCCAGCCCATGGCGGCCAACAGGGTCAGGATTTTCATGGACCCTTGCGCGATCAGATACCCCCCCATGCCGCCGAGCACGGAGTAGACCAGCGCTTCGGCAAAGAAAAGACTGGCGACGTGGGGCGGGGCCAGCCCCAGCGCACTGAAGGTATAGATTTCTTTTTCGCGGTCGGCCACGGACCCGAGCATCGTGCCAAAAATCACCAATGCCCCCAGCAGCACCGGGAAGAGCAAATCGCCCACCCCGCTGGCGGCCATCATCGTGCCCAACACATGCCGATACACGCCATCCTGACGGGTGGCCATCACCGGCGTGCGGTCCATCATGCGCGCGAAATCCCCAACAATGCGCTCAGATTCCGCCGCGTCATCGGTGTACAGATGGACCACGCTGACCTTGCCCCCGGCCCGCGCGCAGTTCTCGTCGGACATCACCACGACCGAGTCCGTGGGCAGATTGGCCCAGTTGACCTGCTGGGTCAGCAGATCATCGGCGGCACCGGTGCTCTTGACGCCGGTCTCCTGCATCTGGGCGTAGTCAATCGGAATGATACTGGTGTTATCCATGTCCACCAGCGCCGTGAAGCGTGTAGAGTCGATCAGTGGGCCGACCTCCAGCGAGATTCCCTTGACGATGACACGCTCGCCCGGCTTCACGCCCAGCAGTTCCGCGACGGCCTCAGTCATGAAGACGCGCTCACGGATGGCCTCCGGATCATCAATGCCCAGCAGGTCGCGTAAGTCTTCGCGGTGACGTAATTCGAGCGAATCTATGCCGAGAATCCCCTTCAGAGTGACGGGGTTGGAGCCATCGGCGAGGCCCACGACAAAATCGGGATCCTTCGGGAACTCGGGGCAGACCCAGTGGCGCGTCGCCACGTCCGCCTGCCCATCCCAGCGCGCGTGGATCAGCTCGACAAAATCAGGATTCATGGTGCCCCAAGAGGGCGGGTGGAACTGCACACCGGTATAGCCCGGCGAGGGGGCGGTGAACAGCCGTACAATGCCGCGCTGCATATCGAACGAGGCAAACACCAAAATGGTGAAGGTCAGCAGGACAATCGTGATCGCCGTCAGTGCGGTGCGCAGCGGGCGGCGGCGCATCGTGGAAATGCCCATGCTCATTGCGGCCATCACCGTGTTGAAACGCGAAATATCAGCCTGATGCACCGTATTGGTCATCCCCTGCATGGCCTTCAGTTCCGTCTCAAACTTCTGCATGATGATGAAGATCACGAGCCCCGACAGCACCACGACCGTGAAGCCCAAAAAGATAATGACGGGCGTCTGCGCCACAGCGAAGGCCGGGTGCGAGACATAGAGAATCGCGAACGTCAGCAAGAAGAACACCGTAAACCAGATGACCTGCTTATAGATGATGCTCGACCCGATCAGCAGGCGTTCGAGGGCAAATGCAAACGGGATACACAACGCCAGCAGAATCAGCACCGCCGTCACCAGATCGTCCATGATGGCGCGGCTGGCTTCGTACACCGGCTGAGACGACAGCAACGAAGACGCGGCCAACGCTTCCGCGTGCAGAGGCCGCTCGGATTCATCGGCTGCCACAATCAGGTCTCGCGCCCGCCCATGCAGCTCTTCGATCGAGCTATTGAGGATGTCCTTTGAGCGCAGCAACGAGAGCCGCGTTTCATTCAGCGCCCACAGGTCGTCCGCCCCCTGATATGACGTTAGAATCCCCAGCCAATTCGCCGCGATGGGGAAGCCATCGCCCAGCGACAGCCGCATGTCACGGCCCGCGCCGTTGCCAACTTCGTTGTTCAGCCCGACAGCCGATTTCTCACCGAAAATTTTAGCTTGCGCCACCTTGTTTTCAATGATGAACGTCACGATGCCGTCTTCCGTGCGCACATTGCCGCGTTCGGAATGATCCGACCCAAGGTTGGCATTGCCGATGGCATCAAAGACGGTGGCCTCGTCGGGCCAGAACCGCGGCGGCATGAGATAGAAGCCAGGCCGAGCGCCTAGCATATTGATGCGCGTACGCACGGTTTCGCGCGAGCCCATATCGCCCACTTCCACAATATCGCCCCGATCGGTGAAGCGCGCGGCAAACGTAAAAAGCGACGCGGAGTCCTCCTTGGGCAGGCCCCCCATCGCATAGGTGCCGTTCTGGTCGGTCATGGTCAGCAAAAACGGATCAAACGCCGCAAATTTATTGTGGGGCCAAAACACCTGGTTCCACGGTTTTTCAAAATTGATCATGAGCACCGCGCCCGCCACCGGCCGGTTGGGAATGGAACTGCCGCGATGGCGTCCCATGGCCATGGCCCCCTCTGCTGTGTCATTACGGAAGCGCGGGGTGATGTAGGAATAATCTGAAGGGATCACACGGCGCAGCGACAACCCGCGCTGATCGGCGACTGCGTCCTCCCCGCGAGCGGGTTTCAGATCGCCCACCTGCGCATCCTGGTCACCCACCGCCGCCATGATGCGGCCAATCTCCATTGTATTGCGTTCGATGCTGGCCAGGTCGAGCTGTTTCAGCGTATCGGCGGGCGTGCCTTCGCGCGGCAACATTTCGTGCATGGTTCCCAACACGATATTATAAATGCCGTAGCGGCCCGCCACCTCGCCGCCATGGATCAGGCCATCAGACGCCCACAGCAGACGCGGCTGAGCCAGTGTGGAATCGACACTGGCCAACTCAAAGAACTCCGGCGGCTCCCGCGTCTCAACCAGCCGGGTATAGGCGCGCAGAAAGCTCTGCTGCACCCGCCCGTAAAGCCCGGGATGATCCTTGTCGCGATTACGGATTTCAGAGTTGCCGCCAATCAGGATTCCCCAGCGGTCGGTATGGTCCCCCAGCAGCAGCGACACATGCAGCGTGATCCAGCGCTCCGCCAGCAGCGCGTTGAGGGCTGCCGAGCTGTCCAGCATTCGTTTTTCTGCCTTCAGCTCCGTCTGTCGCAACGCGATCGTATGCCGCACGGCGTCCAAAACCTGCCCGAGTATATCCTGGAGTTGGGGCTCGACGGTTCGGTTCCGGCTCAAGGCTCGGCGCAAGTCGTTCCAGCGGTCGAATTCTGCCTGCTGGATCGCCACCTGGGCCTCCAAATCAGCCACCGCCGCATCGTTCACGGCCCCCTCCCCGGTCTGGAGGGCATTGATCTCCTTGCGCAAATCCATCAGTTGGCTGCGCAAATCCAACGCCATGTCGCGCGCCTGGTCCCGGATGCGCTCAATAAGGCGGCGGCCCCCGTCATTGTCCAAATGCTCCAATGGATGGGTCTGCCCGGCGATGTCCTCGATTTTGTCCAGGAAATCCATTTCGGCTTTCCAGGTTTCGGTGCGGGCCTTCAGCGTGGCCTCACGATAGCGCTCGTTCGACTCCAGGGCCCAATAGAAGTTCACGACGCCGGCATGCGAGCGGGCTTGGTTGTCGAAGAAGGCCAGCACGATATGGCGGCGCGGGCGATTGGCCTGGAAGGTTTCCGCCAGGCGCAGCAACCCCGCGCAATTGGCGGCGCTCCGCGCCCCGGGGGTCAGGCGGGGAAACTCGCCAAATGTATCGAGATTGGCACCAATGACGATGACCTCTTCCAGCCCCAGCTCGAATACCGGATCGGTGCCCGGTAGGAACGCGATAATATTGCGTCCGGTTGTCTTGTGCCAGGTGATTTCAGAGTGGATCGTCACCGTTTGTCCAAACGGCAGATCGTCGCGCGGCGCATCGAAATAGAACCGGGGGAGATTGGCGTTGGCGCGTAAATAGAGATGCTGGTGGGAGTCGCCCTGCTCCCCGCCAACAAAAATCACGGCCCGCGCCCCCAGCCGGAACGCTTTGAGCCACTGCATCCCCGCAGTGTAATCCATCACGACAATCCGGTCGCGTACCGCGATGCGATTAAGCTGCTCGTCGGAGCCATCGCCCAGATCCACCAATTCACCCAGGAAGCCCTCCGGCGGCGAGATCGGCGGCTGAATGCCGTTGGGACGACCCGGGATCAATGGAAGGGTACGGCCGTCGGCGACCAGCTCGCAGCGGGTCACGCGCGTCTGCAGCGAGGGGAATTCCTGCTCCACGATGGTCTCGATGCCCATGTTGCGCAACCGTGTCACCACATAATCGGCCGCCGCCGCATATTCCGGGGTCCCGCTGAGCCGGTGCGGTGCCCGTATCAGCGCCGCCGTGTCGGTGTGGAATGGGGAGACCGGCGTTTCCTGCACTTCCTGAGCGTGAACTGGCAATCCGCTGAGCGAGGCCAGCAGGACAGTTACTGCCACCAACGCGGCTGAAGTCCAACGTTGGCTCCCCTGCCGCACGAGGCGGCAGGGCCCGCTGAAGACCCCGCTACAACCTTGTCCTTCCGCCCCCCCACGGCTGTGTGCCGCTGGAAGCCAAGTGTTATCCGCCCCCCCACGGCCTTGTGCCGTGGGAGGCAACGGTTGGTCGCTCCGCGACACAAGCCGCCGAACCCACTCTGGAATGGTCGTGCGCCTATTCAATGTGACCCAACTCCACTTCCACCTCGTCGCGCCTCGCAATGCGGTCGATATCGCCATCGCGAATCCACATCAGGCGGTCACATATATTCATCATCCGGTGATCATGCGTGGCGCAGATCGTCGTTACGCCGCGCTCCTTGTTCAGCTTCTGCAAAATGGCCAATATCTCGTCGCCCGTCTGGTGGTCTAGATTCGCGGTCGGCTCATCGCACAGTAGGATGCTCGGCTGGTTGGCCAGCGAGCGCGCAATCGCCACGCGCTGCTGCTGGCCGCCGGACATCTCGATGGGCCGATGAGACCAACGGTCTTTCAAGCCAACCAATTCGAGCAGGTCCATCCCGCGCTTGCGGGCCTCGTCGGGATTCACGCCGCCAAATGCCATAGGCGTGGTGACATTCTCCAGCGCGGTCATGTACTGAATCAGATTGTACGACTGGAAAATGTAGCCGATCTTGCGGCAGCGCAGAAACGCGAGTTCCTCCGCGGTGAGCTGGGCCACATCCACCTCGTCGATAAAGACCCGCCCCTCACTGGGGCTGTCCAGTGCGCCGATCATATTGAAAAAGGTGCTCTTGCCCGAACCGGACGGGCCCATCACCACAATGAATTCGCCGGTAAAAATCTCGACACTGATCCCGCGCAGCGCATAGGTGGTTTCCTCGCCGCGGTGGTAAATTTTCTTCATCCCGACCGTACGGATAATGACGCGCTGGGGAGCGTCCGGCGAGGCATCGTTTTGGGAATGGGGAGCGACGGCAGTCATGGCTATTCGATCCGCATGGCCTCCATCGGCGCCAGACGCGCCGCCCGCAGCGAGGGATAAACCGCTGACACCGCGGCCAGCACCATGCCCAGCATCACCGAGATGCCGGCGGCCACCGCCACGTCGCCCCACGGGAAGGCCTGCACCAGCAGCCCCCGGAACATCAGGGCCATCCGCCCCCCCGCCAACACAAAGCCCGCCAACGCCCCGCCCAGCCCCCCGACCAGCCCCAGCAGACAGGCCTCAATCAAAAAGAGCGACATAATGAACGCATCCAATGCCCCCAGGCACTTCAGCGTCGCAATTTCGCGAAAGCGTTCGGTTACCGACATCAGCATGGCATTGGCGATGCCCACCGCGCACACCAGCATGGAGACCAGCGCCAGCCACGTCATGCGCGCTCCGATGCCCATCAGCCCCCCGCCGGCCCCCATGGTTTGCTGCTCCGCCACCTGCAACAGGCGGGTATGTGCTCGCTGGCGGGCTAGGGCCTCCAAGCCCTCCGGCGTCAAGCGGTCGGTCTCCAGGCCATTTTCCTGCATGGCGGCAATAAACCATACCGCCCGGTCTCGGTCGCGCAATAAGTCCCAGATCATGGAGAGCGTCACATCCCCCGGCAGCACATCGCGCAGCGCCGCCACCTTTTGGCGCACGCCGGGATTGTTGATGGTCGCTTCGATGCGCAATGTCTGCTCCAACCGCTCTACCTCGCTGACCAGCGTGTCGGCTTCCGCGGCGGACAGCGAAAAACCCGCCGCCCGTATCTGGTCCCCGAACGCCCCATCCACCTGCCCCAACGCCCCCATCAACGGCGTGTCGCCCAGTTGCGCGCGCAGCGCGGCAAGCGCCGCGCTTTGGCCCTCGCGAACCCCTTCCAAGGCGTCATACAAGGCGGGCCAATCGCCCAGAAAAGCCTGGAAACTATCCATATCGGTCGGAAAGCGCAACGTCTTCATATCGGTCAGATTGGCGGCAAACTGCTCCCAGGCGCCCGCCTCCTGCAAGCGATGGAAAATCTGGATCGATTCGGCCGGTCCCACTAGCACCCGACGGCGGCCATAGTCCAGCGCCGCAAAAAAGTGCAGGGCGTCCTGCGCGGCGCGGGCCTGCGGCTGCAGGGCCTCCAGCTCTTTCATGGCGAGTCCGCCACGCGCGGCCAGTTCGGTCCAGGCCTCCGCCTCCGCCTCGCCATTCGTCAATAGTGCCAGAAGATCTTCGTGGGGCTGGGGCATCGAGAGCCGGGCAATCCAGCGGTCCACCCGATGCAGATCGACGATCTGCTCCCGCACCGAATCCGCCACCGCCCGCTTGATCAAGCTCTCTGTCAAAATATTCATCAAAAACGCCATCGCCACGATGATGACCGCCACGGTCACCGTCGCACGAAATAGCCGGTACTTCACGCCCGTCAGCGCGATCTGGAAGACGCGCCGGGGCGGCAGGACGGGCTGGTTTTGGACATCAATCTTCTTCATTAGCCGGGCATAATCGAAAAGGGTTTAGGAATCGTGCCGCCCGTGGCGACAAAATAGATGAAACTGACAACCATCGGCAGCATCCCGCCGAGCATCTCGCCAGCAATCAAACCAAACATCAGCGGCTTGCACTTTTGGTAAATGCCCGCCCCCCCGAAGCGCGTGATTCCCGATTTAACAAACCACCCCACCAGGAATGACTGTGCAAAGGAATCCCCCGCATAGGTGGACCACACCAAGAACATCACTGGGTGCAACGGCCAGCGTGTAAACCGCAGACGCATGAAGGAAAAGGCCAGCACCAGCCCCGCCGCCGTCGCAAAGGCGATCAGTCCGTTGCGATGCGGCGCCATCTCTTTGAAGCGCGCCAAGCCGGTGACCTGCCCCGCCTCCTCGAGTTGCCCCTGGGCGTCCAGTCGTTGGATGATGCTAATCGTCTCGTTGAAGGGGCGCTTCGCCTGCTCGACCTTCCACAGCGAGACATCCACGCCGCGTTCATATTGGAAATACAGCGTGGTGGGAATTCCCACCCCCAGCCCCACCATCAGCGCCACCACCGCAAAAAAGGCTGTGCGCCCCACCTTGACCTTGCAGTCATCGGCCAGCTTCAGCCCGTTGACCACATAGGGCATCAGCGCCTCGCGCGTGTCATAAAATAAGATCAGGCACAGCATAAACATCAGGAAGAGCGTTCCCGGCCCCAATGCCCGCGCCCCGAACACCGCCCACAGCAGCGTTGCCGGCGTGCCGGTCACCACGATAAAAAAGAGGCCCGTTTCCGCCAGCAAGCGGCCCATCACCAGGTAGACCGCCACGCACCCCAGCCCGAAGAGCAGCGCCACTGGCCAATCCAGTCCCATCAGCAGCGCCGCGTAGACCGTAAAAAATCCCATCGCCAGCATGAAGAACCGCGCGCCCCACACCGCCGCCGACTCGACCGGCTCCGACGCGCCGAAACCGAACGCCCGCCGGAACACGGCCGTATAATACTGCCGCCCCGTATAGAGCAGCACCAGCAGCATTCCGAAGTAGGCCCCCATGATCATCATGGCATCCATCTGCAAGCCGAACGGCCACGTCCCCTGCCAGCCGCCCACCCCCACGCCATAGGTCGCGAAAATCCCCGCAATAATCACCCAAATAAATGGCCCGATCCCCAGCGACAGCGAGACCTCCTTGGGCAGGAAATACGCCACCGCAATCACCGTGAAATACAGCGTGAACTTATCCAAAAGCTGCTCGCCCCCGCCCTTCAAAAATGTGTCCGAAAGCGATGACAGCGACGAGAAATCGACTCCCAAGGGGATTTGGCCAAACAAAACCTTTGGGAACCACAGGTTTAGATAATTATACAGGTGAATCCCCAGCACCGCCATCAGCCCCAACCAGAACAGTGTATTGCCAAACACCGGGCTCGCGCGCCCGTCCTCCTCCGGCAGCAGCGATTTCGTAAACGTCACGATCGGATAGGGCAGATGCTCGTGATCCGACCACTGGCGGTGCACCACCACCGCCAGCGCCACCAGCGCAATCCATAAACTCAGAATGATCGGCACCCAAAACAGTAGTGGCTGCCGCCAGGCCTGCCACGGCACCTCACTAAACGCCAGCTTGTCCGATGCCTCCTTCAGCCCCCGCGTATAGCCGTCCAGCACCGTGCCTTCGTCCTGAGAGATGTCCACCAGCATCCCCTCCGGCACCAGCTTCATCACCTCCTGCTGCTTCCAACCCGGCTCCGTCCGCTCATAGCGGTGCGGCATGATCAGCGCCGGCGAAAATATCCGCAACAGGTTCGACCCCGGAATCGCGCACGACACCAGCGTCAGCACCAGTATCACCGCCAGCTCCCGACGCTTCAACACCCCCCGCCGCGTCAGCTTGCGCCACAATGGATAGACCAGGGCCAGAAACAAGACCAGCAGCCCATAGACACTGATGGGCATGAAGTTGCCCACAAACATCGTCTGCCGCATGATCCAGTCGTTGAAATAGGTATAGGAGCAGACAAACGCCGCTCCCAACAGGCCTAAAATGACCGCACGAATCGTCACGCGTTTCCTATCTCCTTGGTCCTGGCCGCCAATCGACGTCCCGAGCTACTTCACAGGCTCCACCGCCACCGCCAGAACACCTCGCTGGAGCAACGATGAGATATATCCTGTAACAGACACTCGGCTTTCGTGAAAGGATAATCGGTAAAACGCTGCAAACTTTTCGACAATCTCCTCTACCGTCCGCTTTCCATTGCACGATTTCCAAATGGCCGCCCCCATGGGGTCCAGGATCGTCAGGCGCTCGCGCGGCACCCGCACCAGCCATGAAATCAACCCCCTGAAAAAGGACGGTTTGCGCGTTGGCACGGCCACGGTGAGCGAACCATCCGCCTCATCGCGCACCACCCGCGCGGCCTGATTCGGCAGTAAGACTGCCGCCAACATCGGAGTCCACCCCCCCGTCACGGCCGCGGTCTGCTCCCGTTTACTCATGCCCCCCCCCCCTCTCCCGGAACGCATAGAAACTCCGGACACGCCTTCAGCACTGCATCCGTCCCTGCCGAC
>JAQUJC010000013.1 GCA_028681135.1 Kiritimatiellia bacterium | reverse complement strand
CCGCGGTTCGGTCGGTCGAACCGTCATCCACCACCAGCACCTGCACCTCATCCACCCCCGGCAGGCGCCGCGGAATCGAGTCCAGCACACGGCCGATCGAGGCCTCCTCGTTCAATGCCGGCAGTTGAACCACCAGCTTCATGCGTCACACCCCGGTTCACATTTTCTCGCATTCATGGATAAGTTTATAGTACACAAGCGACAGTCACGCAATCCTCATGAACATGCCCCCATCCCAATGGGGCTGGGATCCACGCGGTTTCTCCGCGGGGAATGAAGGTCAGGCGTCGATCATTTGTAAAAGGAGACCACAGGTGAAAGCAGTCATTTTAGCCGGGGGATACGGCACACGGATGGCCGAAGAAACCATGACCCGCCCCAAGCCCATGGTAGAAATTGGTGGCATGCCCATCCTCTGGCATATCATGAAAATTTACTCGGCCCATGGCATCCATGATTTCGTGATCTGCTGCGGATATAAAGGCCAAATGATCAAGGAATATTTTGCCAATTATTATTTATATAATTCCGATGTGACTCTTGATCTAAGCACCAACAAAACCACGATTCACCACCACACCGTCGAACCGTGGCGGGTCACGCTCGTGGATACCGGTGAAAACAGTGGCACCGGCGGACGCCTCAAACGAGTGGCGGACTATATTGGCAACGCCCCCTTCTGCTTTACCTACGGCGATGGCGTCGGCAATGTGGATATCAGCCGCAGCATTGCCTTCCATCGCGAACAAAAGGGACTCGCCACCATGACGGCAGTCCAACCGCCTGGACGCTACGGATCGTTTCATATCGCGGCCAATCAAAACCGGATTGCCTCCTTCCGCGAAAAACCCCAGGGCGACAACGCCTGGGTCAACGGCGGCTTCTTTGTGTTAGAACCCGGGGTGTTGGATTATATTCAAGATGACGCGACATTCTGGGAAGCCAGCCCTTTGGAGCAATTGGCCCAGGATGGTCAGCTTGTGGTCTACAAACACGATGGATTCTGGCACTGTATGGACCACTTGAAGGATAAAATGGATTTGGATCAGATGTGGACAGAAGGTCGCGCCCCCTGGAAGGTGTGGACATAATCCCCCTCGGCTTGCTCCACGAGGCATGTCGCCCTCCCCCCAGAAATGGGTGCAAGAGGGGTTTCCCCGCTGGCACTATTTTGCGAGCCCCCTGATTTCACTGCACAGGAAGAGTGAGGATAGATGAAAGTAGGCATTATTGGTGCCGGCATGTCCGGATTGAGCACCGCGCATTTTTTGAACCGCAAAGGCGCGGATGTGGAAATCATCGAGGCCGCGCCCATGATCGGAGGATTTGCCCATAGTTTCCAATGGAACGGGCACACCTGCGACTGGGCGGCCCATCGGTTGTTCACCCACGACGAGCATATTCTGCAACTGATCCAATCCCTTGTCCCCCTGCGGACGCTGGATCGCGTCAGCCAAGTGCGCCTCGGCGGTAAATGGCTCAAGGACCCGGTAGATGTCGTCCAACTGTGCACGCGCTTTTTCCCACGCAACACGTTTTCCATCCCGTGGACCTACCTGACCCGCAAGCGTCATCTGCCGGAAACCTCATTCGCAAACTACTGTCTGGCCCACTTCGGATCCCGGCTCGAAGCGTTCCTTTTTTCACCCTATACCCGTAAAATGTTTGGCATCCCGATGGACCAGTTGTCTGTCGAATGGGCCCGCAAAAAAGTACGCCTTTCCGGCCCGCTGGATGTGCTTCGCCAGGGGTCCAAGACCAAATTCAATTACTTCTATTATCCTAAAAACGGGGGGTATGGGGTCATCTGCGACGCGCTGGCGGCACCGGTACACGACCATATCCGACTCAATGCGCGCATGACCGGGCTGGAGATCGACGGCGGCCGCGTCGTGCGTGTTCGCTATGAGCAGGATGGACAAGTTCGCTATCTGGAGGCGGACCATTTTGTGTCCACGATTCCGCTCACCACCCTCTGCTCCATGACTGGTTATGAGTCGCCCCTGACCTACCGCAGCGTCGCCGCCGTCTACGTCCATGTGGCGAAACCGCAAACCACCCCGAATCACTGGATATACTATATGGATGGCGACGTGGTGGTGAATCGCCTATGCGAAATTAAAAACCTCTATCCACAGGCGGGACCGCCCGACACATCGGTCGTATGCGCTGAAGTCACCGACTGCGATCGCCCAGATTTTCTGGAACAAGCCGTGCGTGATCTGGCCGCATCCGGCGTCTTTCGCATGGATCAGGTCCTAGATACCACGGTGCGACGGCGCGAGTTTTCTTATCCGGTCTATCGCAGCGGATACGAAAAAGACGTGGATCTTGCGCTGGACCACCTGGCTCAGTTCAAAAATCTCCGTACGGTTGGCCGCGCCGCACAGTTCGAGCACATGGAAATAGACAACTGTCTTGAATCGGCCCTCCAATGCGTTCGTGAACTCACCGCCCAGGCCCCTGTAACCCTGAGGTCCCAGCGCTCGACGCTACCGGTCGAACCGCAGATAGCCACCATCATCGCGGATACCGCGGACCTCCCGGCCCTGCTGCGCTGCGTAGATTCATTCCTGGCGGCCGATTACTCCCAGCAGCAGATTATCGTGGTCACCCGCGACGCTGAACGCCAGGCTCAGATGCAGACCGAACGGCCCGCGATTCAGGTACTGCAGGAAACCTCCGGCCGCGGGTTACCTTCCCTCTACAACAAGGGGATCGTCGCGGCGCTACGCGAACACAAAGCCGACTTCATGCTGTTGGCGCAGAGCCATACGCATGCCGAACCCGACTTCGTGGCCAAACTGGTGCGTGTGGCCCAACGCGACCCCGAAGCAGGCCTGCTGGCACCTCAAATCCGCCTGGCCGAAGACCCCACCCGCCTGTGGTCCATCGGGCTGCGTTTTCGCCGCTTCCCCCCCTCCACCAAGAACATTGGCCGCGGGCGCCCCGTCGCCGAGTTTTCGAAGAGCTGTGAGGTTGACTATGCCGTCAGTTGCGGTCTGCTCGTCTCACGCGAGGCCATTGAAAGGGCCGGTCTCTTTGATACGGGATTTTCATGCTACTACGAAGATATGGATTTTTCACGCCGCGTTCGCGCCGAAGGATTCCGCATCCGCTATGTCCCAGACGCACACCTCGACCACCACGAATTAGAGAGTGGCATGATCCAGGACTTTGCGGCATGGGGCGAAAGCTTCACGCGCTTCTATCGCCGCCACATGTCGCCCTTGTGGCTCGTCCTGCCGGTGCATTTTGTTTATCTGCTCCTGCGCGAAACAGTCTCAGGGAATGCCCGGCGCATCCCGGCGCTATGCCGTGGCATGTGGTGGGGCCTGCACCGCCGTCTGGGACGCCCCCCGACCGTGGACAGCGCAGACTTACTCGATTAGCCTGAATAATAATGCAGGTTAGAACGGTTCTTTTTCAGCCGGTCTTGCAGATAAAAATTACTCGGTTCTCCCGACCACAGGGTGTGTCGGGATCGCCCTACTCCTCAACGCCAGAATCAGCCGCGGACCACCGTATAGGGATGGGTTTCACCTCGCAAGGGATACGGGGGGTCATGCCGCTCCGCCCGCCGACCTTCGCGCCATCCTCGCAGGAAGGGGCGCAGGCCAAAGGCCTTGCCTTCCGCTACGATGCGCGCCAGCAGATAGCCAAAATGCACCGGCCCCGTCAGCCACTTGTAGCGGGCATGCTTGCGAAAGAAAAAAGCCGTACTCCGTCCATAATGGGTCCAAAAGAATGGACTCCGTGTCCCCACCCCGCTGGATTTTGACACCTTGTGCCACAGATGAGCCTCGGGCACCAACCGGATACCAAACCCCTGCTCACGCGCACGAATCGACCAGTCATAGTCGTCGTACAAAATGAAATAATCGCGATCCAGCAAGCCTACGCGTTCCAGAAATGCCCGGCTCAGCATCAGCGCGCAGGTGGTCGTGTAGTCCAAATCCGGTTCGGCATCAAACCGTCCATCATCGTCGCCCTGAGTTTTGCGCATGATGATCGCGGGGGGCATGCGTCGAAAACGCGACCCCGCCGACCAAATTATTTTGGGATGATCATGATAAAAGATTTTGGGAACCAGCATGCCGGCCTGCGGCTGGGCCTGAGCCACCTCCAGCAGGCGCGCGATGCAATCCGGCGCCACCACGGTATCGTTATTGATCATGAAGACATAATCGGCGCCCTGCCGCAGACAATAGTCCAGGCCAACGTTGAAGCCCCGGGCGAATCCCAGATTGGCCCCCGTCTGAATGACATGCGCAGCCGGCATCTCCGCCAGAACGCGGGCAACCGAATCATCGCTGCTGTTGTTATCCGTAAATAACAGCTGAATCGACACCCCTTGACTAGCAGACAAACTTGTCAAACACTCGATGGTATCCTGGGCATTGTTGAACCCCAATGTGACCACCCAGACACTCGGCGCGCCCCCCCCATCCCCTTTTTGCTGGCTCAAATCCGTTAATTGCTTCATACCTATTCTTCTGGTTTCAACATACCGAGCATCCTCATGTCCGCCATTTTGCTGACATCTTACTACACTATCCAACACCCGGCGACCGGTGGCAAGCGCCGAGTGGATGAGTTGCTTCGCGCCTTGCAACCTGACGTATTGTTGCTGCAACCGCCGCCGCCGCATCCGGAATTTACGGGAGAGGCCTATCCGTTTGATTGGGGTCGACGCAAGTGCGGCATTAACTGGGGCATGTTCAATCTCTACTGGCCCGCCAACCGCCGCCATGCACGCCGCATTGCCGCGACTCACACGCCGCGGGTTCTGCTGGCAACATCAATCTGGTGTCATGACGCCTTTGCCGGTCTGGGCATCCCCCGTATTCTAGACGCACAGAATGTGGATGGACGCGCTATTGCTGAGCGCTTTGGGGCCGGTCATCCGTTTACGCGACTGGTTCGTGCCCAGGAGCGCCGCGTGACGCGTCAGGCGAAACGAATTTTTTGTTGTTCCGACACCGACGCCGAGTGGTTCCGCCGCGATTACGACATCCCGGCCGCCAAGATTTGCGTGGCCCCCAACGGCGTCCGCCCCCCACCAACCGGGCGGCGCGATGCCCAGGCGGAGCAGTGGGCTCGCGAACGGGCAGGCCGCTGCATCCTTTTTTTTATGGGTAAACTGGACTATTCCCCCAACCAAGAAGCCTTGGCGTTTATAGCGAATGAGTTGCTACCCGAACTGGAGCGGCAGCGACCGGGAATGTTTCTCTGCCTAGTCTCGGGTGGACCGCAGATGCCCAGCGGCATCAGCCACCCATTGCTCCATCATGTGGGCCAGGTTCCAGAGATCGCCCCCTGGTTAGCCCTCGCGGACATCTGCCTGGCACCCGTCTTCAGCGGCTCCGGCACTCGCTTAAAAGTGCTCGAATATCTGGCCGCCGGCAAACCAGTCGTCGCCACGGCGAAAGCGGCGGAAGGATTGGCCATCACCGATGGACGCGAGCTGTGCCTGGCGGAAAAACCAGATTTTGCCGCCATGGTGCAGCGCCTCGCTCAAGAATCGGAACGGGCCGGGGAGATGGCGGAGCGTGGCCGCCAGCTCGTACAACGCGATTATTCGTGGGAGCGCACCGCCCAAATTTGGCGAGAAGGACTGGCACCGTTCTTGCGCGCTTGACTGGCACCCGTTGGGGTCACGCCGCCCTCGAGGCCGCCGTCCCCTTGAGAAGCAACATATCCTTGGGGGTGAATATCCGACAGCCCAGCAACGCCGCTCCCGTCAGCCCGCCGCCCGCCAGCAGACGCAGCCAGCCGCTCCATTCAGCGCCATACCGATCAATAAGCGTAAACCCACCCACGCAGACCACCGTCGCCACAAAGATGGCGCCGGGCCGCACCTCTTCCCGGCGCAGCCACGTCCGCCAGCCCAACACCTGCCCCAACACTACGGCCAATAGCACCATACTGAACAGAGTTGCCATGGCCGCGCCGATGGCCCCCCACCGCGGAACGACGACGAGGTCCAATCCTAAATTCATTACAGCCACCGTCAGCGTCGCGCCCCCCACCAGTCGCGAGCGATCCATCGCCAATAGGGCCCGACTCACCACCGTCACCGTCAAAAATGCCAACGGAATGAATGCCATCCACGGCAACAGAACTGACGCATCTCGAAACGCCGGTCCACTGACGATCCCATAAATGTCCCGGTGAAAGAAACACAGCGCCACCCCTGCTGGCAGGCTAATCCCCCACACGTGACGCACCATGATGCCAAACACACGTCGCATGTCCTCGCTGGGCCCGGCCTGCTCGGTGCGCACCTGGCGGTTGCACGCCGCATAGAGCGCGGGAATGGTCAGGTCCAGAAGGCTGGCACCCACCACAAACACCATCATCGTCACGTTCATGCCCAGCGTGTATTCGGCCACAATTCGAATATCAAAAAATCCCAATAGGACATAGCGGTCAGCCAGGCGGAACAGAATTTCACCGCAAATCATGGGCAGCAGGGGTGCCCCATAGCGGATCACCGTTCCGATGCCTGCTGGCGGGTGCAGGGTGTCCTTCGGCAACCGCGCCCATAGCCGGACCACCAGCACCGTGGCCGCCAGCCAGCCAGTCCAGACCCCCACCGCATGGGTCAACGACGCGGCGGCCCATGTGCCACCTGCCAAAATAGCCACAAACCACAAATCATTTTGAAGCAATTGGATCGTCCGCACCCGCACCAGATCGCCACACCCCAGAGAATAAAAAACCCGGTACAACAGCCAGGAGGTCAAGCCCAGGGCTAACCACAGCAGTGACAAGTCGGTGGTGCTCAGGAAGGGGGAGACCCAGCCCGCACTCCGGGCGATAAGCACCACCGCCCCGACCGCCAGCCAACCGGGCAGAGCCAGGCGGCGTAACAGCAATAGCAACCATCCTTTTTGCAGGGCCGGCACCTGCCCGGGCAAACGCCGCACTAGAAATTCAAACCCGCCCAGCGAGGACAATGTGGCCATAAAAGTCAGGGTCATCACGGCCAACGTCAAACTGCCGTAAAGCTCTTTCGACAACACTTCCGTCAACAACCGCGTCCGCAGCGGGCTCAGCAAGAAACGAAAGGCCACATAGCCGAACGACAGCACAAAAAAACGAAAATAGCCCCCTCCACTCCCAGCGCCGGTCTTGCTTTGATCTTGCTCTTGCATGATATCTGATGATGATACAGCGAGGAAGATACCAGCTCACATGGCCAGAAACGAGTACATTTCCATCATTATTCCGAGTCAGGGGCATCCCTGCCTCTGGAATGCCCTGCACTCCATCAATTCTGCGCCCGGCAGGACCCCATTTGAAGTCATTGTCGCCGGTGCGCTGCCGGAGCCCCGCCTGCCCCTCGTCGAGACGATCCGCTTCCTTCCGGGCAACGGCCTGGGGACCGGCGCTCTCCGCAATCTCGCTGTCCGTGCCGCCCGCGGGTCGATCCTGCTGTTTACGGATTCCGACTGCATTGTCGACCCCGATTGGATCGATCGGGCGGCCGCCGCTGTTTCCGCCGACCACCCTATTGTTGCGGGCGGAATTCGCTTCCCCATTGGAAACAACTGGGATGTGGGCGACAATCTCGCCATCTTCCATGGGGTCCATGTGTCCCGCCGTGCGGGGCCGGCATCCGGCCATGTCGGTACCAATAATTTAGCGGTGATGCGCTCTGCCTTCGATGCTTTGAATGGCTTCGACGACGAGCTGACCGTCGGCGAAGACGGAGATTTTCTGGACCGCGCGCGGCGGGCTGGATACACCCTTTGGTTCGATCCATCTTTCGCGGTGCGCCATCAAAGCGGCCGCAATTCACCCGCTCAGGTTCGCGCCCACGCCCGCTGGTACGCCGAAGGCTATGCCCGCCTGCTGGCGGAAGGCCGCATGCCTAGCAGTCCATGGCGGGCAGAGCGGTTACTGGGGCGAATCCCCGCTGCCGCAGCCATCTGGAGCGCCATCAAGGCAACGGCAGGGGTGGTGCGCGTCGTCTTGCCGCATCCCCCTTTCTGGCGTTACATCCGCGGGATTCCCGGTGCCTGGCTTTTCTATTATACGCGTCGCCGCGACATTTTCCGCCACCTGGCACGCTAGCGCGGGCGATTACTCCACATAGATTTCGCGGAGAGCGGGGGTCTGCTGGGCCCCGCTGTCAGGGAACAGCAGCCAGAGGTAATGCAAATCGAGCGGCCCGTTGGTCAGCGGCAGGACCAGTTCGTCCCACGTCTGGGCATCGCGGCTGTACAGGCACTGAACGTTCGTGGGAGAACCGGGCGCCCAATCCAGAGTCAAACTCGCCAGTGCAATCTCCGGATCATATCCCAGCGTCAACCACCAGCCACCAGCCCCCGGCTCGCCCTGCCACACCGTGTTGGTGTCGCCGTCCACCGCCAACCAGCCCGCCTCTGGGTGCTGCACTTCCTGGCTGGTCCGCACGTCTATCGGACGCGGAGACGCACTGTTGCCCGCGTAGCGGCTCAGGCTTTTGCCTTGAGGCGAAACGCGAACGGCCCGGAACCAATCAAATGCCCCGACATGTCCGCTGAGCCCCGTCGTCACCATCTCGACTCGCACGGTGTGAATGCCCAGAGAGAGCGAGACACCCGTCTTTTGCACAATCTGGTAGGCATTCCATGCGCCGGTATGGGGCACATTCAGGATGCCGGTCTGGTCCACACCATTCACGCAGATACGGAACTGTCCACCCGCGCCCACACCAGCCACGCGGGTTTCCAGCGTATAGATACCACTGCTCCCGACCTGTACCGTATATTCCAGCCATTCTCCGGCGACGGTCCAGCCGACCACATGGTTGTTACCTGCCGCGGTATCCCGCGTGATATCGACGCCTTCGCCCAGGCGATACTGCCCACCGTCATTTGCGGCTGTGGTATCGCTGTAGGCCACATCAGCTCCACCCTCATCGAAGTTCTCCATCTCGACGGTCCCCGGCAACAGCCAGGGGGTTCCCGACGGATACGCCGTCTGAACGACCGGCGTCTCCGCCACCACACGGAACCAATCAAATGCCCCGACGTGCCCGCTGGGTCCCGTCGTCACCATCTCGACTCGCACAGTTTGCACGCCGGCGTCAAAATTCACGCCCGGCTTGCGCACCACTTGGTACGCATTCCATGCGCCGGTGTTGGGCACCGCCAGCAGGCCCGTCTTGTCCGCGCCATTCACGCGGATACGGAACTGCCCACCCGCGCCCACCGCCGCCACGCGTGTCTCAAGCGTGTAGGTTCCTGCCGTTGTCACATTGACAGTATACTCCAGCCATTCCCCAGCTTTGGTCCACCCCGCCACATGACTGTTGCCCGCCCCTGTATCCCGGGTGATATCGACGCCTTCGTCTGTGCGGTACTGCCCGCCCTCGTTCGCCGCTGTGGCATCGTGATAGGCAACGCCTTCTCCGCCCGTGTCATAATGTTCAATCTCCACCGTTCCCGGCAACGGCCAGGGGGTTCCCGCCGGATACGCCGACTGAACCACCGGCGTCTCCGCCACCACACGGAACCAATCAAATGCCCCGACGTGCCCGCTGGGTCCCGTCGTCACCATCTCGACTCGCACGGTTTGCACGCCGGCGTCAAAATTCACACCCGGCTTGCGCACCACCTGATACGCATTCCATGCGCCGGTGTTGGGCACCGCCAGCAGGCCCGTCTTGTCCGCGCCATTCACGTGGATACGGAACTGCCCACCCGCCCCCACCGCCGCCACGCGCGTCTCAAGGGTGTAGGTTCCTGCCGTTGTCACATTGACGGTGTACTCCAGCCATTCGCCAGCCTTGGTCCACCCCGCCACATGACTATTGCCCGCGCTTGTATCCCGGGTGATATCGACGCCTTCGTCTGTGCGGTACTGCCCGCCCTCGTTCGCCGCTGTGGCATCGTGATAGGCAACGCCTTCTCCGCCCGTGTCATAATGTTCAATCTCAACCGTTCCCGGCAACGGCCAGGGCACACCACCAAAAGGCCCCGGCGGTGGCTCCGCCACCACCTGGAACCAATCAAATGCCCCCACGTTGCTGCTGGCCCCAGTGCTTTCCATCACCACACGCACGGTATGCACGCCTGTGGTCAGTTGCACGCCCGGCTTGCGCACCACCTGATACGCATTCCATGCGCCGGTGTTCGGCACCGCCAGCAGGCCCGTCTTGTCGATATTATCCACCAGAATTCGAAACTGTCCACCCGCGCCAACCGCCGCCACGCGCGTCTCAAGCGTGTAGGTTCCTGCCGTTGTCACATTGACGGTATACTCCAGCCATTCGCCGGCCTTGGTCCACCCCACCACATAACTGTTGCCCGCCCCAGCATCGGCACTGATGTCCACCCCGTCCGCCACACGATATTGCCCGCCCTCATTCGTCGGCGTCGTATCGACATACGCGGTTCCGGCTCCCCCCTCGTTGAAGTTTTCTATTTCCACCCGTCCCGGCAACGACCAGGGCACGCCACCAAAGGGCCCCGGTGGCGGCACTGCCACAAAGCAAAACCGGTCAAACGCGCCGACATGACCGCTTGTGCCGACCTGATCCATTGACAGTTTAATGATCCGCGTTCCTGCCTCCAGCGCAAACGAGGGGCTTTGAACCATGTGCCACCGGGCCCAGCCGCCCGTATCGGGCACTGTGATCGGACCCGTCACGTTCACGTCGTCGATCTCCAAATGGAATACGCCGCCCGCGCCCTGCGCGGCGAGACGCACCGCCGCGCGGAACTGACCACTGGTCGCCACAGACACCGAGTAGGTCAGCCACTCGCCAGCCCGGGTCCAGCCCAACGAAACACCATTGCTGGCACTGGTTTCGGCCACCAGATCAACGCGCTCAAAGGGGCGATAAGCGCCGCCTTCGTTGGCCACGGTGGTATCCGAATAGGCCAAGCCGGCACCGCCAAAGTCGAAATCTTCCACCTCCAGGCACGCTGGCACGGCCACTGCCGCACCGATGAACGGGCGACGCCCGTCATGAACCAGCGGATTTGTATGGTACACATGAATCTCATCATAGTCGGACATCCCATCGCCATCGGTGTCCGGCTTCAGCGGATCGGTCCCGAGGTGAACCTCCTCGCCATCGGACAGGCCATCGCCATCCGTGTCCGCCCGCAGCGGATCGGTCCCGTACACAAGGATTTCGTCGCCATCGGACACCCCATCCAAATCGGTATCCGCCCGGGTCGCCGACAAATCGCGGCCACTCGGATTGCTCGTCGGGTGGTATGGATTATAGGTGTTCACATTGCCGTCATAGCCGGCCTCAAAGCCATCGTCCAATCCATCGCCATCGGTATCGGCGTTGCCGGGGTCCAGCCCCCAGTCCATCTCCACATAGTCCTTGATGCCGTCCTTGTCCGTGTCCACCCCTAGCTTCACCAGAAAGTCACGCAAGCTGTCGTTTTGATTGGCAAATACCCGCGGGAACCATAAGCGGTCCGAGTTAATCGTCGCGATCGAGGGTGGCCAGGTCCGCGTGGCCAGCGTATAGCCGGCAGCGCCCACCTGATCGATGATCGGGCGGTGCTCGCGCCCTCCCATACCCCAGGGGTAGCAAAAATAGCGCGGATGCACCTTCAACTGGCCCAACAAATCATCGCGGGACCCGGTAATTTCATAGGCTTTATTGGGCTCCAGATCAAAATCCGCATGTGTTTGCGTGTGCGAGCCCATCCACATCCCTTGCCGCTGGCAATCCTTGATCTGTGCCCAGGTCATCAGCGACATGAGAGGCCATTCGGGCACCGCCCAGTCGCTGGTGCCGCCGGTTTTGCGCGTCACAATGGCATTGACGGACTGGAAATCGTTGGCCCGCAGAATCGGCACGGCGTGTTGCAAATAGGTCACAAAGCCATCATCAAAGGTAATAAAAACCGGATTGGGCGGCAGCGGGATGCCGTTGACGATTCGGTTGTATATTTCGACAATACCCACCGCATGGACCCCATGCGTCTTCAAATAGCTCATATCACGTGAAAAGTTAGCGGTGCTGATCCACCCCCCCGGATCAAACCCCGCCGGGAACTGCCCCCGGGGCTGACAGTGGTGATACATGATCGTGGGTATCCGCCCCTCACCCACGCCATCCGCCAACGTTGTCGCCATCACTTCATCGCTGACCGTCGTGCCGCCGGTCGTCAGCAAACGAACCCGGAAATAATAGACCGTTTGGGGCAGCAGCCCCGACAGGCGGGTATAATGCACGTCCGAGGGCGACACGGACAGCACCCGGTTGCCCAGCGATGGCGTAAACCCCGCTTGGGTCGAAGCATGAATGTCATACGACACAAACCCAGCCGATGCAGCCTGGTCCCATTCCAGAAACAGGCTGCGATTCAGGACCATCCGCGGTGGCTGGAGTGTAAACGCTTGTGCCACTGCAGTCACAAAACCCAAAACAATTACTATCAGTACGCCCACATGGCGCATACCCGTGTGTTTCATATCACCATCCACATCGTTGTTGCCGTAGAATACCCTCTACCGGAACCCCCTTCGTTTCAACTCAAAAAATGAAATATTGTTATCCGCTTGATGGTAGGTTGTGGACCGGTTATTCGGCTATCTGACGCCACCGTATTATGGGCGCTTCAAGATGGCCTCGAATAACTCTTGGATTTGCATGGCGGAATGTTTGACATCATAGTGCATGGCCCGCTCGCGGGAGGTCGATGAATTCAACGCGCTTAACGCTGCGTCCATCTGCGCTGCCCAAACGGCGGGTTCCTCTGAATCCACATAGCGCGCCGCATCCGCCAAGACTTCGCGGCGAACAGAATCGTCCTGAGTCACCACGGGCAAGCCACACGCCAATGCTTCTAGATAGACGAGACCGAAGGCCTCGCTGCGGGACGCCGATACAAGCAAATCGGCGGATCGATACAGCGCGGGCATTTCGTCTCCAGCAGCCGTGCGCCATTGAAATCGCGCCGGTCCTAGCAGCGTCTGCCCCAGATCGAGCAATTCCTGGCGTTGCGGACCGTCGCCCACCAACAGGAGACTGCCGGTCCCCCGCGCTGCCACCGCGCGGATCACCAAGTCCATCCGTTTCAGAGGTTCCAGTGCCCCGACGGCAATGGTCACGGGCACGTCCAAGCCGAAATCCATTCGCGGCCCTTCGGGAATAAAGCGCTGGATATCCACGCCGGGGGGAATGACCCGGGTCACCAAACCTGGGACGGCGCCTTGCAGCACGCGTTCGGCCACGCGGGTGGGCGCGACATAGCAATCGGGCCGGCAGCGGGCGGCGGCCAGTTCCCAGCGGCTGGGGGCACCATGCGCAACGTCTACAAACGGAATTCCCAGATGGTGTCGCGCCCACCGCCCCAACCATCCGCCCCAGCGGCCACCCTCGGGGACCAACAGGTCGCAGGGATTTTCCAACAACCAACGGCGGGCGGCCCAGGCACAGGTCAGCCATTCCCAGTTCAGGGGGTCCAATTGAAAGAAGCGGGCGAGATGTCCCAGACCGGGAGTACGGTTGAGACGGCGAGTCCAGACATTATCCCGCAACAGAAAGGATAAGGGCACCGCATGGGGCGCGTTTGTTCCCGAGCCCAGAACCTGGATGTCATAGACGTCCGATAGGCTAGTCACCATCTCCGCAACGACCCGTTCCGCACCTCGAGTCTCGCGTCCATATCCGGACAGAACAAACACAATTTTTTTTCGCTGCGCCACAGGCTCCTCGCGCTTCCGCTTGACAAGGGGTCATCATCTACTACATCCCCGAGCGTGTCAAAGTAATGACGGCCACGCGGCATCGCCGCCACCAATAAAGATGATATAACCACGGGTGAATACCGATGGACACGAATGGGGGAAGGTGGGGGGAGCCAGGAATAAATCTGAACTCAAGAACTCATGAACAGATTAACCAGCCGGTCTCACGCCAAGACGCGAAGGCGCAAAGGGGCAGGGAGCGGAGGGGAGATTTAGCAGGAAAACAGGAAACAGCAGGAAAGCAGGAAGAAAGTCGGTTTAACCACAGAGGGCCACCGAGGGGCACAGAGGGGGAGAGGAAAAGAGGGAGGGGAGAGGGAGCCAATATTCAATATTCAACAAGGAATCTTCACTGTTCAAGGGGAAACGCCAAAAGTTGGCGCTACATTTCTTGTTGTATTATCCGCTGACACAAAATGGCTTATGGCAATGGCATAATGAGGTATTTTAAAAACACAGTTTGGAGGGATTGTAGTACAGAGGACAAAAACGATTTCTGGAGTGATAGCCTGTCCGCTGTGGCAGAGCCGCCGTGCATCCGGGATAGGGAGCAACAAGGCCAGAGAAGAAGCACCGGATTTCGCGGAAGGGGAACAAATCTGGAAATCAGGAAAAGAGTTTGGGCCAACAGTCGAAACAGCCCTTGGAAATTGAAACTCTTCTCCGCCCTTCCGTGTCTCTGTGCCTCGGTGAGAACCCGGCTATTTTTCCACAATTCATGAATTCTTGAGTTCAGCTTCAGTCTGACTGCTTTTGCAACACCCTCCAACACCCTCCACCATGACCGCCTTGTGAGGGAATCGGAGTTCTGATACGGTTTTCGCATGGCGATACATAATCACCCCCATACGTTGACGCGCTGGCGCACGGCTGGCTGGCTGTGGATAGCAGCGCTGGTGGCTGGCCTGGCGGCTTGGTTTTTGGTTCAAGAGGCCATACCGGCGGTTCTGGGACGCCTTACGCCCAGCCGCATCACCCCGACGCTGCTGGATACGCTGAACCTGCGCGTATGGACGGTCGTGTTCAGTGCCGTGTTCCTGACGATGCTGGCCATCGGTCGCACGCTGCGGCCAGCGTGGCGCCCTTCGCTGGCGCGCCTCGGCTTCGTCTTGGCCGGCCTGGCGCTGCTGCTGCGGTGGGCCACGCCCGAGATCGCCTTCAATTCCATTGTGCGGCCGGACGGCGTACATTTCAGTGTGGCGGCTCAGCAATTGGTCACGCAGGGCACACTGCGGGTACCGACTGGGTTAGCCCTGCTGCCGGCGCGTACGCTGCCGGGGCCTTCCGTTCTGCAAGCCCTGACGCAATGGATTCAGCCGGGGCATCCAGGTTACGGCATCATCGCCGTTTGGCTCTGCGCGGCGCTTTCACTGGGACTCGCCTTTTGGGCGGGACGGCGGTTCTATGGCGCGGCGGCAGGCGGCTGGGCACTTCTGCTCTTGGCCTTGTCGCCGGCCCATGGCTGGTATGCGCGCCAGCTCATGAGCGAGATTCCCTGGGGCCTATTGATTCTGGCCAGTTGCGGTCTGCTCGCCGTGGGGATTCGTCATCCTGGCCGCGCGGCAATGGCCGGTCTGCTGGCCGGGCTTGGGTTGACCATCAAATCATCCCATATGCTGATTTTGATTGGCATGCTGGCGGGGGTGGGCTGGGTCCATTTCCGCAAGCAGCGCGTTCGTGGTACCGTTTGGCTGGCGCTGCTCATCGGTATGGTCGTGGGGGGGATGCCTGCGTTGCTCTACAATCGGCTTGTGCTGGGCGATTGGCTGCAGACGGCCTATCACATCTACTGGCCGGGGTGGGCCTCCGCCACTGCCGCACTGAACATCCGCTATCTATGGGCACCGCCGCTCATCAACGGGGCCATGGGCAACGTGCCGTACTATCTGCTCGCTATCCTGGGGTTGGACCCGCGTCCCGAACGGATGATTTTACTGCCATTCGTGGCTCTGCTGCTGGTCTGGTTGTGGATGCGCAGCCGTCGCTCTCAACCGGCAGGCACCTCCTTGGAAACCTCGACCTTTCAGCATGTGGCGCTCTGCACGGGCGGGCTATATGGCGTTGCCTGCATGCTCTATTCTTTTCAGGAACCGCGCTTCTTTCTGCCGATTGTCCCGCTGGTATTTGTCGCCCTGGCCGGACCACTGGCCCGCGGTGCCGCAGGGCTCCCCGCCGTACGGCGGCTATGGGGCGAGCTTTCCCTCGTTGTGCTAGCCGGGCTCCTCGGCCTGGGCGCCGCCATCATCACGGTGGAGACCACGTCCGCGCGTGTGCCCGAACGGCAGTTGTTGCAACAACTCGCAGATGCCGCCAAGCCCTATGATGTACTGGTTTCTGACGAAGACCCGGTGCTGCTGACCACGGCCGGGGTCTGGACGGCCCACACCCGCGTGCTGCCGCTACTGCTGCCGGACGAACTCTGGTTTCCTGGCGACCCCGCGCGGCTGTTCCGGGAAAAAGGTGTGGCCGTTGAACCCTTTGCCGGCACCGTTCCATCCGTAACTCAGGCCCTGAACGAGGGACGGACGGTCGCGGCCTGGGTGCGACGACCGCACACCCGTCCGGCCGCGTGGCAGGCCTTCACCAATGCATTCGACCTCGTTCTGCTGACACGGGACGACCTGCCGGGGTTCTACGAGATTCGCTTGCGCCAGACCGCGGAGCTTGTGACACCCGCCCCGCCCCCACCGCCCCCCCCACGCCCATCCTCCGTTCAATACCGCGACACACCGCCACCCGCAGCGCCCCAGTTTTTTCTCGGCATGGAGATCGAGGGAGCGGCCATGGCCCGCGAGCGCTCGCTCCCCCCCCATCCCGTGACGCTCGACCCGTTTGAATTGGAAACAACCGCCGTGGACCAAGAAAGCTACGCCGCTTTTTTGAATGACGAATGGCTGGCCGGACACCTGGCGTACGAAACCAACGATTCCCGTGTGGTCATATCCTGGATGATCGACGCGGCCGCCCCCCCCCTGGCCCTATGTGAACTTCGGGATAACGAACCCAACGCCGTCCTACGCTTTGATGCCGCTGCATCTACACCGTTCCGCCTGGCTGAAGAGGCAGGCCCCGCTGCCGGGCGTCTGCCCATGGTGGGCGTCTCCTGGTACGGAGCCGCCGCCTACTGCAACTGGCACAGCCGCGCGACGGGTCGCCCCGTTTCATACACCTTTTCCAGCGACCCTGCGCAACCTGTCGAGTTCCAGGACCGCGGCGGTTATCGCCTGCCGACCGAAGCGGAATGGGAATGGACTGCCACGTGGGATGGCACGCACAAGCGCCGCTATGTGTGGGGCGACGATTGGAATCCCGCCCAGGCCAACCTCGCTGAATCACCACGCCCTGAACGGGCCGAAACCGACCCCTTCACACTGCCGGTAGACCTGCCTCCGCCGTGGCGGCCGCAGGAAGCGCGCCCCCTGCGCCATCAACATCTCGCGGGCAATGTGTGGGAATGGTGCCAGGACTGGTTTGCCGACTATGAGGCCGCAGCGGCCACCAACCCCGCCGGGCCGCTGACCGGCGAGATCAAAATTGTCCGCGGCGGCTCGTTCCGCACTCGCCGGGAATCCGCCTGGGCCGCCTTCCGCGGAATTGCGACGCCCGTCACCATGACTCCAGATATTGGGTTCCGGATGGCGCGGTCAACCCGCTAACCTGAAAACGGTGCCCCGGGAATCGGCCCGCACCCGCTTTCGGAGTGGTTACTTGTTGCGCACTTCCTTGTGCGCGGCCGCGGCGATTTGGCGGGCGATGGCGTCGGCAATCAGGGCATGGGCCGCCGGATTTGGATGCCCGTCGACAAGAACGGGCGGGTCCCCTCGATAGTGAGCATACGCCCTCTGATATGTTTCCGGGTCGCCATCTGCAAGCGTGTTTGTGAGCGTCGCCCACCCATCCACAAAGATCACACCCGGCATCGCTTGAAGCGCTTCCTGTTCGCCCGACCGCGGCGGGTCCCACGGGTGGGCCAGCGAGCAAACCACCATCTGGCTGCCGTTTTCCCGGCAGATGTCCAGCATATCGCCATAGGCATAGCGCAGGACATCCATGCGATTATCGTCGGGCCGCGGCACAAGCCCCACAGCCTGTCGCAACCGGAACCCAAGGACCTGAATATCGTTGGCCAAGAAAAAGGGGAAACCCAAGCGCCACAAAAAAGAGGCAAAGCTGTTCTGCCCCTGCGCATCCTTCCGATAGTCGGCCACCGGAAAGCGAAAAGCACTCGTCCGGAAAACAGGGCCATGGAGTTGCAGGCGTCCCTCGTCGTCGCGCCAGAAAAAGGGTTGCGGTCTCTTGCCAATGTCGTTGGGCGCATATTCGTGTAAGGCGCGGTCGATCAGCCAGGGGCTGTATTGAACACTGACATAATCCGGTTTGAATTTCGGGATAAGCTCGCGCGCCTGGATCAGCATCTGGGCGAGTCCATAAGCACCAAAACCGGCATTCAGGGTTTTGGCATCCAGTTGGTCCCCGAGCAGGAACGGATACGTGTCTTCCGCCGAACACGCAAAGCCGTCCGTGAACGAGCATCCCAGCGTCAGCAGGGTGCCACCGGATCGTTCTGCGTCCGGGTCATAATCCAGCGGGACGCGACATCCATTCTGGTCAAAGCGCATGGGAATGTGCGGCGCGGATGCAAAAAAGAGCGTCCCCGTTACGCCCGGATGCGCGGCAAATCCCAATCGGTCATCGGCGCGGAAGATTCCGCTGGACATGATGGTATTTGTGCGTGCGTGCGTATGGAGACGCATCGACCTGTACCCAATGGTGATGGCATAGGCCACCCCCAACCAGAAGATCAGGTAGGCGACGAAGATCGCTCGTTTCACAACCTTGCGCCCAAAGAAGTGCGGCGATTCTTCCCGGGAGGTTTGTCCGGGATGTCCAGTCCGGCATGCCGCTGTTTCATGCCCTGCATGCCGGACAGACATCATCTGACGGCCAGTGAAAAGGCTACTCGACGTTGACTTCGCGGATAGCGGGAGGGCCTTGGCCTTCATCCGGGAAGAGCAACCAGAGATAGCGCGCCTGCACAGGGCCCTGGACCCAAGGCTCGTCCAATCCCAACCAGTCGCCAGCATCCAGGCTATAGAGAACCGTCATGCCAACGGGACTGTCCAGCCAATCCACCGTCACCTTGCTCACCGGCACAATCGAATCGTAGGCGAGTGCCAGCCACCAGCCGCCAGCGTCCGGGATGCCCTGCCACACGGTTTCAGAATCGCCATCCACGGCCTGCCAACCGGCGAGGGGCTGCTGGTCTTCCTGGCTTGTCCGTACTTCTGCCGGTTTCGGGAATGCCACCGTGCGGCGTCCCGCCACCATGCTCCGCCCACCATCCTCATCCACCTGGATGCAGTCGAAGGCACCGACATGACCGCTGCTGCCGGGGCGCAGCATCTCTAAGCGCAGCCGATGTTCACCAGCGGTCAAATTCACGTCGGAAACTGTGACGCTTGCATAGGCATTCCACGCGCCCGTGTTCGGCACGTTCTGCACACCGGTCTTATCCACGCCGCCAACCAAAATGCGGAACTGACCACCCGCCCCGGCACCGGCCACACGCGTTGTAATCGTGTAGAGTCCCGTCTCGGTCACGCTTATGGTGTATTCCAGCCATTCGCCCGCCGCGGTCCAGCCTACAACGAAGCCATTGCTGGCTGCGGGGTCTGCTGAGATTCCCACCTGTTCGGCAGGGCGATGGGCCCGACCCTCGTTGGCTGCGGTTGCATCGTGATAGGCCACGTCCGGGCCACCCTGGTCAAAGTTTTCCACTTCGATCAGCCCAGGTACCGGCCAGGCGACGCCGCCGGGGAATGCGCTTTGTGCGGAGAGCGTAAAAGCGAATTGATCCAGCGCCGCGACGGAACCGCCGATCCCGGCCTGCACCATCGACACGCGCATGGTGTGCACACCTGCGGTCAATTCCAGTCCATTCGCCGCCACATCCCCGAAGGTATACCACCCGCCGGTATGGGGAACCACGACATCACGAGTCGCACCCGCAAGCTCCACCCGGAATCGGCCACCGGCCCCTTGGGCCCCGAGCCGTGTCGCCAGATTGTACTTGCCGGGCACGGTCACGTCGACGGTGTACTCCAGCCATTCGCCAGGTTGTGTCCAACCCACCACATAGCCATTGCTGGCCGTCGCGTGCGCCGCAATATCCACGCCTTCCAGCGTACGGAGTTGGCCTCCCTGATTGATCGGTGTAGTCTCATGATAGGCCAGCCCTTCGCCCCCGGCATCAAATTTTTCGGCCTGCACCACGCCGGGCAACTCGACCGGCGTCCCATCGCACGGCATTTGCACGGGCCCACTGGATCCCGTCTTGACCTCCAAAAAGTCAAAGGCGCCCACATGACCGCTGCTGCCTTGCGTCACCATCGCCACGCGGACCGTATGGACGCCCAACGTCAGGGTAAATTCATCCGACAAAACGGCCTGATAGGACGTCCATGAGCCGGTATCGGGCACGTTGAGGGTGTCTCCCACAAGGTCATCATCCACCAGAATTTGGAACTGGCCGTCGTTACCCTCGCCCGCCACATGCGTTTCGAACACATAGGTGCCAGGGGTGGTGACATTGATGGTGTACTCCATCCATTCGCCTGCCCGGGTCCAGCCAACGGCATGGCCGTTGCCTGCCTGAACTTGCTGGGCAATATCCACGCCATCCTGCATGCGGTAGTATCCGCCCTCATTGAGGAGACTCACTTCGTGATAGGCCAAACCCTCTCCGCCTTGGTCAAAATCCTCGCATTGGACACTTCCCGGAACGTCCCAGGGCTGGGCCGTCTGATTAAAGGGTTCCTGCACAGGCGGCGGGGTCTCACCAATCGTGAATGCGTCGAAAGCACCCACATTGCCGCTGGGGCCGTTGGCCACCATGGCCACACGCATGGTGCAGACGCCTTGCGGCAGCATCACGTTATCGCGAGTCACCCACTGGTAGGACGTCCATGCGCCTGTATTCGGTACACTCAAGTCCCCCGGCACTTCGATGCCATTGACCCAAATTTTGAATTTGCCGCCGACCCCCACGCCGGCGACCCGGGACCGGATTGTGTACGCCCCTTGGGTGCTAACATTATTGAACACATAGCTCATCCATTCGCCCGCCTTGGTCCACCCCACGACATGGCCATTGTTTGCGCTGGCATCCACCGTAATATCCACGGCCTCGCCAGGACGATACTGTCCGCCTTCGTTGGCCGCTGTTGTATCGAGATAGCCCAAACCCGGCCCCCCCAGGTCAAAGTGTTCGGCTTCTATCTGCCCGGGCACCTCGGCCGCTGCTCCCCCGAACGGACCATGCACCCGGATCACCACATCCTCAGACGCCCCAACCTGATCGGCGTTGTTCGTTGCCCGGGCGCTCACGGTATGCAGTCCGGCGGGCACATTGGACCAGGTCGCCGTATACGGAGCAGTGCTGTCGCTGCTGAGGAAGATGGTGTTGGCAAAGAAGTCCACGCGCGCCACGCCGCCACTGATCGCCGTTGCGGTGGCCGCCAGCGCCAGGTCGGCCCCCTGCACCACGATCTGGTTCTGGGCCGGCGCCGTCAACTCGACATCAATCCCGCCCGCGCCCTGCAAGTTCGGCCCCTGCCCGGCCTGGAAGGACGCGTTGCCGCCCAACGTCATATGATTGCCATTGGGGCTCTTGTCCAATCGGTCGGCAAAGGTCCAGTATGCCGCCAACCCCGGCTCTGTGCCCCGCAGTTGCTTTTGGTAGTTCGCTGCAATCTCCGCCGGCGTACGCACGAGGTTCCACATGCGCACATCGGCGATCATGCCTCTGAAGTTGTCATTGTTGTAGCCCCACCCCAATTGGTTAAATCCCCCGACATACAACGGATGACTGGACGGCCCCAAGAACGAGGTGCGGCTCAGCGACACCCCCTGCCAGCCCGACCCCGCACCACAATTTTCGCCATTGATATAAAAGACGAACGAACCGGTCGCTTCGTTGACCGTCACGGCCACATGGGTCCACTGGTTGAGTGGCACGCGCCGGTTCATCACCCCGATATAGCCCCACGTGTTGCCCAGGCACAGGATTCCGTTTTCCTGCAGCGCGAACACAAAGTCGATATACGAGCCGATGCGCCCCTTGTACATAAAGTTCAATCCGTGCTTCTCACGGCCTGTGTACGGCCGCCAGCCTGTCGGATGAACCCAGGCTTCCAGGGTCATCTGCCCGTTCATTTGCACCGTCGCGGAGTTGGCCACCGTTCCGAAATCCGACACCCCTCCCGGTGCCCGCAACACGGGGACCGGCGCACCCGTGGCGGATAGGGCCAACCCCCCGGCCATCAAGATCAGACTGGACAGAATTACGATCGGATGCACATACTTCATGGATAGCTTTCTCCGGAATGGAATGAATGGCTTTGTGAAAATAGAGTGTCATAAACTATGCTATTCCATGGGGTGTGTCTATGATCAATCGTGGTCCATGGTGGTTATTTGGATATAAGTCGCCCAGCGGAACGCTATTAAAACTATTGTAAAATTGTTGCCGCGCTGGTGGTGGCTCCCGGCAGGCCTGCTGATCGTGGCGCTGCTGTTGGGATTCGTGCAGCCGTTAACCTCCGATACATCGGTCTATCTGCTCCAAACACGCACCTTGCTGGAGACCGGCAACCGCTATATCGATTCTCACGACAGCAAGGGACCGCTGCTGGTCTGGCTCACGGCCCCGGCGGTTCGCCTGTTCGGGGCGGGCGCGGCGGCCGCCGGCGCGCTCCGCGCCTTGTCGGCGCTCGGGATCGCCGCTATCCTGTATAGGCTGATCCGGGCGGGCGGAGACCGCTCGCGCCACACTGCCATCCACTTTGCGGCGCTGGCGGCGGCGCTTCCCTATTCAGCCATCGTGTGGGGGGATAGCCTCCGGCCGGAAACCTACGCCATTCTACTGACCGGGCTGATCCTGCTTTTGGGCCAACGCGGGACCCCCGTCGCCGCGTTCGCAGCCGGTGCCCTGACGGGCGCGATCTTGTTCCTGAAATCCATCCTGATCTTGCCCGCTCTGGTCATGCTGGCTGTTTGGCTTGTTCTGGAGCAGCGGAGACACCACGCATGGCCGTTCAAATCGGCAATCTGCCTGGCACTGGGGGCCCTGCTGACCGCCACACTGACGCTGGGATGGCTGGCCCGCAACGACTCGGTGGCCGGGTGGTACCGCCAAACGGTGGAATGGCCGGCCGAATTTCGTGATGCAGCACCCGCCACAGTGGAAACCGGTGGCCAAAACTCGTTCGTGACAGGGCTGCTAACCCTCTACAAGGCATCCGACGACCCCGCGCGGCCATGGTGGATGCCCATCAAAGTCCCCGTCACCTTGTTGCGCACGGGCATCTGGCCCTTCTTCCTTTTGGTCATCGGATTACTCCTACGGAAGGGAATGAGCCGCGACCGTATCAGCCTGTTGACACTGGGCTGGATCGTCGGCGCACTCTTGGAGCTATGCTTGGAATATCGTCGCTGGGCCTATCCCGCCGCCGGTCTGCTCCCGCCCCTGCTGCTATGGATCGCTCTCGCGCCAAAAAGCGGTGCCGACGAAGGGCGCCGCATCGGACTGGTATGGCTATGCGCCAGCATCCTGCTGGCCGGCATCGCCGCTGAAACGGCACACCTCGTCCCGGCTCGGCTACGGGGAACTCCGCAATCGCCTTACGAGGCACTGGCGCTCGCCATGCGCCCCCATTACCAGCCCGGCAATACCTTGCTGGTCCTCGATAACAACTACGCGTTGCATCTCCTGCTGCCAGCACCCGCCCCCCCGCCGATCTTGTCCCTCCATGTCGCAATGGTGAACCCCGAAGAACGGGAAACCCTGCGCCAACGGCTGGAGATTTTCCCGCCGACGTGGATTACCTCCAAGAATCCAGCCTATTCCGGTATCCGGTTTGGCCGCGACCAACCGGAAACCGTGGCGGTACGGGAACAAGAGGGCGCCTTGATCATCTCCGGTCCCTACCCGGCATTCCTTTCCTGCTCGAACGCCTGGGCCCGACGGCTGGATATCGGCGCGCCATAGAGGGTTGCGCGCTCTTTTGGATCAGGCGATTCTGATGTCGAGGACCATCGCAGAACTGATTCACCCACGAGACAGCTTGTGGGGGGCTGGTCCCGGCGGCCTTTGGCTACCCGGGCTCGGCCGTCGCAGTGAAAGAAATCCCGATTCGCTCCACGCGTAAATACCAGCAGTCCGCCGGCCACGGCTCCGCCGTCAGCACCAACGGCGGCACGGGTCCCGCCCCGTGACCTTTCCACGTCGCCCGCCCCTCCCCGCGCCCGGCGGGAATCTGCCATTTAGTGGCAGCCGTTGACTCTTCAAGCCGCGCAAGAGACCCCTGAAGTGTTGCGTCAGAAACCGGCCGCGGCAACAGCCGCAGCGTCACGGCCACCTGAACGGTCGCGGGCGCAGGTCCAGCCAGGGCGGGCAGATCAATTTCAGCGCGTTCGCGCCAAGCCGCCCCGTGCTTGGCCTGGGGCGGTTGGTCTTCGAAGCCCTCACCCAGCAGCCCGCGAACGGATGGCAGCCGCCCCGCTTCCATCGTCAGCCAGCGCACCCCGCCCGTCGGAACGAAGACGGGCTCCACGTCCGCCGGCAACGGCACTGGAGAGCGAATTTCAACATGCAGATTAGTTGCCTGTTGCACCCCCGCCTGGACCCACACCGGCAGCAGTCCGGCCGGTTGGTGCAGAACAATTGGGGGCTGGATTTCGGTGCCAACGCGCAGGTCTACCTGAACGGAGTCCGCCGCGACCCCGGCTTTGAAATCCAGCCACAGGACTCCTGCCGCCTGCCCCGGGGCCATCGCGAGATCAAAGACGACCTGGCGCTGCGACCACGCCGCCAACCGACACACCTGTAAACGGGTATCGCCCAGCATAATTTCATCCCCGAACGGCACGATATCAACATACTGTTTCAGGCCATTTTCTGCGCTGACTCCCTGTTGGATGGCGGTGCGGCCTTTGTCATCGAGTGGACGCATGAAAAAAGCCCCTTCAAAAGTGGTGATCGCGGCCCCTTCCAGGACGGGGTCTTTAGGTTCAGCCGAGGTAAACGCCACCAGGGCATCGACCAAATGGCGATTGTCTTTCTCTACAAACACGACCGGTTCAGCCGCCAACGGATGGCGTTGCAAAGCCATGACATCCTGCGGGGAGATGCGCGGCCCCCAGGTATCGATGGCTGCAATCGCCCGCAGGATGAAGGCCGTCACCAGCAGCATGACGGCCGCGTTCAGGGCGATCCGCCAGCGCGGGGAGAGCCGGCGCGCCACCCAGGTCAGGGTCACGGCCCCGCCCCATCCTGCGATGAGCGCCACCAGGCCCAGGGCACTGAGGGTATAGCGCACATGGGACTTGTACACGGCATAAAACAGAACCAGCAATCCCGCCGTCACGGCCAGGATGAATACGGTCTTTTCTCTGCGTACCACGGCCCACCCCGTACCGGCCGCCAAACCAATGAGCCCCACCGCCCGCAGTTCGGCACCCATAAGGCGGAGAATGTCGGCCAGCAAAAGCGGAAAAGGTTTGGCAAACCCACCGCGTAATAAGCCCGTCACCCACATTTTTACCTGCGAGTTCATGAGCGGCTCTTGCCGCGCCCATTTCCAGGCCAAGAAGACAAGGAACGCCAGGATGGGCGGCCCCATCAGGGCGGCCAGGGCCTTCCAGGCCCCTCGATTCCCCCGGACCCCTTGCCAGAGCCAGATCAGCCCCAGGGGGGGCAAAATAAACAGAATGGTTTCCCGAAACAGCACACCGCCCATCAGCCACAGAGCCGTTCCCGCGGCGCGGCGATAGCGAAACCGATCGGACGCGCCCGGATCGGTCCCCGGTAGTGCAATGACAAGCCCACCCAACATCCACGTCCATTCGATGAGCCCGCGAAAAGGTAAAAAGAGATAGTGAGGGTTCAGGGGATGACCAGTCACGACGATCCAAAAAAATAGCAGCAGCGTCAGCCCAATTTCGGTCGGCGAGGCAAATCGGCGCAGGACGATGATCAACAGCCAGATAAACACAAAGAAAATGGGCAGATTGATCCAATAGGCCGCAAAAATCCCCAGCCCATCGAGAACGGCCGCCAACAGCAGGGGATAGCCAGGGACCACCCACCGTGTACAGCGCGCGATGGCTTCGAGCGAATACCCGTCAGCGCGAATGGCCTCGGCGAAATGCAGGTAGATGCGTGGGTCTTGGCCCGTGGCATAGCTCATGACTTTCCACGCCGTCAGCCACCCCAACCCCCAGAGCCAAATCAACAGCCCCCCCATCCATAACGGCGCCGACCAGCTCGTCTTCCGTCCTGCCATCCTCTCTGCTGCACACAATCCGGTCATAAGCGGCATCCTCTCTAAATCATTTACGCGGTTCAATCTGAATCTGGAGACTCGTCAGGCCCCGCGGACAGGGCTTGAACCCATCTAGTCGATCCGCTACGGTTCCTCCATCCTATCCATGTGCCCATCCCCACCATGAGAATGAGAGTAGAGTGCCCCATCCGACGCCGCCTTGCCGCTGGCGCTCCTTGGCTATGGCCCCTCGCGCTGATTGGTACGTGGATCATTCACGTCTTGCGCAACTATGAGGTCCGCGCTTTTTCCGATCCCCTGAATTGGCTCCATTTCGCCCGTTTTTTCGAAACCGAAATCCATACCAGCAAATTTGCCCTTGGGTTTCCAATTTTTTTGCGAGTCGTTTTGGATATCGTGGGACCGTTCACGGTATTTTTAGTCAATGTCCCGGTGCTGATCGCGACCTATCTACTGGGGGCCACCCTCGTCATCCGGGCGTTGCCCCCCGCTCATCGCATGTCGCGCTGGATGGTGGTGTCGCTGACCGTGGCGCTGTATGTCTCTTTTGACCGCTGGCTGGTTGTGCAAATGGTCAATCCGTTCCGCGACCCGCTCTCCTTTTTGCTGGTATTGGCCGCCGTGGGGTGCCTCACACGCCATGCGGTGACGGGCGGAGCGCGACCGATGCGAGCAGCCGCAGGGGGGCTCCTGCTGGGACTGGCCTGTACGGTGCGGGAAACCTCGGTGCTGGTGCTGGCACCCGTTGCTCTCTATGCCTTCTGGTCGTGGCGGGCGGATGCACGCATCCGCTTTTGGCGCGATGCCATTCTATTTTCGGCGGCATTTGCGGCGGGTCTGGCCCCGCTGCTGCTGCAAAGTCTGGCCAGCACCGGCCAAGCCGTATTGCCCTACCAGGCGGCATCCGGCAACCAACTGGTTCCTGGCGCACACTTCACCTGGACCATCATGTCCCGCACCGTTGGCCGGGCCTGGCCATACTTTCTGGAAAAAGCTGGCATTGGGCTAGTGTTCGTCGTTGGGGCCGGGGCGCTGAGCATCTGGCAGCGCAATCGGATTATGGCGGGCCTGCTGCTGCCCGCGGCGGTCATCCATGCGGTTTTCTATGCTTTTTATTGGACGTTTGTCTCACGCTATTATTATTCGGTGGCGATATTTGCCATTCCCATGCTGTCCTGGGGTCTGCTCTGGGGTCTCCACCACTTGGCCGCCCGCTTGCCCTCTCGTGTGGGGCCTCACCTGCTCCCCGCCATCACGGTGGCGCTCACAGTGGCCACCATGACCCAGCTCCTGGTCACAGTTCCCGCCGAACCGCGGTTTCAGATTCCTCAGGCGCGGCAATTACAAACAGATTTGGAAGAGTGGGTGCCCGCAGATAGCCTGGTTTTCTGCCGCCGCAACCTGTGCGAGATCGTACGCTGGTTCACCCACGCACGCGCCTTTCCGGTCACCGCGCTCATCCCGGAAGACGTCCCGGCGGAGGCCGCCCTGCGGACCGCACTCATCCCGTACCAAACGGAAACCTCCCCCATCTTCCTATTGGAAATGCACCCCAGAATCGGGTGGGAAACCGATGCCGCCCTGCTCCAACGAATCTGGGATATGGAGCTGGTGACCACCTTCCCTGTCAACCGCTATCAGTTGCGCGAGCGGACGGGCGCCCAATCGCTACGGTTGTTTCGCGTGCGTTCCTGGCAGGCGCCGACCATGCCGTTGCCGGATGAACAAGACGCCCGCGACGGCTTCGCGCGGCTGGATTTCTCACTCAAGGCCGTTCCAGATGCCATGCCCTTGCTCTCGGACACGGTGGACCTGGCAACGTTGGCGCGCAATGTCCCGCGCATTCTTCAGTCCGCAGATGTCGCCTTGCCCGGAACTCTCGCCGACAACGACCAGGGATTTGCCGAAGTGCGCCTGCGCAGCCCGGCGCGTAAAAACAGCCCCGTGGACCTCACCCTGACGCTGGGGCAAACCACCCATCACGTCCGCTTGCCCCAAGACCGCATGTGGCATTGCATCGCGCTCGCCGCGGAGGGTCCGCTGGTCTCGCCCGTGCTTGAATTCCAGTCTTCCACACCGCTTGATTTGCATCGAATTGATTGGAGCATTCCGATGCCAACGCCGCAATTGACAGTGGAGGTTGGTACCGAGGGAGACTTCGCCCATTTACGCGAAGGGTGGTATGCCCGTGAGACCACTACTGGCGGAAATGCCCGCTGGACAAAACCTCTGGCCACTTGGGCGTGGCGCTGTGCAACCCCCGGCGCCCCCGGACGCCTTACCCTTCGGCATTTTGCCCGTAATCGACCGCCGCTGGCCTCGCCTCCTTCGATTCGCTTGAACGACAGCCCCCTAACCGTTGTGTCGCAGCCAGACGCTGAAGACGGCTGTGAAATCTGGGCGGTTGAAATTCCCCCGGGCCTGCTGCAAGCAAATAACCAGTTCCAAATAGAGACCGAGGGATGGTCCCCCGGTGGAGGCGACACCCGAACTCTGGGCTTGTTTGTGGATTGGATACATCTGGAAACGGACTCGCCATGAACGTGTTGATGCTCACCTGGAATTATCCACCTGTGGTTGGCGGCATTGAACACGTCGCCCAGCATACCGCCGATGGCTTGCGAGCCTTGGGGCACACGGTACGTGTCGTGGCACCGCCCCTCCCCAACGAGGCACTCGAGGTGGCCGCCCCCTCCGCCCCTGTTTCCCGCGCCCGCCGCAAAGGCATCCCTTGTTTCCTGCTCCACGCCGTCACGGCCGGGTTTCGCCTGGCTCGCCACTCCCGGCCCGATGTTTTGTTGTGTCCCAGCCTGACCTCTGCGCCCGCGGCCTGGCTACTCTCCCGCCTCCTCCGCATCCCCTACGCGGTCCTCATTCATGGCAGCGACATCCTCTTGCCGCGGCGCGCGTACCAACTCGCCATTACCCCGCTGCTCTCGGGCGCGCGCCTGCTGTTCGCCAATAGCCGCAATACCGCCCGCCTGCTGGAAACGCGCGGATTGGACCCCGCCCGGATTCGCGTTGTTTGCCCGGGGGTCACCCCCCCGCCGCCGCCCTCCGCACACCCAACTGCGGATATTCTGCGCGTGTTGGACGAGACGGCCGGACGGCCGACCCTGGTCACGGTCGGCCGCCTGATCCGCCGCAAGGGCAACCGTGAATTCATCGCACACACGCTGCCGTTGCTGCGCAAACTCATCCCCGATGTGCTGCTGCTGGTTGTCGGCGGCGAGGCCAAGGCATCCCTGATCCACCAGGAACGCATCCGCCAGCAACTGACCGACGCCATTCGCGACGGCCAGCATGATCACCACGCCCTCCTGCTCGGACGCCTCTCAGGGGCCGACTTGGACCAAATCTATCAGCGCGCGGACCTGTTTGTGCTGCCATGCCTGGACGATCCCCATGATGTGGAGGGCTTCGGCATTGTCATTCTCGAGGCCGCACTGCAAGGCGTGCCCGCCATCGCCACCCGCTGCGGCGGCATCCCCGACGCCATTGCGGAAGGGACAACCGGCCTGCTGGTCCCCCCCGGCGATCCACCGGCCATGGCCAATGCCATTGCCGACCTGCTGCAAGCCCCTGCCCGTCTCCTGGAACTTGGCGAAAATGCCCGCCGCCGAACCCTCGCCGACTTCACCTGGAGCGCCATCGCCGCCCGCTACGCCGCCGGGCTCCAGGAGCTGCTGGACGTCCGCGACCCCTAGCCCAAGTCTTATTCTTGCATGTAAGTCGTTGCAAATCAACGACAGAATGCCCAAAGGCACTACAAAGTCGTTAGCCTATAATTTCTGTTTTTCTTGGCCGGCAGGCGCTTCGCCAGTCTATTCCAATCATCCTGTATATCTGAATTTGCCCTTCTTCGGGAACGCTGGCTTTCTTCGGCTTACAGCCGCGTCATATACAAAGACCAAAGGGTATCGGCCTCGAACGTCCTGTCCGTTCGCAGCACATAGTCGCCGTATAATTCATACGCCTGGGCGATTTCGGGCTTCTTGCGTTCAATCCGCACGGCCTGGTCCACAAATGCGTTTTTCCATCGGGATAGGTGAGTTGTGTTCGCCGATCCGCCAAATCGTAGTGGTTGCTGACGGTTTGGCCGAAGGCATAGCGACTTGGAAAAGGCTGTTCATCGCATCGAAAGTTTGGCGCGTCGTTCCACAGCTGTCCACCATATTCGTCCGGTAGCCGTTGGCATCATATGCAAAGGAGATAATTTCGTTTAGTTGCCGCATGAGATTATCCATTACCAAAACATTAATATATAGACATGACACCTTCATGGAGCATCGCCCACCAGTTGGCGATGATCTATGAAGGTTTGCGCGACGAGATTCGAAGTTCCAGATATATGCAAGCCGACGAAACGCCCATCCCTTTTCTGGATCCCGGAAGCGGGAAATGCCGCACCGGATACCTGTGGGTCTATCGGTCCATGGGCATCGGCGTGCTGTTCGAATGGTTCCCCAGCCGATCCTCGGATTGCCTGACGAAGATGCTTTCCAAGTTCACCGGTCAACTGCAGAGCGATGGCTATTCCGGCTACGACGCCTTCTACGGCAAACCCCTGAACCAGAAGCTGCGCGCGGGCGTGGAGCGGGCCGGATGCTGGGCGCACGCCCGGCGGAAGTTCTTCGAGGCCCGCGCGGAAAGCCCGCTGGCCGCCCAGACGCTGGCCGACATCCAGAAGCTCTATCGGGTTGAGGCTGGCCTGCGCGAGCAAAAGGCCGACGACGCCTTGCGGTTGACGGCGCGCCAGCGTGAGAGCCTGCCGATCCTCGCAAAGATCGAAAAAGACTTGCGCGCCGCCGCCGCTCAGCACCTGCCCAAGAGCCTGACCGGCAAAGCGATTTCCTACACGCTGGGCCAGTGGGAGCGCCTGCAAACGTACACCCGCCATGGCCACGTGGAAATCGATAACAATCTCGTCGAAAACGCCATCCGTCCCACGGCGGTGGGCAAGAAAAACTGGTTGTTCTTCGGCAGCGAAACGGCCGGGCAGACGTCCGCCATCCTTTATAGCCTGCTGGAGTCTTGCCGCATGCTGGACATCAATCCGCAGGAATATCTGCTCGACGTCCTCCCCCGCCTGCCCACCATGACCAACCAAACCGCCAAGCTCTACACCCCCGCCCAGTGGAAGGCCAACAGAGCCGCGTCAACAGGGCAGTAGACCGGACGCTTACGACCAAAGGGTATCGGCCTCGAACGTCCTGTCCGTTCGCAGCACATAGTCGCCGTATAATTCGTACGCCTGGGCGATTTCGGGCTCCTTGCGTTCAATCCGCACGGCCTGGTCCACGAATGCGTTGTTCCATCGGGATAGGTGAGTTGTGTTCGCCGACCCGCCAAATCGTAGTGGTTGCTGACGGTTTGGCTGAAGGCATCAACGACTTGGAAAAGGCTGTTCATCGCATCGAAAGTTTGGCGCGTCGTTCCACGGCTGTCCACCATATTCATCCGGTAGCCGTTGGCATCATATGCAAAGGAGATAATTTCGTTTAGTTGCCGCATGAGATTATCCATTACCAAAACATTAATATATAGACATGACACCTTCACGTCCCGACACCCGCCGAAGGTGGGTGGTCGGGAAGGCACGGCCACGCGCGGCTTGGCGTTGCGTCATCCGCATCACCCACAACGTTCGATGCGTCCACAAGCCGCATCCCGCAGCGGCCCGAGGAAGCCTGTCCGCCGTAGCCTCGACGAAGGCGGAAGCGGAAGCAGTGAGTGCGACGGTCCTCCGGCGGACCCTCTGCTGGAGCGAGCATTCCCCGCACCGTGAAACGGGAGCGGGTACAACGGCGCACCCGTAGTCCTGCAAGGAACGTGACAGGCTGAGCTTGTCGAAGCCTGGCGCGGTCCTTGGGTGCGCCTATTTGCGGCGGCACTGAGGGCAATATGCCCGAGGCCGACATGCCGCCGCACATATACAAAATGGCTCCAAAATCATGAAAAATCGGCATTTTCAGGCCCAAAATCGCGATTTTGAGGCATTTTTTAGCCGATTTTGCCTATTTTTCGTCAAAAATGGCTTTTGTAAGCAGTTTCAAATAGCCAATTTATTAAATTACAGGACCGACTCCTATATTTTAGTCAAAATATCCATCATCTTCTAGAGCTTGGAGAACTTCAGTGTGCGGAAGTGGTTTTCCCGATATGTCCCCCTTGCCCTGATCAGCAGCGAGTTCATTAGTAGGATACAGGGGGATCATTTCCACAAGATGATTGATGCTCCCTTCGAGCTTTGGGAACACTGAAACAAAGTTTGTCGTCGTGATTGATGATCCCACCTGAATAACACGTTCCATCGTGTTTGTAACAGCATCGAGCTCTAGAAATGTGATTTCATATTCCATCTTTAGAATGAGACCCGCTATGTCGTTCGAATTTAATTGAAGCCTCTGCTCAGCGATATTTAGGACATTAGTTTTCTGGCCGGAATACCAAAGAGACGAAACCGTTTCAGTAAAGTTCGTCTGGGCGTAGGTAGCTATAGCCATCAGTAAGATGGCAATCACGACAATCAGATACTTATTCATAATAATTATCCTCCTCAAGGGGTACTCATATACAGGAATCCTGGCGATGTGAATTGGGCGTCAGGATCATAGAAGCTGTTAGGTACAACATAGTTGTTTGCAGTGCTTGTGTTGGGCCAAAGCTTCTGATTTTTGTCATCAGCATCATCCCAAATGTCCTCAACCAAAGCCGTAACCGTAGTATTATAGGATGAACCATCAGCAATATCCCAACCTGCGTCCCAACTCTTTGATGCCGCCGAGTCATTCCAAGTGCCAATAACCTGCGAGATCCATGCAGAGGCCGAGTTCACGCCGATCTTACGAGCTGCGTAACCCACCATGAAGTTGCTGATCTTTGCAACACGCACTGGCTTTCCTTTCCAAGTTCCAACCGCACCCATGCCGAATAATGAAGAGGTATTGACTTGGTTGTAGGCCCAGACTGTTGGCGAAGATGAGTTGTCAGGACGCCCGCGATAATCGCCCGCTCCACCTGTCACAAACCAGCGTGTGCCATTCCATGGAGACTGCCGCTCTATCCAAGAATAACTGGCCCGCACGGCAGTTGAGAAAGAATTTGCACGGGTAATATCACCTTGAATGATGCTATCAACCTCTGCACCAGCTAGTGGGAGAACAACATTTGCCTCGCTCTTAGTGCAACCGCTGACACCCAAGTCAAAATCGAACCTGTATACACCGCCTAACTTCGGGTTCTGATACTTAACCTCAAAGGTATCCGTTCGGTCCAGATCGCCGGAAGCTGGGCCGCTAATCTTTGACCAGACTTCGCTCAACTGAGCTGCCGTGATACTTGGCGGCAATACATCCGCTTTCAAAGTCACATCAAAGTCATCCACATTAAACGAGGAATCAATAACGTCTTTATAAAAGACAACCATGTGTTTGTCCGGATTCGGACTGAGGGTCACGTCAAACGGCCACGGTGTATGCCCAGCAAATGGAGGTGCGTTTGCAGAGGAACCGGATTCGGAAGAAGTCACATCAACGGACTCGACTTTAAGTACGGTCACGTGAATTTCATCCGTGCAATTCGTTTGTGCGGAATACGTCCACGCAAGGGTATTGCTGCCAGGCGCGACGCCTTCGACATAGAAGGTGGCCCCGTTGAAACCGGCATAGGGCACACTGTACTGGGAAAGGGCCGAACCGCCGGAAGCGGAGGGGTATAGTTGGACGAATGAGGAATTCCACGTAAGCACGAGGTTGCCCGAAGCCCCATAGGGTCCGCACGCCTGCAAAGTCAAGAGCGTACGGGAGGCGTTAGTATGTGTGGTTCGGTCCACAATGAAACCGCCGGGGGCCAATTCATCGGCTTCGGCTACCCCGTCGAGAGTGGCGTTTAGTCCGAAGACATGAAGCGGAATATTGGTTTCACAACCCGCAGGGCCAACAATAGAGAAACTGGCTTCGCCTACTCCGCACCCGTCGCCTTCCAAATACACCGTTTGGGACAGTTGGGAATTGGTAAAGATACCGGATGCGATTGGCGTATCCCCGGTGGGAGTCCAAAAGGACACTGCACCGGAGAGCAAAAGTTGCATTTGTCCATTCCAGGCGGAAGGCAGGGTTTGCATCAATACCAGCGGTTTTCGTGCAGCCTCTGGATGCAGAGTCCGGTCGGCAAGTGGACTCGCCATTCCGATATCAGGTTTGAGCACAATAATGTCTTTATTTCCTGTGCATCCATTGGAATCGGTCGCGAAGACAGTTGCAAACCCCGGAGAATTTCCTGTAACGTAAGTCGAATTGCTTGTGGCACCAGAAAGCAAAAGACTATCAGAACTAGACCAAGTGTAATTGGACTCAGCCCCGCCGGATGCAGACATAGAAATCGTTTCCCCTACGCACATGGCAGCAGCATCCCCGGAAACCACGACCTTGTAAGGGCCTGTATTCGTGGCAAACATAATCTCGCCATATCCTCCACTATGCCATCTATAACCCACCGTGTTATACCGCAGTTTGACCGTGCTGCTGCCGAAGATGAGGTTGTTCTTCTCGGCATTCTCGCTCACCATGATACAGTATTCCTCATCTCCGTCAGGAATACCGTCATGGCTCATGAAATAAAAATTGTTGGTGAAGGCCTCGAAGTAGACCTTGTCATAATTCAGATCAACATCTTCGACCAGTCCGTCCACTTCAATATTGATGTAGTAGCCGCATTCAAGCAGGACCGGGATATCCAGATCGTCCGTATTATTTTGCCGGTCGGGGTTTCCTCCAGTCACACAGTCCCAGGAATCTTCGACCGTCACCCGCATCCCGATAAGATTTGTTGTGATAGAACGTGTATTCGTGACAACTACTTCGTGTGCATGCATGAGCCGATAAGCCAGCTGATTCCCGTTCCAAGCGCCATTGTTTGCCGGAGCCTTTAGTTCGCGTTCCAAGGCGTTATCAAATCCGTCTAAGTCCGGATCACCTTCGGGGCCGTTTTCGCCATCGTCATCCAGAGGATCAAGTTCGTTTTGCACTTCCCAGCCATCCGGCAAGCCATCGCCGTCGGTATCGTCGTCCAATGGATTGGTTCCGACGCTCAATTCACCCCTGAATATACGCAGTCCTTCCGAACCGGCAAAAACAATGCGGTTGCTCCATGCCGCATACCGTGCGTCACCAATCCATACGGGAATGTCATAACCATCCAGCAAGCCGTCCCCATCGGTGTCAATGCTTTGTGGATTCGTGCGATGCAGCAGGATCTCAGCGCCATCACTCAAGCCGTCCCCGTCGCTATCCCCACGCTTGGCCACTGCATAGAAGCGCACGCGGTCGTTGCTGGAAATATTCGTATCCTCCCATACGCCTGTACCGCCCGTGAGGATCAAATTAGTCGCCCGGCTCGCCCACGCGCATTGAATGCCTTTAAATGGCGGGGAAACCGGATGCCAAAGAACATTAGTGCTGGTGATAACTTCATCGTATTCGTTGGTCCAGGTTGCCACCACCACCGAAGACGTGTGAGCCACGGTATAGGCATAGATTTCGGCGGCATCCAGACCGTTTGTTACGGTGATGAGCATCGTCCCATTGGTTGTTTTCCGAATGCCGCAGATGCCGAATTCACCCGCTCCCAACCCTTTCGCTGCCGTTGCCCTGGACGTGGCCGTTCGAGTAGTTTTGTACAGCGAAAGGGTTTCCTCAATACGGCTTTCGGTGTATAGGTAGGGTTCGACATCCTCGGAGGGGAGCAAGTCCAGTTGCAAGGTCACGCGGGCCGGGTCGGCATCCTCCGGCCATTCGCGGGAAACCCGGTCGGCAGGGATGGCGGCAATGAGCTTTCCATCAGCATTGAAAACATAGGTTTCGCGCGTCTTGGGGTCCAGCGCCAGCGAGAGCGGATAGATCGCCACGCTGTTCTTGTCCTCTCCTAATAGCTCGTCCAAAAACTTATCGTCGAAGTTCTCGGCGTCGAACGGGACAACAGCCGGGAACATTGGCTGCACCCAAGAGAACCCCGGCGGGGTCATGCGGTTGAACCGGCGGCGCTGGATTTCCGCGCCTTCCGCCAAGTCCTGAATATCGAAAACTTCGTTTCCTATAAAATCGGCGTATTGCTCGTCATCGACGGCGGCAGGCTTCGTTTCGGTTGAAAGATCAGCGGCGAAGGCCGCATAGCCAAGCGCGGCGACGACAACGGCAATGACGATTCCGGCGGCGGCACTCTGCATTATCCTAGGATTTCTCATGGGCATGCTCCTGGGTGAACTGCTAACCCGGTGCCGCGCAAAAATAGAGGGCACGACACCAAGTCCATGTCCCACCTGAGGGACCGCGAAGCCCCGCCGAAGAAACACAAGACAGGGAGTCGCGCCCATGGTGGGCGCGTCTCCGCATATCTCGTTTCTTCGACAAAACATTCGCGGTTTTCAGGCGAAACGATGACTGCGTAAACGCAGTAAACTGGATTTCAAAAAGAACAAGGTCCGAACAAATACCATCTCGGAATTGCCGAAACTATCGCAGAAGTCCGCCAAAATGGCGAGAAGATTTTTCTCCGAAATCATGCCAACAAAAAGCAGTTTACATACTGGCGCAGGAATTTCATGCATGGACCCACTCCCAGAAAATCACCGCCGGTACACCCGGCGCGGGTCTACCCAATATTGTAAGTTTATCTTACGGTGTGGCGACCGAAGTTTTCCACAGTATGGAAAACTTTTTCGCGATTATTCCACACTATGGAAAAAATGTTTCCACGGTGTGGAAAACTCAGGTATTGGGTTGTTTTATGGGTTCCTTGGCTGTTATCTGAGGGCATAGTCGCGGAGACCCCAAGGCCTGCAAACCCGTCCCGAACGCGTTTACGCGGTCAAAACGGTGCCGAGTGCATGGGGGGAGGCCGCGCAATGAGGGTAGCGCGGCCAAGGGAAAAAGCCAGGCTGCGCAGGAGGGACATTAGGGGCAGATAATTCTGCAGAGGTGCGGCCCAGCCAGATTCAACGCTGGTTCTACAGAAAATGCCCGTCGCCACCACCCCTACCACCGGGCCGACGCGGGGACCATTCAGGGGTGGCTTTCGACGCGATAGAATCCGCTGGTCCCCATGTCGCCCAGCGGCAGTTCATACTCCGTCCCGACCTGCCAATCGGTCACCGGGGCCCAGTCCGCCGGCATCAGGGAGGTCGCATGATGGATACGGAACCGATTGGTCAGTGGGCCCCAGCGTAGAATCGTCCCGGTCCCCTGGTCGCCGGACATTTCGGAAATCGCGAAGGGCGGCCCCGCCGGCACCAGGCGCCAGGTATCGAAAGCCCCCACGTGACTGGCCGAACTGACGCCCAGCAATTCAAAGCGGAAGACCGACACGCCTGCGCGCAATTGCAATCCTTTTTGCAAAACCGTTTGGTAATCGGTCCACGAGCCGGTGTTGGGAATGGCCAAGGGGCCCGTGGCCTCGCGCCCATCTATAAGCAGACGGCACGTGGCCCCCGAGCCGCTGTTGGCCACGCGCAGCTCGATGTCGTAGGTCCCGTTCGACGGGATTTGCGCGGTGTATTCCAGCCATTCCCCCGCCAGGGTCCAGCCCACCGTGAACCCCTTGCTGGCCTGAGACTGGGCCACAATGTCCACCCCCTCGCCAAAGCGATACAACCCGCCCTCATTTACGGCGCTGGCATCGTGATACGCCACGCCCATGCCGCCATGGTCGAAATCCTCGAATTCCACCCCGTCAATCGCGGACCACGGCGCATAGGTCGCATTAAAGGGCTGCTGACCAGGCGGCGGCGGTGGCTCTACCACAAAGCAATCAAACGCTCCGACCATGCCGCTGGAGCCGTTGGCCACCATCACCACCCGCATAGTGCAGGCGCCCTGCGCCAGCAACACGCCATCGCAGGCCACCCACTGGTATCCATTCCATGCGCCGGTGTCGGGCACACTCAAATCCCCCGACACGTCGGTGCCGTTGATCAAAATGCGAAACTGCCCGCCCGCCCCCACGCCCGCCACCCGGGTCTGGATCCTATACGTCCCGGTCGTGGCGACATCGAGCACGTAGTCCATCCACTCACCCGCCTTGGTCCAGCCCACCACATATCCATTGCTCGCACTGGCATCCGCCGAAATGCCCACGGCCTCACCGGGGCGATATTTCCCGCCCTCGTTGATGGGGGTCGTTTCGTGATAGCCCAACTCCTGACCACCCAGGTCAAATTGTTCGGCCTCCACGTGACCGGGAACCGCTGTTGGCGCGCCCCCGAAGGGCCCATGTGCCCGGACGATCACGTCTTCGGATGTCCCCACATGGCCAGCGTCGTTGGTTGCCCGTGCGTTTAAGGTATGGATTCCCGCGGGCACATTGGACCAGGTCGCCGTATACGGGGCCTCGGTGTCGCGGCTCAGCAGGGTGGTGTTGGCATAAAAGTCTACATGGGCCACGCCGCCACTGACGGCCAATGCCGTCGCCATCAGTGTCAGATCGGCCCCTTGCGCCACAACGTGGCTATTGGTCGGCACCGTCAACTCGACATCAATCTCGCCCGCGCCCTGCAAATCCGGCCCCTGCCCGGCCAGGAAGGACGCATTGCCGCCCAACGTCATATGGTTGCCATTGGGACTCTTGTCCCATCGGTCGGCGAAGGTCCAGTATGCCGCCAACCCCGGCTCCGTGCCTCGCAGTTGCTTTTGATAGTTTTCTGCAATCTCCGCCGGGGTGCGCACGATGTTCCACATGCGCACATCGGCGATCATGCCTCTGAAGTTGTCATTGTTGTAGCCCCACCCCAATTGGTTGAACCCCCCGACATACAACGGATGACTGGACGGTCCCAGAAACGAGGTCCGGCTCGGCGACGCCCCCTGCCAGCCCGAGCCTCCGCCGCAATTCACCCCGTTGATGTAAAAGACAAACGACCCGGTCGCTTCGTTCACCGTCACCGCCACATGGGTCCACTGGTTCAGCGGCACGCGCCGGTTCATCACCCCGATATAGCCCCACGTGTTGCCCAGGCACAGGATTCCGTTTTCCTGCAGCGCAAACACAAAATCGATGTACGAGCCGATCCGCCCCTTGTACATAAAGTTCAATCCGTGCTTCTCGCGACCTGTGTACGACCGCCAGGCTGTCGGATAAATCCAGGCCTCCAGGGTCATTTGCCCGTTCATTTGCACCGTAGCGGAATTCGCCACCGTGCCAAAATCCGATACCCCCCCCCGTGCCTGCAAGACCGGGACCGGCGCACCCAGGGCGGAATGGGACGCCAACCAGACGGTTAGAATCACGGTGGACAGACTAACTACGGGGGCACAATACTTCATCCGTTGCTCCAATCTTTCTGCTCACGACACGCGTCACAGCAAACCACCTTACGGTGTTGAGAGATGGGTGTCTACCCACAACTTGACCCGCGCCACCACGCAAAATCCCGCCCCTCATCAGCGTCGGCCCCGCCAGGCGCGGACCCGTCGATAGGCCCGCGGCCAAGCCGCCAAAGCCCACCCCAAGGCATGACCAACGTGGCGCGGGTGGCACCGCCAGGCACGGGCGTAATGTGTCCGCCCCTCGTCCCAGCGCCCGGCCAGACACAGGCGGTCCGCAAGGGTGCCCAAATGCCGGGCCCGCAGGTTGGGCCGCACCGCAAAGTCGGCCGCGTATTTGTCCAGAATCGCCTGAAACGAAGCGATGAATTCGCTGTCGCGCTTGGAAATGCTGTCAGCACTGAATGGGGCCTCTACCAGAACCTCAGTGACAAAGGCGGCCTCGCAATGGCGCGACAACCGCAGGAAGAATTCCCAGTCTTCCAGCGGCGGCAGGGATTCGTCGAAAAGGCCATGCGCATCGATACAGGCGCGTCGCACCAAGGCGGTCTGCGTGCTAATCAGATTCCCACCCAGCAGCACATCAAAAATGTGTCCTGAACCGTTTGTCACCCCTGCGGGAGGAAACAAGTAGGCCGAACCGTCGACTGTTCTCCGGCATCGGCAATAGACGAATCCCGCCTGGGGGTTCTCCGCGACCGCCGCCATCTGCTTTTCCAGTTTGACCGGCCGCCATTGGTCATCGCTATCCTGGAACGCAATCCATTCGTTATGTAATTCCTTCAATCCGGCATTACGCGCGCCGCCCGCCCCGTGGGGATGCGCCAGGCGCAGATAGCGCACGCGCGGATCGCTCACCGCATCCATCAGGGCGGCCGTGTCATCTGTCGATGCATCGTCCACCACCAGCACTTCCAGATCACGCCAGGTCTGCTGCAACACGCTATCCAGCGCGGCCGGCAGACTCCGCGCCCGATTCCGGGTGGGGATGATCACGCCGATCTTGGCGGTGGAGTTAGATCGTGGAGTGGAGATTGCCATAAGCCCGAGTAAGCATGCGAAAAAGAGAGGGCGGAAGCCATGACAAAAACCAGGCCCCGGCATAGCGGAAGTCGAATGGGCACAAGCGCCAGGCCCGACTCATGAATTTGCGCCCGGCGGACCGGTGCCCTTCACGACAGAGCCGGTTGCCCATCACCGCCCAGTGCCACGCCGCACGCCGCGCGTCCGGCACGACGAGCGCGCGGTGCTTTTCAACGATGCGCTGATAGCTCTGGATAAATGTGTCGGGCGACGCCGTGAGACTGTCCGGTTGCAGCCGATACTCCACCAGCGGCGCTTGCACCCAATGGATGGGTCCAAGCTGCGCCAGCCGCAACACCAAATCCCAATCGTTCAATGCCGATAGTGTTGGATCAAAGCCGCCAAGGCGGCGCAGCGCATCCGCGCGGACCATCAGGGTCTGTGTCGTAATAAAGTTGCCGCGCGTCAACCGTGCCAACACATCGCCATCCAACCCCGGCCCCGGTCGGGGCAGCGCGTCACGGTTCTGGCCATCGTCACGCCAATAGGACGTATACACCCCCACGCAATCCGGATGCGCCGCCGCACATGCCAGTTGCTGGCGCAGCTTGTCCGGCAGCCACAGGTCGTCGCTATCCTGGAAGGCTATCCACTCGCCTTGCGCCGCTGCGATCCCGGCGTTGCGCGCCCCGCTCGCTCCATGAGGCTGCTCAAGGCGCACATAGCGGACGCGCGGATCGGTGACGTCGCTCAGAACCTCGGCCGTGCCGTCGGTCGAGGCATCGTCCACCACCAGCACCTCCAGATTCGGCCACGTCTGCTGCAAAATGCTTGTCAGCGCGGCCGATACACTGTGGGCGCGGTTGCGGGTTGGTAAAATAACGCTAATCAGTGGATCGTTCATGAGGCTGACACCTGTTCCATCATATCGAGCAGCGCGCGCACAGTCCGATCCCACGAGCAAGCAGCGGCACGGCGATACCCCATCTCACGATGGTTGGCGACCAGGTCTGTTTCTACCAGCATCCGTCGCAAGGCGCCCGTCATGGCCTCCACATCACAGGGATCGACCAAGAGGGCGGCCCCATCTGCGGCTTCGGGGATCGAACTGGCATCGGCGGCCACCACCGGGCAGCCGCAGGCCATCGCTTCGAGCACCGGCAGGCCAAACCCTTCGTACAGCGACGGAAAGAAAAAGACATCGGCCCCCGCATAGAGTGCCGGCAGCTCGTCTTCCGCCACCACACCCAATCGCCGAAAGCGTCCCCGCAAACCACAACGATCCACCTCGGCCTCAACCTCCCGGTCGCGCCATGATTTGCCGGCCGTGACCACTAGATCGTGTGGACACTCGTTTGCAAGGCGCGCAAACGCCTGGACCCCACGGACCATGTTCTTGCGCGGCGACAAACTGCCCGCATAGAAAATGTAGGGGTTGCCAAGTTGATGCCGGGCCCGAACAGCCGCGATGCGCTCCGCTGCCACCGCCTCCGGTGTGGGCATCTCCACCCCCAGCGACACCACCTGAACCTTTTCCACTGGCAGATCCGGACACACCGCAAACAGATCACGTCGCGTCTGTTCCGAGATACAGGCGATGGCCGTCGCCCGGCGGCAGGAATCCCGATAAAACAGGCGATTATACGCAATGTCCTGCCAGCGGTACTCGTGCAAATAGTGGCCGCCAATCGAGAAATACAGCAGGTCCAACACCAGGCTCACGGTCTGAGTTTGCTTGGGCAGCCGCAGCGGCAAGAGCGTTTTGGGCGCAAAGAGCACATCCGGCGGCGCCACGCTCAGCGCGCGCGGAAGCGCCACCTGCTCCCACCACAGCGCATGCGGCGCAGCGACCCACACGGGGGTCACGCCTGGCATTACCGGCGTGCCGGGCGGCTGGTAGGATATAATCTCATGCCCCCCCCCCAGATCAGGGAGGCGGCGCAACACCTCGTCCACTATCTTGAGCGCGCCGCCGACCGATTGCGACAATCCGCGCGCGGATACACCAATTCGCATGCTTGTACACCCTCGAGCCTTCACCTACAATTTAGCGAATGAATGGTGGCATGCCCAGTACAATCACGCCCCTCGCGCCGCGCGTCCGAATTGTCACCATCAATTGGAACGCCTATGATGACCTCGCGCGCCTCTTGCAGCGTCTACGCCACCTGACGTATCCGGCGTTCGACGTGGTCGTGGTGGATAACGCGTCCACCGATGGTTCACGCGAAAGACTGAGTGTGGAATTTCCTGAGGTCAGCCTCCTGCCCATGACCGACAATCTTGGATTCGGCGGTGCCAACAATGTCGCTTTGCGCCAAGCGATTCAGGACAACATCCCCTGGGTCTGGGTGCTCAACCATGACGCCTTGCCCGCCCCTGACGCCCTGACCGCCTTAGTCGCCGCCGGGCAGACAGCGCCTCAAATCGGGGCCGTCGGCGGCGTCGTGTTCGACGACTCCCCTCCGGGGCATATCCAAGCCTGGGGGGGGGGGCACATCTATCCCTGGCTGGGAGCGGTACGGCTAGGCACCGCAGCCAACGACCCGTTAGATTTTATTACCGGTGCCTGCCTCTTGTTGCGAACCGATGCCCTGCACAACGTGGGGTTGTTCGACGAGCGCTTCTTCCTCTACTGGGAAGACGCCGATCTATGCGTTCGTCTGCGACAGGCGGGTTGGCATCTGGCTGTGGCGGACTCGGCCCATATCTGGCACCGCGGCTCTGCCGTCACCGGACGCAACCCGCGGCGGCGGTCCTTCCATAGCGCCCGCAGCCTGGTCCTCTTCCTGAGTAACCATGAACGATTCCCACACCTGAAAAGCCTCACCGCCATTGCGTTCCAATCCCTGCTTAAATGCCTGCGCGGAAATTTTCCCGCCGCCGCCGGATTCTGGTCGGGCTGGCGCGCGGGACGCGCCGCCCTCCAACAAACAGAATAAGCTTGTTAGTCTGCCCGTTTCCCGCTCAACCGGCGCGCGAGTTCCTGCGCCAGGGCGGTGACTTCACGCCCCCCCAACGCTTTCGTCCCCAGAATCAAAAGCACGAACCCGCCGTTCCACGCCAGCAGCCGCAGCCCATTAGCGGCGATGACCGATTCACCCCCCGCCCACGCCCACGCCACTGTCAGCCAGAGGGCCACGGGCACAAACCGCCAGAGCCATGACAGGGCGGCGCCTTGACGGGCGGCGTGAACCCCTGCATAGGTTGCCAAGATAACGCCTGCGCCGCCTACCGCGAGGATCGGTGTCCACCCGCCGGCATCGACCGGCAACAGAAAGAACAAGCCGCACAACACGACCGCATAGAGCAGTGCCGCCTGAAGGTAGACGCGCGTGCTGCGTTGCAGCAGAAACTGGCGAATCCACTGAGACCCCAGCCAAATGGGAATGACGGCCAGCAGGCTGCCGACCAGTAACAACGCCACCGGAGCAAACTCGGCCCCCCAAACCCAGTGCACAAAAAACGGCCCCACCAAGAGCATATTACCAACCAGCAGCACCAGCAGCCCCAGGCCCAGCCGGGAAATAAAATTCTGCCAGCGGAACATGTGCGAGGTCCCATGACGCACCTGGACGGTGGCCAGAATCGGCATCAAGGCCGTGGCGACCGCAATGAGGCCCGCTTGGACGACCCAGGCGCAGCGGGTGGACAACCCCACCCACCCCAGCACCGCCGAGGAATAGCCGCGCAGATTCATCAGATATAGCAGTAGATTGTTCAACGATACAATCACGCTGGATGCCAGCGCAATCGCGGCCGCATAGCGCACCATCTCGATCAGGCTACGCCAGGGCAGCCAGCCCGGCCGCCATTCCTGCCGCCAGCGGGACACCCCCCACGCCAAGGCAAAAATCAGGGTATCGGCCGCCACGGCCGCCCGGGGAATCCAAGCCACCCGTCCATCGCCAAACGACATCAGCACCAGTAACGGCACCAGCACTGCCTGGGTGCCTTCCACAATGGCCACCCACCCCAGTCGGCGCTGGCCGAAAATCAACGTACACAGATTGGATTGCAGGCTCTTGAGAATGACGGTGGCCGCCAGGCACAGCATTCCATTCGGCGTACGATACACGCTGCTCGAGAAAAATAGCATAAGCAGGGCCCCGGCCAAGCCTGCCGGCAGCAGGGTCAACCGAACCGCCACCAGACTCTTAAACACCCGGCTGGCTTGGTCTGAATTGTGCTCCCGCTGCGGCACATAGAAACTCGACATTACCTCGCGGTCCCCCATCGACAGCAGTGACAACCAAAAAAGAGCTAAGCCACGAAACAACATCCACTCGCCATAATTCCCGGCCCCCAGCAGGCGCGGGACATAAACGGAAAAGACCAGGCCGGCCACGAAGCAAACGCCTTGTCCGAGGGAGGTCGCGAGCGCATCGCTCACGGCTCCGCGCATTTCATGCCCCGGTCGGTTCATTCTATCGGGGGCTGCTCCGCAATCAGCGCGGCCATCCGGTCCGGATGGGCCGCGACCAAATTAATATAGAGGCCACGCCCCATGGCACATAGACTCTGCAACGGGCCGGGGTCAACCGCGACGAGTTGGCCATCGTCAGCCACGCGGCAAACGTTCAGGCCCGCTTCAAGCAAGGTCTCGACCAGTTCCTCCGGACGGAACCCGGCGCGCTGCAAACCATAGGGCCAATATTCCAGCAGCACGCATACCTGCGGCGACTCCCGCAACAGGCGGCGCATGCCACGAAGCGCATAAATTTCCGCGCCCTGGATGTCCATTTTGATGAAGGCCGGGGGATGCTCGCGCAAAAAAGAACTGTCATCCAGGCAGATACCGTCCACCACATGTTCGCTACGAATGGCGGCATCTTGTTCGTCCTTGAAGATACGGTTATCCTCCGGACGCCCGGCCTCCATATACAGCGTCAGCGGGCCCGTCGTCTCCGTCACCGCCTTATTTTCCAATTGCACGTTTGCATAACCGTTGAAGGTCACGTTGTCGCGCAGAATATCGATCAAATCCGGGGCCGGTTCAAAGGCCAGCACATGCCCCTGGGGCCCGACCAACCGCGCCAGATAGCAGGTATAATAGCCGATATTCGCGCCCACATCGACCACGGTATCGCCCGGACGCACCACGCGGCCGACAAAGGCGGTATCGACCGGCTCATAGACGCCATTCACCGCCAAATTCAGTCGATCCCCGGCATCGCGCCGCATCCAGGACCCCAGCACCGGCACCCGCCCGCTGCCGCGCAAGCGTCGCAACGCCGCCTGCTTGATCCACGAAAACGGCGGGATGAACGAGATACCGGTTCCCAACAGCACTCGCCGGGCCGCCAAATACAGGGACCGCAATAATTTTAACCACATGGCCGGGCTCCTTCCCTTTGGCGCGGCTCCAACAACAGTGTTTCGTAGCGCTCCCAAATAGCCGACCAGGACCACGCGCCGGCATCGCGCCGGGCGGCGGCGCCCAAGCGGGTCCGCAAGGCCGGATCGCCCGCCAGCCGCACCAGGGCGTCACGCAATCCCGCCACATCGCCTGCCGCCACCAGCAGGCCGTTAGCGCCATCGCGGATCACCGTTGGGATGCCGCCCACCGGCGACGCCACCACCGGCAATCCACTCGCCATCGCCTCGAGCAGGGACAGCGGCAACCCCTCCCGCAAAGAAGGCAGCGCAAACACGTCGGCCGCGCGCAGTTCGCCGGGAATCTGCTCATAGGGCACTAGACCGGCAAACGTGACCTGCGCCTCCAAGCCAACCGCTTGGGTCCGCCGCCGCAACTCGTTTTCGTAGGGCCCCACGCCACATAGACGCAGGCGGATGCGACGTCGCACAGCCTCTGGCGTCTGTGCCACAGCGTCGATCAGATGCTGAAGTCCTTTGATCTCGATCAGCCGCGCCACCGCGCACACCACCACCGGGCAAGGGTCGCATGGGGTGCGGCTGGGCGCAGGCGAAAACAAATCCATATCCACCCCGTTGGGCACCACGTCAATGCGGCCCGCCGGCCACGTTTGCAAAGCCAAATCTCGCAACCCCTCGCTAACCGCAATCACCCGCCGGGCCTGCCGCCACACTCGCCGCACCAGGGGTTTCACGATGGGATACATGGCACCAAATCGTCCCGGCTGGGCGCCAGGCACATCCGCCCCGTGCAGCACCACCGCATAGGGTACGCCGACACTCGCCGCCCAACGGCGCGCCACTTCGCCGCCCGGCAGGGTGAAATGTGCTACCATCCAATCCGGCTTCGAAAGCCCGCCGATACGCCTGGCAGAGATCAGAAACGAGAGCAATTCCCCCACCGTGTGATGAGCCCAGACCTTCTTCCGCGTCGGTACGCGCCGGATGTGGCAGCCACGCCATTCTTCGACCAACGGCAACCGTCCGCCAATGTCCGACGTTAAGACCTCCACATCCCAGCGGCCCGAGGCCGCCGCCGCTGCCGCCAGATGACCTGCGGCATGTTCCGCCCCGCCATAATACGGTGGGAATCCGTGACTGACGACCAACAGGCGTGACTTAGCCGACATGGTCTCGGTCCCCACGAGACTCTCGGTCTTCCCACAACAAGCAGTTAAAGGAGCTGATTTCTTTGCGCAGCGAGGCAATCTGATCGCCTAGCAATCCAAAAAAGAACAAGAGCACCCCCGTCAGCATTGCCAGCAGCGCACCCCCCACAATGGTCACCCGAAAGGTCACGAACACATACATCTGATAGAGCGCGCCCACGGCAAACAACCCAATGGCCGGATAGCCGAAAGCCCGCATGGGATCGAACAGCATCATCAAGCGCAAGGCCAACAGAACCGTCTTGACCCCGTCATATATGATGCGCACTTGGCTCGTCCCCGTGCGTGGATGACAGCGGATAGGCAGAAAAATGAAGGAGAACCGGCTGCGCATCACGTACATCAACGAGGTCGTCGAGAAGGAAAAACCGTCCGGCAGCAACTCCAGCATCATCATATAAATGCTGCGGCGGCCCGCCCGGAATCCGCTATTGATATCCGGGATTTTACGGTTCGCCAAAAAATTACACATCCGGTGCAGCAGCCATTTACCCGGCCAGCGCACCATGGGGATGCCCGCATTGCGCGGGCGAACGGTAAACACGCACTCGCGCGACTCCAACGCCTCCACCACCGCCGGGATATCCCCTGGGTCATGCTGGCCGTCCGCGTCAATGAACAGGACATTTTCTGAGCGCGTCGCCATGATGCCGGTTTTCAGCGAGGCCCCGTAGCCGCGCGTGGCGGGGTGGCGAATGGTGCGAATGCGCCCCGCGTAGCGCGCCAACACGTCCGCGGTCCCGTCCGTCGAAGCATCGTCGATCACCAGAACCGTCCAGGCCTCCGCCCCCGGAAGCTGCAAGATACCATCCAGCACCGCCCCCACGCCCGCCGCCTCGTTGAAGGCCGGCAGGATGATCGTCAGCGTATCCGAACAGTGTTTCACGTCCCCAGCCTGCGGAGCAGCGCTTTACGAATGGACCGGGGCACCAGCGCCGTCGCCACCGAGAGCGGATTCCAATCCACGATTTTCTTGCGTTTATTGTACCCTTGCAGCCACCAGCCATCGGCCAGTGGATTGAAAACCGGTGCCGCCGTCCGGCGAAAAAAGGCCGTCGTATGCACCACTTCGATCAGCGCAAACATGTCGTCGCGCTTCAAAAATCGATACATGTCATAGATGCTGGGAATGTCGATGTCATCCACGATCAACACCCCGCCTTCCGCCAGATGCGGATAGACATAATAATATTCTAGATGGGGGAAGGGGTAGCCGTGCGGGCCATCCAGCATGACCATCTGCAAGGGCTCGCTAAAGTCATAGGTTGGCAGCGTTTGTTGGGTTGGCCCTTCGATGAACTCCACCACGCCGGACTGTAGCAACGGCGAGTCCTGAACTCGCCGAACGCTGCCATTGCCGTCGTCCATCGCGAATACCAGGTGCCGACGTGCCAGGTGTGAAAACAGCAGCGAGCTTTTCCCGGAGCCGGTCTCCGCCGTGCAGCGCAAGTCCACTCCCTGCCCATGCCGTGCCATCGCTTTCAACACGCCAGGTTTGAGTGATCCCGCCCCATGCCAGTCCGGCGGCAACGCCACAATCTGCTCGACTACGCGTTCAACATTCATAGGGCGAAACCTACCACCCCGCCACCGGGATGGGTAGCCCTTTCTTGCGGCGGCGGCCGGGGCGGCGACCGGGGTTGGCCGCTGTCGGCCCGGCATCGGCCTGAAGGGCCGTCGCCAACCACGCCCGCCCGCCACCCCCGTAGCGCCCGGGCTGTCCCGCTACTGCATTTGTTCTTCGCGCCAGTAGATGGGGGTCACTTTTTTTCGGGCCACTTCGAAAACGGCCCAGACGCCCATGCGCACGCCGTTGTTGTCACCGATGGAAACGACCCGCACAAACTGGCGGTCCGACACTGATATGTTGTCGGCCAGCGCGGGGTCCATCCCCGATTTCGCGATGGCTTCCTGCACACTGGCAAAGCCGTCATCTTTTGTGTTGGGCAATCCGTCATCGCCCAGCCGCTCGCGCAGCAGGTCCTCCACCACCCATTCGTCCATCAAGCGCCCGCGTTCGGTCGTCAAGGTCAGCAAGACCTCGCGCGACGCGGTATTGACATTGACCTTGCCATCGCCAAAGGTGGTCAACAGGTGGGCGATGCCCCGCAAGGGTTCGCCGCGCGGATCGGTCGGGGGCCCGCCATAGACAATTTCCGGCGTAAAGGTCTTGATCAGCAGCAGCTCGTCAACGGTATCCAGCGGCGCATTCTTGGGGCTATAGCCCGCCGCCTTGTAAAAGGCGTCATCTTCCTCGGCACCGTGAAGCCGATGCTCGTCACCTTCGTCGATAAAATCCATAAAGCAATCGATCAGGTCCGGCCAGATTTCCTCGGGGACGCCCGCCTGATCCAGCAGCTCTTCCCAGTCTTCGTCTTGCAGCAGATTGACATTGCGCCGACCGGCCTCGGGCAGAATATCGACTGTGGCGGTAGACGGCCCCATCTCAACCTTAATGCCATTGACCCCGATCCCGCGTTCGAGGTTTTTCGCCAGAATACGGAACGCCTCTTTCTCTTCGTCGCTCTCCTCGAAGGCGCTGGTATCGAAGCTTTTGGCCAGCAGGAACTTGGCATATTCGGCCCCGCCGCGCGCCGCCACCTGGGCCTTCAGGCGCTTGCGCGAGTAGGAGGTGATCCCCGACTGGATGTGCATCTCATAGGCCAGCCCGCTCACCAGCAGGCTCAAGATCAATACCGTCCAGAGCGCCACAATCAGCGCCGCCCCCCCCCGGGGGGGCCGGCCGGCGTCATCGAGAATTGGTGCGACGCGGGCACGCTGAGTTTTCCACAGTGTGGAAAAAACTTTTCCATAGCGTGGAAAATATCGCCCCATTTTTTCCATAGCGTGGAAAATCCGCCCTCTTTTTTCCACAGTGTGGAAAAAACTTTTCCATAGCGTGGAAAATGTCGCGAAAAGTTTTCCATAGCGTGGAAAACGGGTTCTGGGGTGCTTCATCGCCCACCTCCGCGAGAACCGCCATCGATTTTGATGTTCTGGCCATCGGTGCGGCCGACCGTGGGGGTCCGTTGCCGAGCCGGGGCACCGCCCCCCCCCCGCGAGGCGGCAGATGCGTCAGAGTCGGCGGCGGCATTTTCAGCGGCCTCGCGGCGGGCATCGCGCGCGGGGCTGCGGCCGCCGCTGCGCCCTTCGCGGCCGGGCAGGTCGGGGGCCACCTCCAGCTCCACCAGCCGTTGCAATTCGAGGTGTTCGTCGAAGTCCTTGCGCTTGCGCATAGTCAAGGTCACGCGCACCAGTTTGGGCAGGGAGTTGGTTTCCTCCCAATCCTGGCTCCAGCGCTCATCCTCGAAGTCATACCATTCGCAGGACAGGCCATTGACCGCCGGCGCAACCAGCCAGGATTCGGCGGCACGCCGGTCCTCTTCTTCCGCCAGATGCGGCCAGGCGGAGACCACCAGCCCGCGCCTCTCCCCACTGCCTTCCACCGTGACCGACAGCCGGTGCAGGCCATGTTGAAACGGCGAATCCGGCGGCAGAAAGGCGGTGCCGCTGGTGACCCAACTGATTTCGTTAGCGGCTGTCCTCGACGTGCCCCCGCGGGGGTCCAGCCAGAACCCGAAGGCCTCCGGCTTGGACGGGAACCAGGCCGCGCCGCGCAAGGCCGTCACGAGCTGCTCCATTGCAAATTCGCCATAATGCAATTGTTCGAGCATTTCGCCGCCGCGGTTCCAGGCCTTGGTAATGCTCCAGAAAATGCCTGCGGACATTGCCGACACGAGGCTAAAGATCGCCAAGGCCACCAGCAGTTCAATCAGGGTAAAGGCGGCGCGGCACCGGCGACGGGTGGTGACGGGAGGTGCCATCATGGTGCCAGGGGTTTCAGCGAACGCTTACCATCGATATTCTCCGGCACATAGAGAAATTGGATGGTTTCTTCCATGCTCCGGCGTTCGCTGGTTTGCGCCCAATAGACGCGCGTGGTGAGTTTGAAGAGCCCTTCCTGTTCTTCATCGATTTGACCAAAATCTTCCAGGATCCGCACCCAGCTCCAGCCGGCGGGACCGCCCATGAATCCGCCGCTGTCCTGGCCCGCCGTAATTTCATCCATCAGGCGCAAGGGGTTCTCGGCGTCCACCCGACCCATCATGCGCCGGGCCAGCTCATAATTGCGTGCCTGACGCACCACCGCCAGGGCCCGCGACGCCCCCTCGACCAACCCTAGCAGCGCCGTACCGAGAATCACCACCGCCAGCAGCACCTCGATCAGCGTCATGCCCGTTGTTGCCCCCCCCCCCTACTCACGGTCCACCTTCGCCTTGCCGGTGACGGCATCCACCCGAATGCGGGCATTGCGGTTTTCGTCATCGCCGAGAAGCACCTCATAGCTCTCGCACATGCCATTGGGATAATAGCTCACGTAATGGATGCCATCGATCTGCCGCCCCCCCCGAAAGGACCGGATTTTGACCCCATCCTCGAGCGAGCGCAGTATCACTTGGCTCAGGGTTGGCGGGGCCGCTTCGGGAACATCTCCGCCGCCGGTCATTGCGCCCATGGTGCCCCCGGCGGGCACCCCCCCCCCTCCCACGGTGCCGAAAAAGGCATCCTCTTTGCCGCCAAACTGGCCCTGGTCCACCAGTTCCACGGTTCCTTTGACATCATCGAACAACACCGCCATATAGCGCTGGCCCAGCACCGCCTTGGATTGCGCGCTGCGATGGACCATCAGGAGCGTCCGCGTGGAATTACGCAGCTTGGCACCGCGAAATGATCGTGCAAACGCGGGAATCGCCACGGCGGAGGCCACCCCGAGAATCACCACCACCAGCAGGATTTCGATCAAGGTAAACCCGGGATGGCGTCCGTTGCGCTTCATGACCGAGCCCCTCTTCGCGCTAAACGACGCCTACTTTATGTCATCGGTCGAGCCAAAGCTGCCATCCGGCCCGGCCGATGTCACGGTATAGATATTGCCCTGCTTGGTATACTGGTATTCGTTGCCCCACGGATCCTTCAGCGATTCCGCCTTGCGCAGATAGGGGCCATTCCAGTTGGGCTCGCTCCCTTTCGTCATCAGATTCTGGAGGCTGTCGGGCAATTTGCCATTGTCGGTCTCGTACAAATCGATGGCGGTCCCAATGGCTCCAATGCTGCCCCGGGCCGCGGCGATCTGGCTCTGCCCGACACGTCCGCCCAGCCGTGGCACAGCCACCGCCGCCAGAATCCCGATGATGACTACCACCAGCAGAATTTCAATCAGGGTGAAGCCGGCGTCCCGGCGTTGGTTTTTGTTCTGTCGCTTTCTCATATTGAACCCTCCGTCCATTGTGGACCACTCCATGTTCAAATCTACCACAGTCCTCCCCGCCCGCGCAAACCAAGTTGCGCAAAAGGGCAAAAGGGGAAAAGGGGTGCCCGCCCGTGAATTGGAGCCTTTCCGCTACCCCCCCCCCCCCGCCAACGCGGTCCCGCCGCGCCTGCTCGTTGTCAGCGCACTTCAACTGCGGGATTCGGCGCGAGAAACGTTTCGTGGTGATGCAGATAGCGCCATCGTCCGGTGGGCAGGCGTCCGAGAGCGATGGTGCCGATGCGAACCCGTTTGAGCCCCACGACCTTCAGGCCGACCTGTTCGCACATGCGGCGAATCTGGCGTTTCCGGCCCTCCCGCAGCACAAACCGAAGCTGATCGCGGTTTTGCCAGTTCACCTGGGCGGGTTTAAGTTTTTTCCCGTCCAGGCTCAGTCCATGCCGCAGCAAAGTCATGCCCCGGTCAGAAAGCGAGCCCTTCACCCGGACCAGGTATTCCTTGTCGACAGACGACTGTTCCCCAATGATTTGACGGGCGATACGGCCATCCTGCGTCAGCACCAGCAGACCGGTGGAATCGATATCCAGCCGTCCGGCGGGGGCCATGCCACGCACCTGTTCAGGAGCGAACCGACGCGGCGACGTGTCGCCCGACCATCGGGTTTTTGCCGTCACGATCGAGACCGCGGGCGCATAGCCCTTTTCTGGCTGGCCGGACACCAGGCCGATGGGTTTATTCAGCAGAATGGTGACCCGTTCGCCCTGCTGCCGTTGCGCCGCGGCAGCCAACTCGATCCCGGCATCCGGGCGGACCTTCGTTCCCAGTTCGGCCACCACTTTTCCGTCGACCCGCACCAGTCCCTGTTCGATATAGTGGTCGGCTTCGCGCCGCGAACACAACCCGCGGGAAGCCATGATCTTAGACAGGCGTTGAGGTTCCACCAGTGTCCGCTTAGCCGGGAGTATTCAGATCAATCGCGGCCGACGCTGTGATAGGTGAAGCCGGCGGCGCGGACCTCCTCTGGCTTGAAGATGTTGCGCCCATCCACAATCACCGGACAGGCCATGACCGACTTGAGCTTCTGGAGGTCCAGCTTCTTCACGGCATCCCATTCGGTCAGGATCAGCACCAGATCAGCGCCTTTGGCGCACTCATAGATATCCTGGACGCAGTCGAGTTCGGGATGAATCTGTTTGAAGGTTTCTTCGGCGACCGGGTCCCAGGCGCGCAGTTTGGCCTTCATTTCCTGCAGTTTGGGCACGAAGTAGAGACTGGGCGCTTCGCGCACATCGTCCGTCTCGGGCTTGAAGGCCAAGCCAAAGATGGCAATGGTCTTATCCTGCACGACCCACAGCTCCTGCTTGATCTTTTTCATCACGTAATCGCGTTGGGTCTTATTGATCTGCTGGACTTCCTTGAGCAGCTTGAAATCGAAGCCCAGGGCATCGCTCAAGCGTACGAAGGCATCGACATCCTTTGGGAAGCACGACCCGCCATAGCCGACGCCGGCATTGAGAAAGCGCGGACCGATGCGCGCATCCAGCCCCATGCCTTTGGCGACCTGCTCGACATCCGCCCCGGCCAACTCGCAGATACGTGCAACGGCATTGATATAGGAAATTTTCATTGCCAGGAACGAATTGGAAGCATGTTTGGTCAACTCGGCGCTAGTGACGCTCATGCGCAGGAATTCGCCGCCGCCTTTTTCGAGGATGGGCCGATAGATCTCTTCGAGGATATCGCCGGCCCGCTGGCTTTCCACCCCCACGACAATGCGATCGGGATGGGTGGCATCATAGATGGCGGTGCCTTCGCGCAGGAATTCCGGATTCGAGGCCACGTCAAAATCGGTATCTTCGCGCAGATATTTCAAGACGGTGCGCTTCAGGTGCTCGCTGGTCTTGGCTGGAACGGTACTTTTTTCGACGAGCAGGCGATAGCTGGTCATGTGTTCGGCCACCTGACGCCCGACCTGCTCGACATAGGTCATGTTGGCCTCGCCGCCAACGCCCGGCGGGGTGCCGACCGCGATGAAGATGACCTCGGCAAAGGCCGTGCCTTCGGCAATCGACGTGCTGAATTTCAGTCGCCCCGCTTTGACATTGCGCGCGACGATCTCGTCGAGCCCCGGCTCATAAATCGGCATGTCGCCCCGGTGCAGCATGTCGATCTTGGTGGGGTCGTTGTCAATACACAGCACCTCGTGGCCTGCATCCGAAAAACATGCCCCCGTCACCAACCCCACATAGCCCGTACCCACGACGGAAATTTTCATATCCACATCTCCTGATTTTCGATATATCGCAAACAGGCAAGCACAATAAGCAACTCGCGGCCTGAAATCAACTCTTTCCATGAGGTGGCACGCCCCAAGGGGCGCATCCCCGTTTCGTTGACCGAATGGAGCTCACGGGTTTACCAGTTCAGCCTGAAGGCTGTACTACAAACACCACCCCGTTTGTAGTCCACGCTTCAGCGTGCGGCTGTCCGTTGTTTCAACGAGTAGACGATGGAAGTCAATGAAACGGGGAGGGGGCGCGCCCCAAGCGCCCGGCGTGAGGCGCTTCGTACTACAATCCCTCAAAACCGTGTTTTTCTAGCACGTTTATCATGCGGCCATCTTCATCACTCACCCCCGTTGCCCCCAGTCTCTAGTCTTGAGTCATTATTCACCCATCCGGCTTTCCCCTTTTTGGTCATGGTGAGCGTAGTCGAACCATCTCGGAGATTCCTCGACCGGCTCCATGCTATGGAAAACTCGGCTCTCGTAGCGTGGACCTCCCGGTCCGCGCCTCTTCCAGTTCCGTTGCGCGGCTTCTTCTGCTCGGCGCGGACCAGAGGTCCACGCTCTGGGGTTTGGCCCGAACTGACTCAGCCTATGGCGTAAAATAGGGCATGTCCGAGGCCCTTTTCGAGTTTCTGCGGCTTCGCGTTACCCGACGGAGTGGGCACGAAGCCGGAGAAATGCAGGGCATCCGCCCATACCTCATGGCGGAGATGTTGAAGCAGTGACTGTGTGGAGGCCCGGAGTGTTTTTTTACGTCGCCATTTGGGAGCAGGCAGCGCATCG
>JAQUJC010000012.1 GCA_028681135.1 Kiritimatiellia bacterium | reverse complement strand
TCCGCTACCCCGACGATCCTGTAGATCAGCGCATACTACTGAATATGGACCCCGAGCAGCAGGCACTCTACGATCTCATCTGTTCAGCCGAAAAACTGCCTCGGGTGTCCCAATGTTGAACTCAGGAGGGTTTCTGGGGGGGGGCGGGCTCCGTCCCGACCGCTTTGGCCAGCGTTATGCATGAAGCTCAGCGATGCGGGAATTGTACAATTTTCAGCTGTCTCGGTTATTATAATATGTGAGACAGCGGGTTGAGCCATGTGAATAGTGTTCAATAACAGCAGGGTATTTACGTTAGTCTCGGTTATTATAATAACCGAGACTGAAACGGGGGCGGAGGGGGGGGTCAGCGGAAGATGGTGAGGTCGAGGATGCCGGAGGGGGTGAAGGCGGAGCGCAGGGTGAGGAGCAGGACGGCGACGACGGTGACAGCGGTGCCGCAGAAAATCGCGATCATGATGGCGATCTGATACTGGATGGCGACCATGGGATTGGCGCCGCCGAGAATGACGCCGGTCATCATGCCGGGCAGGGAGACGAGGCCGACAGTGGCCATGCTGGCGACGGTGGGGGCGAGGGCGGCGGCACAGGCGTCGCGGAGATAGGGGCGGACGGCTTCGGCGCGGCCAGCACCGCAGGCGAGACGGCGCAAATAGTCGCGGTTGGATGTGCGGATGGAGGTGTAGAAGGTGCGGATGCCGACAATATCGGCACGCAGGCAATTGCCGAGGATCATGCCGGCAATGGGGACGACGTATTGGGCGGCCATCCAGTTGGGTTGGCGCAGGAGCAGGGCCATGAAGAAGAAGAGCGGCAGAGCGGTGCCGACCACCAGGGCCAGAAATAGGGGCACGGCAAAGCAGCGCAGACAGAGCCCGGTGGTTCGCAGGATCGATAGATCGGCGACGCTGATCATAACCACGAGCCACAGGGTGGTGAGGCGGGCATCATCCAGATCAAAGAGAAATTGCAGATAGAACCCGACGAGCAGGAGCTGGACCGTCATGCGGATAACGGCAATCAGGGTTTGGCCAATGAGCGGAATGCGTAGCCAGAGCATGGCGGCGAGGGGGAGGATCAGCAGGATGTAGCAGGCGGCGAGGCCGCTAAAGCCGATTTCAATCGCGGCCATGAGCGACCTCCGGGGGGGTGAGGTGGACGGTGCGGCTGGCGAAGTGTAGGGCGGCACCGGTGTCATGGGACACCATCAGCAGGGTTTTGTCCGGGAGGGTTGCCAGATAGTCATAGACGGCCTGGCGCGAGTCGGGGTCCAGGGCAGAGGTCGGTTCATCCAGCAGCAGAATCGGGCGGTCGAGCAGCAGCGCGGCGACAATGGCCAGGCGCTGTTTTTCGCCGCCGGACAGCTCGGTGCCTTTCTGGCTCAGCAGGCCGGGGGTGAGGTTCAGGCGGGGGAGCAGATCGGGGAGGCGCGCGAGGTTGCCGCGCAACGATTCGTTGGCATGGAAGGTGAAAGGTTCGCGAATCCAGTCCTCGGCGGACTGGTCGCCGATATCGGGTTCCTGCTGGACCAGGGCCATGAAGCGGCGCAGGCGCCAGACGCTTTTGGGGGTGAGGGGGGTGCCGAATACGGTGATATGGCCGGCGGGGGGGGTGACAAAGCCGAGCAGACAGGCGAGCAGGCTGGATTTGCCACTGCCGGAGGGACCGGTGAGGATTACGTTTTCGCCAGCCTGCACGTGCAGGGAGAAATCGTGCAGAAGGGTGCGCCCGTCGAAGGCGAGAGTGAGCTGGTCAAACGCGATGGCCGGGGGGGGGGGCATCGGGGACGTGGCGGACCCTACCAGCCGATTTCCAGCGAAGTGGGGGCGTCGGCAAACCCGACCTCGGAGTCGTAGCGGGCGTCGAGACTATACGTCGAGCCATCGGAAAGAATTGAGATGGCGCCATCGGTATCGGTGGCGAGATGCCGGGCCTCGGGCAGGAGGTCTTCAGCCATGCGCCGTGCGGCACCGTGGAGCTTGAGGGCAATCCGGTACTTGTCGCCAACGACCGGGCGGGGATTGCCGAATTCGAAGACGACGGCTTCCGCCCCGGCGGTTTGCAGCAGCTTGCCGGTGATATCGCTGAGGGAGCGTTCGACGTTTTTGGGCATGCCAATGGTGACGCTTTCGAGACCGGCGGTGCCATGACCGGGGGCGATGACCACCTGGGCCTTGAGAGCTTCCTCAGAAGCGGATTCGAGGAGGGCCTGTTGCTGGGCAAAGGTCATATCGGAGGGGATCAGCAAGGCGAAGTCGCCAAACACGACGCGGAGAGAGAGGGGGGCCTCCTGGTCGCCGGCCGGGGGGCCAAGCACTTCGATGGCAAAGGGTTTGCCATCCACTTCGGATTCGAAGAGGCGTTCGCCGGCCACGAGGGCGCGCGGGGTAATGGTGGTACTGGAAAGGCGATGTTTGAAGCGTTCGGGGGCGCGAGCTGCGAGCAGATCGGCGATTTCACCTTCTGCGAGCCGGGGCGCAACTGATGCGGGATAGAGGAGTTGATCGACATCCAGATGCTCCAGGATTGTGGGGGCACCGGCCATATGTTCGGGATTGCGGGAGGTCAGGATCAGGGCGTCGAGATGACCGATCCGCTTGAGGCACAAATGGGGAAAGATCGTGCGTTCGGCGTCGTTGCGGCGGCCGCGATCGGTCTGGACATAGGCGGTGTCCACCAGGATGGCTTTGCCGTCGGGGGTGTCAATCAGGATGCCGGAACCATAGCGGACGGACAGAATTGAGATGGCGAGTTGACCGTCGTGACGGATAACTTTTTTCTCGGCATGCCCGGAGGCAAAAATACCGGCAATGACGAGGGCGACGGCAGCGAGGGTGAGCAGACGCGCGGGGCGTTTGGCCTTGTTCCAGCGGGGGCGGACGATGCGGAACCAGAGGGGGCGCCACCAGACGAATACCGCGCACGCGGCATAATAGATGAACAGCCAGCGCAGCGTGGGCTTGACCACAAAAGGATAGGCGAACCAACTGGAGAAATAATGGCCGATCCACAGGAACATTGAGGAGAAGATCCAGTTGGCGGCATTGAGGAAGATTGCGATATAGATACCGAAGCCCGGAATGAGGCCGATGAGCCCCGCGAGCATCGACAGTTGCAGCACGATGCCAACCAGCGGGATGGCCAGCAGATTGGCATAGGCACCGGCGACAGGCCAGCGATAGAAATAATAGGCGCTGAGAGGAATCATCATGCCGATTTGCAGTCCGAACTGGGCGGCGATGAAGCCGCCCACGCCCGGATGAATGTTGGCAAAACCGTAGTTGCCGATCGGCTTGATGTCCCGGCGATCGCAGACACGGGCCAACCAGAAGAGGACCACGCCGAGCAGCGCATAGCCCACCCAGAAGCGCAGGGTGATCACCAGCAGCCAGTGAGTGGCAAAGACCCACGTGAGCACCACCACCATCAGGACCAGGGCAATGAATTGGTTGCCATAGGCTTTTTTGAAGATGTCAAAAAAGGGCTGGGTGATCAGCGCCAGCGAGAGGATGGCACCAAACGACAGGGTGAAGGAGGGGTCCACCGCCATGGCGGGGTTCTGCAGCAGGATGATGAACGCCGCGATCGGGACACCAAGCAGTGCCGAGGAGCGCACGCCCTGGCCCAGATAGCCCCACGTGAGCAGAAAAAGGGAGTTCATGATGACCGCGCGCAGCGTCGAGGGGCGGGCCCCCGTGATGATGGCAAAAATGACGAGCGCAAAGATCACAAACGGGACATAGACCTTCTTAGAGATTTTCAAGAGGGTGAAGATGCCCATGAACATGACGGTGATGATGGTGACGTGCAGGCCGGACACGGCCAGGACGTGGCTGGTGCCGGAGGCGCGGAACTCGTCGGTAATGCGTTCATTGGAATTGCTGCCCACATTAAGGATGGGCGCGACGACGCCCTCGCTGTGCTGGTCGGAAGCGATGGAAACGGTGTTCTGCATCCCGTAGCGCAGACCGAGGGTCAACGCGCCGAGGAAAGCGGAATTGGGTTGGGGCATGGTCTGCTTGATCACGCGGACCATTTCGTCGCGCAAATACAGCGAGAATTCGACGAGTCCGTTGCCGTCGCGGGGCCCATCGCTGCCCTGGGGAATGATGATGGAGAGCGGGGAGGAGCCATCCCGGGGGGTGCGCAGCATCATTTGCCCGCCGATATTGTAATTACGCAGGTACTTGGCTTGGTCAAAGGCGCCTTCATTGGCGGCGGGCGGGGGGGCGATGAGTCCACCGCTCAAGGCGACATCATAGCCATAGGCGGGGGAGCGGGCCAGGCGCTCATAACCGGGCATGTCTGGATTGACGGTGACGCGGACGGTCTGGCGTTCCACGGGAAAAAATGGGCCATCGGGCCGGTACTGGATATAATCGGGGGTGATGGCCAGCACGGTTTTGAAGGAATACACCCACGGGTCAGCCGTGATGCGCCCGAGAATCGAGACCGGGACCACGTTGCGGCCGCTGCGGGCAAAGAGCGAAACGGTATTGACGGGCTTGAGGATGGCCAGCAAGCCGGATGCCGGTTGGTTGATGGCCTCGACACGGTCCAGATGACTAAAGGGCTGAGTGACCAACACCTCGACACCGGCCGGCGTACCGGCGGGGATATGTAGCGGCTCGCTGGACTGCTTTAGGTCGGTTTGGGTGAAGTTCCAACGCCCTTGATCATCTAAAATGGGCTGATCATTTTCATCTCGCGCGGGCTGGAGGGCTTCCACACGGCCCACCAGGCGCAGGTCGATGTCGTTCTCGACCGGGGCGAGAGTGCGAATTTTCAGGAAGGAGGTGGCCGACATGGGGGCCACCGGCGTCCAGGTGACGCGTTCGGAATCAAAACGAACACGCCCAACCAATTGGTCGGGCGGTTGAATCATGGCCAGATAGCGGGTGTAGCCAAAGAGGAGGCCCGCCACGAGCAGCAATACCCAGGCCGAGACCTGCAAGGTATCGAAACGGGTGGGGGGGGCGTAAAGGCTATCGTCCGCGATGACCGGGCGGCGGCGGCGGGCGACGTAAAGAGCGCCGGCGGTCACCAGGCCGACGGCCAGCGTGATCAACGTGAGCGGGCTGACCGCCGCCGATCCGAGCGGAAAGGCCATCGCCAACCCGATGCCGACGATGAACAGATAACAAAAAGCGATGAGTTTATTCTGCGTCATGATCGGGCTCCCTGGAGGATGAGTCGGCAGCGGTCGGGGTCGCCGCGGGCAGGGCAACATCCGGATAATAGTCGCGGTTGGACGTCCAAATCGGAGAACTGGCGGGATCGCCGCGCAGCAGACAGACGAACGCCTGGCGATAGGCGGGATTGAAGGCAATGACGAGGCCACCCATTAGCAGGGCCGCGACCAAAATGATCAACAGAGTCTTGGATCCTTGTTCCATGGAGGAATCCTTTCGCAGTAAATATAACTATTCAGAATACGGCTCCAGATGGAGGTTGGCAATGGTTTCTTTTCCGAAGCGTTTCAGTAGCTCTTGCTCCAGGGTGGTGGCGGTGTCATGGGCCTCTTGCAGCGATACAGTTGCGGGCAGCCGGATGTGCAAATCGATGACGGGATGCCGTCCGACCATGCGGGTACGCAAGTTGTGGGGGTCGGTCAGTCCGGGGATACGGCGGGCCATCGCCAGAATTTCCTCGCAGACGTCCGGCTCGAGGCTGCGGTCGGTCAATTCGCCCACCTGTTGGGACAGGATTCGCCAGGCGATCCGCACGAGAAAGAGGCTGACGAACAACGCCGCGATCGGGTCCAGAATGAGCCATTCACGGCCCAGCAGGGCGGCGGCACCCACCCCCCCGGCGGTAGCGAGCGACGACAGGGCATCGGAGCGGTGATGCCACGCGTTGGCAACCAGCGAGGAGCTGCCGCTGGTGCGGGCCACCCTCATTGTAAGATGATAGAGCCCTTCCTTCACGACGAGGGATGCCAGGGCCGCCCAGAAAGCATAGATGGCCGGCGCGGGGATGGGGTTGCCGCGCAGCGCCGCAAATATCTGCTGAATGGCCAGCGAGCTAATTTTCAGGGCCACGGCCCCCAGCGCTAGGCCGATGATGGCCGCGACCAGCGTTTCGTATTTGCCGTGGCCATAGGCGTGGTCATCGTCACGGGGCTTGGCGGAAAGTCGCAAGCCGACCAAGACCGCAATATCCGTTGCAAAATCCGAGAGCGAGTGCATCGCGTCGGCGATCAGCGCCTGGGAGTGCCCCACAATGCCCGCCACGAGTTTGATGATGGCGAGGGCCACATTGGTCCAGATGGACAGATGGGTGACGCGGCGCTCGGGTGTCATGGCGGTGGGGAGGCGGGGGGCCGAGAGGGATCGGACGTCGGCGGAGCGGGGGGCGTCTCTTTTGGCGCCTGCGGCTTGGGTTTGGGCTCGAGCAAGAGCATATAGACAAAGAAAAAGGGAATGACCGGCAGGAAATACACAATGCCATCCTGCTCACGCAGAATCTGGCGATCCCCCATGGTTGCCAGCCACGCCAGATAAAAGGCAAACCCGGCGCTATTGAGCAACCAGACCATGCGTTTGAGAGCGGGACTCATGCCCAGACTCTATCCTGCCCCTCCCCCCGATGGCAACTGTGGAGTCACGCGGCGGAGACACGCGGCGGAGACAGGCAACGCAAAAGGACCTTGGTCCCGCAGGCGAGCCCATGGTATACGCGAAGCATGACAGCGGCATGCGGCATTCGGGACAAATATATCTGCCAGGGGGTGTCGCTGGCCTTCTACCTTTATGCTCTGCTGGCGGCGCCACCGCTGGCCCGGGCGCTGAAAGCAGCACTGGCAGATGCCCAGCCGGTCTATTGGCCCGGCGTGCTGCTGCTGGCGGTCCTGCTGTTGGAGCCTTTCGGACTGCGCTGGAAGCTACAGTTTTTGCGGCGGCGCAACGATGATGATGGATTTCGACCGGAGGGCGCCATGGTGGCGTTTGGGTCGGCAACCGCCATTGCCCACATGATTGTGACGGTGATTCTTGGCATGCTGGCGTTGGATGCCTGGGGAGCGGTTGGCATCGGCGCGCACGACGCTGGCACCTGGTGGGGCATCGTGATTATGGCGCTGATTCTGAAGGAGTTTGTTGGACTGTTTGTCGCCGGTGGCCAGAGCCGCGCCCGTGAAGCCCCCGGACACGTGAAAGAACATCTGAGCGATCTGTTCCTGCTGGCCTACGGGTGCGTGGCCTATACGGCCTGGTGGGAGGCCATCGTGGATATAGAGGCCCTGTCCAACATTGGGGGATGGGAGAAACTGGTCCTGCTGCCGGTTCTGGCGGGCCTGTTCCTGTTTCTTTATCTGCCGATGCGGCTGCCGTTTCTGCTGGAAGAATTTTACCGGCGCCCGGCGGCGGGCCGCAAGACGCGGATCGGGCTGGAACTTGCTATCGGTGCGGCACTGGGGCTGTATCCGGCGTTTTTCTAGTTGGCCGCCGCCCCGTCTGAAACGTCTATTCGGGGGTGCGGGGGAATCTACCGGGTACCCCAATCGTACCACGGTGCATTGCCCCGGTGGTCAGGTGCCTCGCTCTCCGCTTTGGTAAGGGCCTCGACGTGCCCGTCGAAAAATACGAAGTTGCCCCGGCCCCCGTGGCGCAGAACCGGCGTCCAGTCGAGATCGCAGGCGAGGACGAACCGGGACGGATCCGCTAGCGCGGCGACGCAGACATTCCGCGCGTACATGGAATCATTCATTTTGTAATCGGTGCAGAAGGACTTGCCGTCGATTTCGGTGGCGTAGTTTTCCGGCCAGTTATCGCCGCCGGAGCCGTCCCGCCGGGCCGTTGGGCAGATGTAGACCGCGGGATCGGGCAGGTAGGGATACAGAAGTTCACATTGCTCGTACTGGCGGTACCACTCGATATCGGGAAAGGTTCCCTGGTGATCTTCGAGATAGGCGTGCAGGCCCAGGGCAATCTGGCGGAGGTTGGTGGCGCACCGGGTGCGCCGGGCCGCTTCGATCGCGCGCAGCGAAACGGGAAGCAGAATGGCAAAGAGCATCGCGAGAATGGCAATGACCACCAGCAGTTCTATCAGGGTGAAGCCGGTGTGAATTCCGGGGGGCGGGCGGAGCCGGGAAACGTGACCGGTTTTGTGATTTTGGTGTTGCATAGGTTCCATAATTGCCCCAATGTAAACGTATACATTATGGATGTCGAGCAAAAAATTGCATTGTGGCCCATTGTTTTTGGGCCGGAAAGGCCTGCATGACCCCATCACGTCATCACCATACCACGGATCCCCGGGATCGGGTTCCGCTCTTGCAGAAAGTCGCGTTTGGACTGGGCATGGCCACACCGATTGCGTTTGGCAACGCGCTGGCGCAGCTAACCAACCTGATTTTCAACATCGGGCTGGGGATCAACCCGATCCTGCTGGGGGCGGCGCAAATGATTCCGCGGTTCTGGGATGCGGTGTCGGATCCGCTGGCGGGCTATTTGTCCGACAACACCCGCACGCGCTGGGGGCGGCGCAAACCGTACGTGCTGTTGGGGGGCCTGGCAACGGGCGTATGTTTTGGCGCGATCTGGCACGTGTCGCCGGACCTGGGGCCCATGGGCATCCTGCTGTTCTACCTGGCCTCGACGATGCTGTTCTTCACCGCGGTGACCATCTACACCGTGCCGTTGCAGGCGCTGGGGTTCGAGATGACCCGGGACTATCACGAACGCACCCGCCTGTTCGCCTATGCGTCCTTCATTGGTAATATTTTCGCCGTGCTGACCCCGTGGATGTACTGGCTGGCGCGGCGCGAATCGATCTTCGCCAATGAAGTCGTCGGCATGAAGTATGTGGGGTCCGGTGTTGGGATTCTGATCATGGCGATGGCCGTATTCTGCGGGATCAAATGCCAGGAACGCTACTATGGGGAAATCAAGCAGCAGCCCCGTCTGAAACTCTGGTCCACGCTGAAAGACGTGATGCAGAGCCGCACCTTCCTGCGCTTACTGGCCTGCGTGTTCCTGGTCACCGCCGGCTATAGCTTCGTCAATGGCTTCGCCAACTACATCATCATATATTACGTCTTCGGCGGGGCGCGTTCAGCCGCGAGCACGGTGATGGGCATCAACGGGACGGCCTGGGCCATCACGGCGCTGATCGCGGTATTTCCGATGACATGGTGGAGCCGGCGCTTCGGCAAGGCCAGCACGGTGCGGCTGGCGGTCATCCTGATGATGATCGGCAACCTGCTGAAGGTGGTCTGCTACAATCCGGTCTATCCGTTGCTGACAATCATTCCCACGGTCCTGATTTCCTCCGGTATGCTGATGATGTACACCATGGGCCCGGCGATGGTGGCGGATGTCTGCAACGAGGATGAACTGGTCCACGGGCTTCGGCGCGAGGGCTGTTTTTCGTCGATGTATAGCTGGTGGCTCAAGTTTGCGGGCTCCAGCGCCCTGCTGATCGCTGGTGTGCTACTGGTGGCCACGCGCTTCGACCACGCGGTGGCGGCGCAGACGTCCTTCACGCTCTTCTGGCTGCGGACCTATGAAATCGCCATCCCGACGCTGCTGTGCGCCGGCGGCCTGGTATTCATGATCCGCTATCCGCTGACCGAGGACGTCGCTTACGAGAACAAGGAGAAGCTGGAGGAACGCCGGGCACAGGCGGATTCAGCTCACGAAGGAGAAACCCCATGAAGCCAATCCCCGTTCGCTGGTTTTCCGATTCCGCGGCTGGACTGTCGAGTCGTGCGCAGGTGAGTGACGGCATGCGGATCGAGCCGCCCCACGACCTTGTATCGTGGGAGGCACACGTTGGCTCCCCCGCCACACAAGGTGGCGGAGCCCGCACGAACCGCCATCGCAACTCGTTTTTACAGGACTCCATCAAACGCCTGCTATTGCTGGCAGCCTTGACCCTCTGGACGGGTTGCGCCGAACGACCGGCGCCGGCGACGCAGTCGTTCGAGCCGCTGGCCGTGGCTGCGCCGTCGGCTGCCGCGGAGCCTACAGCCGAAGCCGCCGCCGAGCCGACCGCGCGCCTGCCAGCCGTGGTTGGGCTCGACGCCCAGGCCGGTGCCGAGCGCGTTGATCTCTACTGGACCGAGCCGCCCGACTGGCACAACCGCAAGGACTGGGTGTTCGAGGTGGAGGCGGACGAGGGCGAGGGTTTTGCCCGGGCCCACGACGGGTTCCTCGACGTGCCCGCGCTCAGTTGCTTCACCGAGCCGGGACGCGCCGTGGATTACCGGGTGCGCATGGTGGCGATCGACAAGCAGAAGGCGGTGATCGAGGTCTCGCCGTGGTCGCAGACCGTCACCGGAAAAGCCCGCCCGCTGCCCGACAGCGACTTGGTTGAGGAAATTCAGCGCGTCAGTTTCCGCTATTTCTGGAACTACCGTCATCCGGTGTCGGGATTGCCGCGCGAAGGCATCGGCGGCTGGAACCGCAACATGTGTTCGGTGGCAGCGGCCGGCATGATGTTCTTCAATTTGGCCGTAGGCATTGAAAACGACTGGATTTCCCGCGACGAAGGAATCGCCAGCGCCCACCAATCGCTGGTGTTTTTGGAGGAGAAAGCCGATCGTTTCAAGGGTATGTTTCCGCACTGGCTGCACGGGGAAACCGGCAAGACTATACCGTTTGGGAAAAAGGATGACGGCGCGGACACCGTCGAGACGGCCTTTCTGCTGTCGGGGGCGCTGTTTTTTCGTGAGTACGTGAAGGACGATCCGTCGGCAACGGCCGCCGCCATCCGGGACATCGCCGACCGGCTCTACCGGGATGCGCAATGGGACTTTTTCGTGAAGAAGCGACCCGATGGGCGGCGTCCCCTGCTGTGGCACTGGTCGCCAAAACACAAATTCGCCATCGATCTGGAAATCACCGGCTTCACCGAAGCGCAGATGACCTACATCCTGGCGCTGGCCTCGCCCACGCATCCGATCGAGCCGGTTTCCTATTTCAAGGGCTGGATTCATCCGGGCTACGGACACCGGCGGACGAAGCTGGGCGTTGAGATGGAACTGGGGCGCGAATCCGACGGTCCGCCGCTGTTCTACACGCATTACTCCTACCTGGGGATGCATCCGTCGGTGTTCCGCCACGGATCGAAGAACTACTTCGAGCATTTTCAGGATTTTTGTCAGGCGCAGATTCGCTGGGCCGAGCGGCACCGCCCGGAGCTGGGCGGGGGCATCTGGGGCATGACGGCGGGACTGAATCCGGACGGCTACGGCGTGCAGTATCCGGGCCGGGACAACGGCACGATCACGGCATCGGCCTTCCTGGCCTCGTGGCCGTATGCGCCGGAGGAGGCAAATGTCTGCCTCGAAAACCTGTATCTGCGCCATGCCCGGGCGTTCTGGGGGCCGTTCGGATTCCGCGACGGGATGAATCTCAAGCGCGGCTGGTACAGTGACAAATATATCGCCATCAGTGTGGGCCCGGTGGCGCCCATGATTGAAAACCACAAGACCGGCCTGTGCTGGAAGATCGGCATGCGTGTTCCGGAGATTCGCCGTGGCATCGAGATCGTCCGCAAGGGCATGCCACCACCACACTGAATCAGGAACAAGCCATGAAGATAACGCTGCTAACGCATGGTCTCACAATCGTTTCGCTGCTCCTGTCCGCGGGGATGCCCGCCGGAGCCGCTGTGCTGCGGAATTCCGATTTCGAGACCGGGGACTTGAGCGGATGGGACGTGCAGGCCGGGCCCCTGTCTGTCGCGTCATTGACGAACGACACCTATAACCGCAATGCCGCCGCGCACATCTCGGGCACCCACTCGGGGGCGGAGTGGATCACCAACGGATTGGCGCAGACCGTGCCGATGGCGGCCGGCGACAGCGTGCGCGCGATCGGGTTCGTCCGTTGGGATGCCGCATCGTATGCGTCCCCGCTGGGCGAGGGGGTTGTCGAAGCCCGCCTGTCGGGTCCGCCCGGCGTGGCCGCCACCCAGGTCTGGTCGGCGGTGCACGACGGCTGGAAGCGGTTTGATCTGCAGGGGCAGTACACCGGCGCCGCCAACAGCGGATTCGAGGCCGGCCGGATCGAGCCGTGGACCGTGGGAACGGACGACCTGACGGCGACACTCTCGCGCGATGTGCGTTACCGGGGCGACTATGCGCTGCGCATGGAAGGGACCTGGACCGGCTGGAGCTGGAACCAGGCGTTCCAGGTGTTCGCTCTGCAGGCTGGCGACACTGTCCAGGCCCGCGCGCGAATCAACGTGGCGAACCTGCAGAAGACGGATGCCGCCGGCTGGGCGGTGGCCGGCATCAAGCTCGAGCAGGAGGGCGGGCCGGACAACTGGGAGGACGTGCTCTCCGCCGACGTCACCGAGAGCGGCTGGGTGGAGCTGTCCTTTTTCGCCACCATCACCACTACCGCCGACTACGTGTTCCGCTGCATGATCTGCGGCGACGGGGCCGCCGGCGAGATCGATGTCGATGTCTGCTTTGATGATGTCCGCTTCTGGCGGGAGACGGATGGCTCGGGCGAGATCGAGGACGTGACAGTCTCGGTGCGCTACATCGGCACGGCCGGGGAAGAGGGGGCCGACGCGGAGGTGAATCTGCATGTGGACACCGTGAACCTGACCGGCTCCACGGCTATGTCGGAAACGCTAGACGATCTGCATGCCGACCTGCTGGCGGACGCACAGCAAACCGTGACCGAAAACCTGGGCCTGCCCCCGCTGGTGTATCCCAAGTTGTATGCCTACGGTTATCCCGGCGGCGACACCAATGCCGTGCAGTATCCGGCCCACGTCGAGGCGGCGGTGGCCGGCTGGCGGTTCCGGGCGTTGACAAACGATGCCGTCCTGCTGCTGACCAACACGCTCTCGGTGTTCGAGTTGGGCGCGAGCGGCCCGGGGTGGATCGAAATCGATCAGTACCGCTACGTGGCCCGTAACTGGGGAACGGCGCGCGGCGAGGCGCTGGACATCCGGACAAATGCGCCTTACTGGACGCTGGGCGCGCGCGATGGCAGCGGCACCGAATTCGGCGACGGCCCGTTTCCCGCCGAGCACGTCTACACGGTGGGCGATCCGCTCAGCCAGTTTCCGCGGCGACTGGCCACGCACTACGATGGCGTCTGGCCCACCCGCCTGCACGTCGTCTTTCCAGAGAACCTCGGCGAATTCGACCGGACCCTGGACAAGCACTTCGTGCTGACGGCGGTGACGACCAACGGGGCGGCCGACAACGTCAAGGCGCTGAAGATCGGCCTCGCCACGGACGACCCCGGTAACACCAATCTCGTGTTTGAGTCCTTTGAAATCCACATGGGGTGGGCACCGGAAGAGGAAAGCTACGGCATGGTGGATTATCCCAACGTGACCTACCAGGGGCACAACGAGGTGTTCCTGCGCGCGGGCTATCTGCACGGGCTGGTCGATCGCGAAGGCTGGTTCGCGCAGCCCGTGGCCCGGGGCAGCGCCACCATCGAGCCCATTGCGCTGTATGGCCGCGGCGACGGTAACTGGAACTGGAACGCCTACGAGGAATACCTCTACGCCTGGCCCAACGCCGGGGCCGGCGTGCGCTCGCTGTTCGATCCCGACGAGACTAGCCGTCTCCCTGGGCCCGCTTCCTACCACGTCGGCTTCAAGGTCGGCCACCAGTACGGCACCAACATCTACGGTGAGCCCAATTTCCCCGGGCTGATCGAAATTCGCGGCAACGGCTACTTCCGCATGACGGACTACGACGGCGTAATGGGCGGCAGTCTGCGGCCGGTGTCCGCGGACATCTTCGGCATCCACCAGTACGCCGAGGATTCCCCGCTGATGCCGGAGGGGTATCTGGCGCTGATGTCGCGCACCACGCCCGAGGACGGCACCGACGACAGCTACATGCGCATGTTTCTGCCGGTTCGCTCCAAGACCAACGAGTGGTTCACCGGCGTGGTGCAGACCGACGCCTTTTTTGCGCCGGAGCAAGTCGCCGATGCAGGCGTCTACATCGAAATGGAAACCGACCTGGTCGCCAATAAGGCGCTGGTGCTCGAAGAGCACGGCCCGCTGAACGTCTTCGCGCAGGTCAACATGTTCTGGCGGGGCGGGGCGGGCATCAACGAGGGCTTCGAGGGCCACGACCACGACACCATCAAAATCCGCAAGGCCGACGGCGAATGGATCACCCATCGCTCGATCAATCCGCCCACAAATGTCCACCACCGCACGCTGGGTGCGCTGCGCAGCAACGACGCGGTCTACATCCTCCAGCAGGACCGCGGCGCCGACTCCTACGGGTTCGCCACCGAGGCGCCGTACCGGCGCGTGAGCCATTTCGAGTTCACGATTCTGGATGACGGCGGCCGCGATCTGCAGCTGGATGTCTTCGAGCAAAATACCATTTCGGAGATCAACGACAATGTGGTGGTTGCCTGCGCGGTCAACGAAAGCCTCGCGCGCGGCGAGCAGGTGCATACGCGCGTCCGCTACCGCAGCACCTATGCGCCGGGGGTGGTCATCCGGAGTCCCGCCGCCGCCGACGGCGGCGACAACTGGGGTGCCGACACCTACCGCATCGAGGTCGAGGCCACCGACGGCCACGACGAGCCCCTCGACGTCAGCCTCTACTATGGCAACGGCCGCGCCGACGGATGGATCCCGATCCATCCAGGCACGCCCCTGGCGGTGCCGACCAACACCCACCGGGTGGAGTACGACTGGGATGTGTCGGCGGTGCCGCCGGGGGCCTACTACATCCGCGCGGAGGCGCGGCGGGCGGCCGGCGGCAAGACCGGCTTCGACGTGTCGGCCGCCCGGCTACAGGTGGGGCCAACGCGCGGCCTGCCGGGCAACGCCGAAAATGCCTACTGGAGCACGACCGTTCCGGTGGACGTGAGCGGACACGATGTCGTGCAGTTCAATGTCGCCATGGCTGAAAACGGCGACCGCCTGCGCCTCTGGGCGGCGGATGCCGACGGCGTGACCAATTCCGTGGCGCTGACCAGCGTGGTGGCGCGCGTGGTGTCGCTGGCGCAGACGGTGGCCGTGCCGTGGTCGGCCTTTCCTGGCATCGACCGCACCCGCCTGGTGCGCGTCGGGTTCACCGCCGACGCCGCGGGACCGCCGCAGGTGGCCGGCATGCGCTCGATGATCGAACCGTTGGTCGCCCGCGTACGATTCGTGGAGCCGCCGCTGGCGGACGGAGAGGGGCTGCCGCACTACAATCCCGGCGAGGACGTGGTGCAGGAAATCACCATCGAAAATCGCATGGCCTCCGCCCGGGTCGGCGTGAATATCCAGGTCGTGCAGGAGTACGGCGAGACCACCTGGTGGCTGGACCAGTCGCCGCACATGGCCGAACACTGGAGCGAGCGCAATCACAAGGGCGATCGTCTCGGTGGCGACTTCGAACAGGTCTGGACCAACCGGACGATTCCCGCGTCGGGTTCGGTGGTGCTGACCAACATCTACCGGCTGCCCGAGGGACGGCTGATCGACCACACCCGCTTCGCCATTCCGTCGTCGGAGGATTGGTTCATCGGGCGCAATCTCGACGCCCGCGCGCAGGTCCGGCTGGTGATCCGGACGGCGGACGGCGACAACGTGCTGGAGCATGGCCAGGTTGGCAGTTATTCGATGGACGACGACTTCGACATGGACAACGACGGCCTGCCCGACGCTTGGGAAATCGAATTCAGCGGCTCGCCCGCGGGATTGCATCCGGACGGTGACGGCGATGAGGACAGGTTTACCAATCGCGAAGAGTGGGCGGTCGGCACGGACCCGACCGATCCGCTGTCATTCTTCGCGCTGGCCAGCGGCTACGATCCCGGCGGTACGGTCCTGACGTGGTTCGGCATGCTCGGGCGCACGTACACGCTGCACTACTGCACCAATCTGCTGGATGCCGTGCCCTGGCAGGTCCTGCCTGGCGGTGCCCAGATTCCGGGTGAAGGCGAATCCATCCAGATCATCGATCCCGTTCCCAACCTCGGCTTCCGTGCCTACCGGCTGCTGCTGGAATGGTGATCCACCATGGGGTCAGCCCTTAAATGATGAATCTTGAATCTCAAGATTCATCATTTAAGGGCTGACCCCAATGGCCCACGGCACAAGGGCGGGGGTCTTGGCGCATCCCGTCCGGGGAAAATCAGGGTGCGGGGGATATCGGCACCTGGATGACGTTGGCGGTGTGGTCGAGATGCTGGTGGAGCTGGCGGCGGTCGACGAGGGTGCCGCCGGGGCGGTAGGGGTTGACGGGATCGGCGAGGGGAGCGAGGGGGTGGCCGTTGACGAGGAGGGCGGCGGCCGGATCGGTTGAGAAGCGCAAGGAGACGTCGCGGCCGTCGAGGATCATCTGGACGCGGCAGGCGGCAAGGTCGGGGGGCAGGACGGGATCGAAGGTAATCCGGTCGTAGTGTTCGCGGATGCCGAAAAGGACGGAGCGGACCTTGTGGAGATAAAGGCCGGGTCCGCTGGAGTAGAGACGCCAGCCGGATTTGACCGGGTGCTGTCCGTCGCGGAGTTCATGGAAGTGCTCGGAGGCTTCAGTGCGGTCGATAAAATCGCCGTCGGAACTGCTGAAATAGACGTTGGCCTGGCGCGGAGCGGCGTTGGGCAGGCGCTCGGACAGGCCGGCCGGATTCGCGATCTGCAGGGCCCACCACGCTTCATCGGCATCGCCGATGCGGGCCATGGCCTCGGCGTAGCGCAAGTGGGCATGGACGTATTGGAGGGCCACTTCGCGCCCAAAATAGGCGGAGGTTTCCGCGCGCTGGAACATGCGGCTGATGCCGCCAGTATAGGATACAGGCCGGTTCATCAATCGCACGCCGTCGGGAAAGTGCAGGTGTTGGCGGATGAGTTCGCAGTGGGTGCGGGCTTCGGCGGGGTCCAAGATGCCGCTGAGGATGCCGCGCGTCATGGGCAGGAGGCGGTACTGGATGCCGCTGCGGGTGTCGCGGGGATGGAGCAGGGGGGTGAAGCGTCCGCCGCGGAGCAGGGCGAACCCGGCGGTGATGCCGTCGGGCATGAGATGACGGTGGAAGTCGGCGTGGATGTGTTCACGGAGGTCGGTGACGGCGGCGGCGCGGCGGTCCTCTCCGGCGCGGTGCAGGAGAGCAGCGAGTTGCCCGAACGTCTGGTAGGCGAGTTGCACGGTCCAGGCGCTGACCATCCCGTTGCGCATCTCGGCGCGGGCGGGCTGGAGGGTGTCGTCCCAGTCGCCATCGCCATAGGCGACGAGGGCGGTGCCGCCGACGCAGTTTTGGCGGTAGGTGCGCAGGGCGAGGTCCACGTGATCGAGCAGGGGGCGGGGGCGGCCGGGGATGCCGGATTCGTTCAGGAAGGGCGCGGGCAGATCGAGGATGCCGGGATCGTTGGCGGCCTCGGCGTAGTCGCAAAGGGCCTTGAGGGGCCAGAAGAGGATGTCGCCGTGGCAGTGGCGCTGCAGGATATCGGCGTACGGGGCCAGCATGAACCACTGTGGCCAGAGGCCGGTTTTCGCGAACTGGCGGGAAAAGACGAGGCGGAGGATTTCGCGGATGTCGGCGTAGCGCTGTTCGCCGAGCAGCCACTCCACGGGGCCCTGGCAGACGTCGCGGGTGCCCCAGGCGCCGCCGCCGTACTGTTCGAGCCCATGGGGTGCGGCGAGATGCATCCAGGCATCGTGGCGGAACCAGGGCAGGATGTCGGCGAGGTCCGCCATGCCCTCGGGAGCCCGCGTGATGCGCCACGCCGGGGGCGGCAGACCGTTGGAATGCCTGGCGGCGGCGGCGGACGGCGCACCGGCGAGATCCAGGCGCAGGGCCAGATGCCGGACGGCGCGGGATTCGACGACCACAAAGGGTGCCTGGCGGGACATGCGGTCGGACCAGAGGGCGGCATCGTTGCTAATGCCGACCACGGCGCTGGCGGGTCGGGCCGCGAGCCGGTAGCGGCGGCCGGAATGCCGCTGGGCATCCATGGAGTCGGGGTCGGGTGTCAGGATGGCCTTGGCGGTATCCGGATGGATTTCGACCGTGCCGCCGTGGTCGAGTTCGTTGGTGCCCAGGCAGAGCTGGTGGGTGGCGAGCCAGCGCAGCGGCGGACCTTCCACCACCCGGCAGTCGAGGGTGACAGCGGAGGGATCGGCATCGACGCGGCTGGTGATGTGCAGGAGGCGTCCGGGCAGGCGGTACCACCAGTCGACGCGGGCGGGGCCCATGGCGAAGGCGGAGGGGGTGCCGAGAAGGCGCCAGGTGCCGCCGAGGTGCACCCAGAGCCGCTGACCGGAGGCGCGCAGGCGCTGGAGGGGATCGCGCACGACGGTGAGGACACGCGCAAAATCGGGGTTGCCGCAGAAAATTTGGGCATTGAAGACCCCCGGCGCGTAGACAGTGCTACCGAAGGCGTCGGTGGCGGGAAGCAGGCGGTTCGAGCCCAGCAGGACATGGCCGTGGGAACGCTCGACGATGGATTCCTTGGCCTTGGAGACGACATGCCGGCCGTCGGGAGTGAAAAACGAACCGAGCCGTCGGCCGATGCGTTCTTCGCCGTGGCGGCGGGGGTAGAGGCGGTCCCAGGTTTCGGAATCGAAGTGCCGGCCATGGAGCAGGCGGGGGGCGTCCCAGAGGGAACGGGGCACGGGGGAAGTCTCTTGCTTGGACTGGGAGGCGGTGTTGCCTGCGCGCAGCCGGTCGAGATCCCGGGCGGAGGTGGCGGCGGGGTGATGAGGGGTGTATGTGAGGCGGAACTGGAACCGGGCGGATGGGTCGGCATCCAGGAGAACGGGACGGCTCTGCAGGGCGGCGCAGGCGCTTTCGCCCTGGCGCCGACGGGAGGGGAGCGGATCGCCCTGCTGTACCAGCGGGCGTCCGGTCACGCGCTGGGAGAGCCCGAAGACATCGAGGCCTTCGGTGGCAAAGGCGGTCGCGCCGGTCGGGCAGGCGAGCGCGAGCCAGGGATGGCGTCGGCCGGTTTGGGGCAGGTTTTGCCGGGTGCACAGGACCGGCCCCCATTCGGGATGCTCGAGCGGCGTATGGTCGAGATAGTGGGCGGTGTAGTTTTCGTTGATGCGGGCCGCCTTGAGGTCGGCCAGAGCGATATCCTGGGCCAGAAGCACTTCAGCCGTCCGGGGCCGGGGGCCGGAATGCGACAGGTGGACATGCCAGGTCCAGGCCAAGCGGGCGGCATCCAGTTCCAACTGCACCTGCCAGCGCCAGGCGGCACGCCGCCCCTGCCAGACTGCCCGGCGCCGGCCGGCGAGACCGAACGACGTGACGTAAGCGGGGTTCAGCAGGGAAATGAGATCGCGTCCGCTGCGCAGCCAGAGGCGGAACGGGGCGCCTTCGGGCAGGATGCCGCGAGACTGATTGATAAGGACGCCGTTGTGTTCGATGGAGCCAATGGCACCGTTGGGCAGCAGACGGAAGTGCAGTCCGGCGCGGTTTTCGAGACGGAGGAGTCCGGAGTCTTCCCAGGCTGGAAAAGGCAAAGTGGATGAGGATGTTGGCATGCTGTGTCTGGGGTAAAAAGAGGGCCGGCAGCGGAGAATATACGGCCGCCACCGGCCGGGGAGTTACGGGTTAGTGCGAGCGACGACGGCGCAGGGCCATGCCCAACGCGCCAACCGCCAACAGGGCCATGGTTCCCGGTTCGGGAATGGTCTGCTGGGTCATGGTGAAGTTGTCGAATACATGGAAGTCGCTGTCGCCGGAAGTGGGCAGCGACTGCATCTGGACGACGCCGCGCAAGCTGGCCTCGACGGCCCCGACTGGCGCGGTGACGCTCTGGATGTCCATGAAGGTGAAGGCCTGGTCGCTGGTGACGGAGGCCGACTGTTCCTGGCTGATCACGCCGCCGATGTTGTCGAGCCACTGCAGCTCGAGGAACGAGGCGGAGGTATCCACGCTGACGGTGCGGATGTAGACCCCGGCATCGTAGGCGAGACCAGCGGTGACGGGGACGGACTGATAGACGCCGCGCCATTCTTCGCCGATGTGCGAGTCGAGCACATCGCAGACGAGACCGTAGGTGCCTGCGTAGGCGTCGTCACCGGTCCCGGTGCGCCAGCCTTGGCCGAAGGAGGACCAGTCGGTCAGGTCGCCGGTTTCAAAGCCGGGGTTGTCGGCCAACTCGGCCGAGGCGGTTGCGGTGGCCAGCGCTAGGCAGGCCGTCAGGATCAGGAGTTGTCGCAATGTTTTCATTGGTTCCTCATTTTGTGGTTGGGTGGACTGTTCATTCTGGTTTGGCTTACCGCTCCGAAGCGGGCTTAATGCCGCTCGAAGCGGAAATTGTCAAAAATGATGAACTCCGGATTGTCGGGGCTGGTCTCGTGTTCTACGAAGACGATGCCGCGGATGCTGGCGGCGACCGCATTTGGCGGAGCGGTGACCGACTCCAGTGCGGCGGGGGTAAAGGGCTGGTCGGTGGTGAGCCAAAGGGTTTGGAGCTGGCCGATCACGTTGTCTGCCTCGTCCAGCCACTGGAGTTCCAGCCAGGAACTGGAGGCATGGATATTGACCGTGCGGATGTCGACCCCGGCGGAATAAGCTCGGCCAGGGGTGACGGGCACGGTCTGGAAGAGGCCGCGCCAGGGTTCTTCGGTCTGTTCGGGCAGCACGTCGCAAACAGCGCCATGGACGCCGTCCGCGGCGTCGTCGCCGGTGCCCGTGCGCCAGCCGGGGCCGAAGGTAGTCCAGCCGGACAAATCGCCGGATTCAAAGCCGGCATTGGCGAGCCGGTTGTCCGCCGAGGCGGCGGTGGCCAGTATCCCGACGACGAGCAAAACGGGGCAGAAACGGAATGGGTTCATCGGATTCTCCTGGGGGGGTTATTTTTCATCAAAATAGAAATCATCGAAGACGAACAGAGCCTTGTCGTTGCGGGGGAGGCCGGGCATGAAAAAGATACCGCGGATGCTGGCGCGGACGGCGCCGACCGGCGCACGCATTTTCTTCAATTCCACTAGTCGGTAGGGTTGGTTGCGGTTGACGGCGGGGGCGCGGACCTGATGGAGCACGTGGCCGTGTTCATCAAGCCACTGGATTTCGAGAAAGATGGAAGAATAGCGGACATTCTGGGATTGGACATACATGCCGGCGGTATACGAGCGGCGTTCGGTAACGGGCACTTCCTGAACCACGCCGTGCCAGGTGTCTTCATCCAGTTCGAGCAGGTTGTCCACGGCCAGGGCATACTCCCCGCTGCGGGCTTCGCTGGCGGAGATGAGGCGCCAGCCGTAGCCGAAGGTGGACCAGCCAGCCAGCGAGCCGGTTTCAAAGCCGGGGTTCTCGAGCTGTGCAACGGCGCTGTTGACGGCCGATAGGACACACAGGAATCCCAGAAAAATGGACGTGCAGGTTTTCATGATTGTTCTCCGGGGGGGGGGCTTTCTTTGGCGGACTGAGAGCCGCTGCAGGTCTGCCGGACCACGAGTTGGGAGGGCAGTACGACGTTCTGGGGGGGGGCGGTTCCGTGGATGAGGTGCAGGGCCTGCTGGGCGGCTTCCCGGCCCATGGCACGCATGGGGGCGCGGACCGTGGTCAGGTCGAGATGGCGGGCGACATCGCTGCCGTCGAAGCCGACGACGGCCACGTCGCCGGGCACCTGGCGTCCGGCCTGGCGCAGGACCCGCAGGATGCCGACCGCCATGGCATCATTGGCGGCGAAGATGGCATCCGGGAGCGGGGTGTTGCGCAGCAGAAAATTGGCCATGAGGCGGGAGCTGCTCTCCTCGGTGAAATCGCCCTGCCACACCGCGTCGGCGGGGAGGGGTACACCGGCCGCCTGCAGCGTGTCGCGGAAGGCGGCAAGGCGTTCATCGGCGTCAAATGTGCCAGCGGGACCGGCGACAAACACCAGGCGGCGGTGGCCTTGATCCAGCAGATGGCGGGTCATGGCGACCGTGCCGGCGCGGTTGTCGATGCTGACGGACGACATGGAGCTGCCCTTCAGGGGGCGGTCGATCAGGACGATCGGCAGGTTCCAGCGAAGCAGCTTGCGCAAGAACGGGTCCGGGAAGGTCAGGTTCATGAGAATCAGGGCATCGGCAAGCCGTTCGCGGATCATGCGGTTGATGAGTTTTTGCTCGTCGCGGGCACCATGGGTGAATGCGGTCATCAGATGCAACTTGAACTCGGAGGCCGTTTCATCGACGCCGCGCAGGACCTCGGTGAAGAAGCCGTTGTCGAAATCAGGAAACACGACGGCGATCATGCCGGTGCGGTTGAGCTTGAGGGCGCGCGCGGCGTGATGGGGTCGGTAGTCCATCCGGTCCAGTGCGGCGCGCACCTTCTTCTTGGTAGTGGGGGTCACCAAGGGGCTATCGTTGAGCACGCGCGAAACGGTGGCGGTGGAGAATCCGGTGGCCTGGCAGATATCTTGGATGGTGGCATTCATGGCGTGTTCAGGGTTTGACTAGGCGGTAGTTGGATTGGAGGCCGGCGGCGGGAACGGATATCTGCCAGACCGTGCCGGTGGACAGGACCGGGGCCTGGTGGACGCGCGTCCAGGCCGGCTGGGCGAGATCGGCGGTGGCTTCGAGGTAATAGCCGACGCCGTCCGCGGGCCATTGGAGATCGATGCCGCCGCCGCCGGAACTCGAGACGTCGAGGGGGAGCTGCGGTAGGAAGGAAAGATCGTCGAAAATGTGAAAGTCCGCGTCGACTGCGGGCGGCGTTTCCATGAAGACAATCGCGCGCAGGCTGGCCTGGACGGCCTCGGCGGGCGGCTGGAGGTTCGGCAGCTGGACCCGGGTGAAGGCCTGATCGTTGGTGACCGGTGCGGATTGGACCTGATCGATCACACCGCCCTCGCCGTTGAGCCACTGGATTTCGAGCCAGGAACTGGACGATTCGATGTTCAGCGTGCGGATGTACACGGAGGCCACATAGGAGGTGGCGGGGGAGACATCGACGTTCTGAAAGATGCCGCGCCACTGGTCCAACCCAGGATCGTGGCTGTCGTAGACGTCGTTGACGGCACCATAGGCGCCGGAACGGGCATCGCCGCCGACGCCGGTGCGCCAGCCCGGGCCGAAGATGCCCCAGTCGGTCAGGTCACTGGTTTCGAAGCCGGGGTTGGACAGCGACCCAGCGGGAATATGGATCAGGGAGAAATCATCGAACGTATGGAAGTCGGCGTCGCCGGCCGGGGGGGCGGGCATGAAGACGACGCCGCGGACGCTGGCGGTGACGGCACCGGCCGGGGCGGCGAGCCAGGAGAGGGTTTCGAGCTGGAAGGGCTGATCGGCATCGACGGGCGCCGTGGCATCCTGGCGGATCACGCCGCCCAGCTCGTCCAGCCACTGGAGCTCCAGCCAGGACGAAGAGGACTCGACGCTGACGGCGCGGATAAAGACCGAAGCCAGATAGGTTTCGCCGGCGGTGACGGGCACTTCCTGGTGCAGTCCGCGCCAGTCGAGGCCGGGATCGTGCCAGGGCTGGACATCGTTGACGGCGCCGTACGTGCCGGCATGGGCGTCGTCGCCGATGCCGATGCGCCAGTCGGGACCGAACTGCGTCCAACTAGAAACGTCGCCGGATTCAAAGCCGCGGTTGGCCAGCAGCTCGGCAGAGGAAAGGCGGGGCAGGGCCGCCAGAAAAATAAGGAAGAGGAGGGCACGTGTCATGCGGGGGGGGGCAGGGCGGCAGTGGGGCGCGGGTCGCGTTGGTGGTTCATGCTGTGGTTCTCCAGGCGGTTTAGGTTTGGCGGTTATGGGCATAGGCCATGTCGGCGGTCAGCAGGGCCATGGCCAGCGGGGTCAACAGGGGGATGCCCGGGACTTGGGTTTGGGGGGTGTCGGCATCGTTGCCGGGAACGGGATCGCTGAAGCTGGACGTGACACAGGCTGAGATCGCGTATGCCAACGGCAGGGCCAAGCCGTTGGGGTCTCTGCCGGTGCTGGCGGAAACAGATGTTGGATTGGTGGTCGGGTGCATGGGAGTAATTTCTTCAATAAAATCTATCATGTAAACGATTACATACACCTGGAGGCGTGACTTGTAAAGCATGAAATACAAAAAATATTATCCAAAGAATATTCAGGGAATAGAGGTGGCGGGCGAGGCGACGAGGCGGGCGAACCATGCCGCGCTGTCCTTGGGGAGCCGTCGTCCGGTGGCCGGGTCCAGGGCGACGAGGCCGAAGCGCTGTCCGTGACCGAACTGCCACTCGAAGTTGTCCAGCAGCGACCAGGCGAAATAGCCTTGGAGCGGGACCCCCTCGGCCATGGCGAGCCGAGCCTGGGCGAGATGATCGCGCAGATATTGGATCCGGCGCTCGTCCCGGATACGTCCGTCCTGGCCGGGCGCGTCGGAATAACTGCACCCGTTTTCGGCGATCAGCAGGCGGGCGGGTCGATAGTCCTGGTGGACTCGGATCAGCAGGTCGCGCAGGCCTTCAGGATACACTTCCCAGCCCATATCAGTGCACTCGGAGTGGGCGGGCGGGGGCAGCGTTGCCGGTTCTCCGCCCTGTTCCATTTCACTTCCGCCGCGGAGAATGGCCCGGGTGTAGTAATTGATGGCCAGAAAGTCGCATGGCTCAGCGATGGTATCCAAATCTTCTCCCTGGACGAAGGGCAGGACGCCCTCCGGGAGCCAGCCGCGCTGGCGATAGACGTCCACCATGTCCGCGGGATATCCCCGGCCATGGATCGGATCGAGAAACCACCGGTTGAACCCGCCGTCGAACCGCCGCGCGGCCTGGCGGTCCGCTTCGCTCTCCGAGGCCGGATAGGCCGGCGTGAGATTCAGGACGATGCCGACCTCGGCTCCGGGGCAGTTGGCGCGAATCACCGGGACGGATGCCCCGTGAGAGAGCAGCACGTGGTGGGCAGCGGCCAGGGCGGCGGGACCGCTGGCGCAGCCGGGGGCATGTTCGCCCCGGGCGTGACCCATCATCGCCACGCACCAGGGTTCGTTGTGGGTGAACCAGTGCTGCACCCGGTCGCCCAGGGCTTGCGTCACGATGTCGACATACTCGACAAACGCCTCCGCGGTGCCACGCTCGGGCCAGCCGCCCTGGTCCTGGAGGGCCTGGGGCAGGTCCCAGTGGTAGAGGGTGGGCCAGGGGGTGATGCCGTGAGCCAGCAGTTCATCGACCAGGCGACTGTAGAAGTCGAGGCCCTGCGGATTGAGTTTCCCGTGGCCATTGGGCAGGATCCGGGGCCAAGCAATGGAAAACCGGTAGGCCGGGATGCCCAGGTCCGCCAGGAGGGCCACGTCTTCCTGGAACCGGTGGTAGTGGTCGCAGGCGACGTCCGCGTGGTCGCCGTTGACGATCCGGCCCGGGGTGCGGCAAAAGCGGTCCCAAATGGACTCGCCGCGTCCGCCGGCGCTCGTGGCACCCTCGATTTGAAACGCCGAGGTGGCCGTTCCCCAGACGAAATCCGGAGGGAATTGAAGTGTGGACATACTCAATTCTCCTGGCGCAGGGTGAAGGGATTGAAGCGGTTCTTGGCGAAGATGTACCAGGCGGCGGTGGAGACGAAGCCCTTGTGCGGGTCGACCCAGTCATAGCCGCCGCGGCGGTTGAGGGTGTAGGGGATACCGCGGGTGCGGACGCCGCCGATGTCGATGTCCCGGAGCAGGTGGTCCATTTGGTTGGCATAAAAGTGGCCGCGTTCCGGTTCACCGACGGCATAGAATCCGCAGGCCATGTGGCCGAGTCCATCGTTCCAGAGGTTGTCGGTGATGCCGGCATCGGGCGCGTGCCAGACGCCGGTGACGGGCTGTCCGCCGACCGTCACCGTCTTGCGGAAGCGCGGGTCGCGGTCGGGGATGTTCATCAGGGGCGCGGCATCGGGGCCGAAGGCGAGGGCGCGCCAGGTATAGAGGTCCAGCGGCAGGTCGCCGCCGTGGAGCGCGGCGTCGAGCCAAAGCCGGATCTGGCGGGCCTTTTCCTGTTCCCCGAGAAGCTGGAACACCGCATAGGCATCGATGTTGCCTTCGGGATGGCCGTGGTCTTCGTGCAGGTTGCGATCGCCGCCGCGCCAGCCGTGCTGAACGTAGCCGCCGAGACTGCGGGCGGCCGGGGTGAACCACGATAGCAGGAGGTCACTCAACAGGCCCTGGATTTCGTCGTATTTTCCAGCACCCGCCACCTGGTCATGGTGGCGGTAGGCCAGCAGCAGCCAGCACAGATCGCCCATCCAGCGGTCGTTCATGCCGCCGACGCGATAGACGGGTTGCCCGTTTTCTTCGGTGCGGCGCGCGGTCTGGTAGAAGCCGCGGGGCTCGCCGGCGACGAAGAAGTTCTGCCGGGACCCGTCGCGGGTCTCCCGATCGGTGGCGGCGGCGTAGAAGTCGAGAATACGTTCGGCGCGCTCGGTTTCGCCATGAAGGATAAACGCCATGGCGGCCAGGGCGTTGTTGAACGTCTGGAGCTGTTGGTCCTGCATGGAGCCGAGGAGCTGCTGTTCTGGCGTGGTGGTGTCCTGCACCTGCTTGAGCCACTCGAGCACCAGGGGGTCTTCCGGGGCAAGGACAGGATCGCGGCGGGCCTCGGAACCGCGGCGGGAGTCGGAAGACGATGGGTTTCCGATACGGTCCAGGCGCAGGACGCCGTTCTCCACCGCATGGGGTTGGCCGTTCAGAACGACCGGGACCTCGGCCAGCGAGGCGGGCAGCGGCAGGCTCACGCCGCCAGGCGGGGCGGCGTTGCCGTCCAGATCGATGTGCAGCGAGCCGTCGATCAGCCGCATGCGGTAGCTCACGGGACCAAACTGCGTGGGCAAGTTTTCCGCGAGCACGCCTTCGGCGAGCCAGGCAGGATCGATTCCGGCGGCCAGGACAAGCGAGTCGTTGTCCTCGAAGACGAACAGCGAACGCACGGCATTGACGTAATCGGCACCGACCCAGGTATGGGGCATGTCGCCGATGTAGGCCGGGGTGCGCAGGGAGGTGTGCGTCACTTCGCCCATGTGGTTCCAGGCGGCGGGGCGGACGGCATCGCGCACGAAGAACCGCAAGGCCTCGAGTGCCCGTTTGCGCCAGCCCAGGCGCACGAAGGCATCGGCATTGCGCACCTCATAGGGCGTGTAGAGCTTGGCGCCGCCTGGCTCCATGCGGGCCAGCAGTTCGTTCCAATAGATGTCGAACGTGTTGGTTCCATGGGGCTGGGGCAGGTGGTCGCGTTCGTCGGCGACCATGAGGCCCATGGTGGTGGAGGTGGGATCGAAGTCCGCCAGCTCAACGCAGCCGGGCAGGGCCTCGAGGCCGGCGTCTTGCATAACCCGCTGCATCGAGGCGTAGAAATCGCGGCGGACGGATTCCTCTTCTTCGCGCAGCCAGGCGGCGTCTTGGGCGTGGCCGAAGCGGTCGGCGAGGACGATGGCGTCCTTGATACCGCGCAGCAGCCAGAAGCCGTCCCAGTAGCTGTGCCGGGCCGGGTAGTAGCCCTCGTGGCTGTTGGAGTGCGGCAGGAGGCCGTAGTACGCCTGTTTGGATGGGTCGTCGCGGTATTCGGCGGTCATCCGCCGTTCGCGCAGCATCCGGGCGAAGCGGATGGCCTGGATGGCGCCGGGGACCCTTTCGCGGACGAAGTCCTCGTCGCCGGTGTAGTCGAGATACTGGCGGAGGATGAAGGGATACTGGCCCTGGCTGTCGTATTCGTGGCCTTCGCCGCTGGCCGGATCGGGGTTGTAGGCCACGGGCCGGCCCGTTTCCAGGATCATCCACGGTACCCAGCCGTCTGGGCGGATGTACGTCGAATAGGTCTGGATGAAGTCGCGGACCATCGCCGTGATACCGCAGCGCAGGGTGGCCGCGCCGGTCAGGACGCCGTCGCGCATCCAAGCATGGTTGTAGTTGCGCGGGCCCGGCTTGAACCAGGGGCCGTCGCGGTTGATCAGAATGTAGGCGAGATTACTTTTCATTACCTCGATCAAGCGCGGCTCGGGAATCTCGATGCGCGGCAGGGCCAGGCGTTTGGTCCAGAATGCCTGCTGCTCCGCCCATAGGGCGTCAAAGCCGGTGGAGGGATTCGCGCCCCACCCCGACGGTGGCGCGGCGTCGGGATAGAGCGGAAAGACCGTGATGACATCCGTGGGAGTTCCGGCGGGGGCCTTCAGGTCGAACCAGGCGGCGGCACCGACCTTGCCTTCGTCGTCGCGGGCGGTGGCGGTGGCGGGCAGTTCGCCGCGCAGCAGGTATTCGCCGATGTCGCCCGCGGCAAGCGGGGCCGCGCCGACGGCGGACGGAGCGGTCGGCAGCAGCAGGCGCGGGGTGCCGTCGACGAGGAAGGCAGCCGGTCGGTTGTCGGCGGCGGCTTCAAACCGGCCCTCGCGGATGGGACTGTAGCCGCCGTGCTGCCAGTTGGGATTGAGTTGGACGGGGCGGATCGTCAGCGCCAGGCGGGCATCGGACGGCACGGTGGCGTCCGCGGTGAACCGGTAGCGCACGGCCGTGTAGCGGCCGTTTTCCGGCCCGCCCATGACGGCGGACATCTTCAGTTGCCAGCCGTCGCCTGTCCAGCACACCGTCGGCAGTGGCAGGATGCCGTCGGCCAGCGCGAGGTCGATGTCCACATCCGCCCACGTGTGCAGCTTGCCGCCCAGCCAGAGCAGGGGCTGGACGCTGAACGCGTTCTTGAACGGTTCGATGATGCCGGTCTCGCTGAAAAGCGATTCGTGGTGCTCCTCCGGCAGGCCGACTATGGTCCAGTACTCCTGCATGCGGCTGAGCCACATCGGAAAGAGATCGCGGCGGATATTGCGCGCTTTGGCCTGATAGTGGCGGATGGGGGTGGCCTGTTCCTCCGCGCCCTTGATTTCGATTCGGGCGAGGGCGGCCGGCGCGCCGCTGTTTTCCTGCACGCTCACGCGCAGCGCGCGCACGGGCCGGGCGGCGAAGAAATGCTGGTTTTCGCCGCCGGTGGCGTTTTGCTGCGCGGCGAGGAGGTGCCAGGCCTCGCCGTCTTCGGAGGCTTCCACCGTGTAGGCCGTGGCGTAATCCTTCAGCCAGGTCAGGGCCACGCCGCCCAGCGCCATGGTTTCGGGCAGGGTGACGGTCAGAGCCGGCACGTCTGCCGCCGGCGCGCGCCAGGCAGTGTCGAGGCGGCCGTCGACCGCCATGTCCGGCGCGCTGCCCGCGGCGGAGGCGGTTGCGGTGGCCAACAGCCGTTCGTCGCCGGTGAAGAAGCGGACATCCCAGATGGAGTTGCCCCAACCGGTGCCGCGCTGGGTGCAGAGGATGCGCAGGAAGCGGGTTTTCAGCGGGGTGAAGAAGACAAAGTCGGGTCCCCCGTCGCCTTCCTTCACGGTATAGACCGTGCGCCAGCTTGTGCCGTCGTCGGAGACCTCGATCCGGTAGTTTTCGGCAAAGGCGGCTTCCCAGAGGATGCGCAGGCCGCTCAGTTCGATGGGGCGGGGAAACTCCACCTGCCACCACTCGTCATCGTTGAACGCGCTGCTCCAGCGGGTGGTACCATCGCCATCGATGGCCTTTTCCGCCCCCAGTGCGCCGCCCTGGCCGCTGGAGGCCGTCGCCTGCATGCCCCAGGAGCGCTGGCAGAGGCCCCACGGATTGAACGAGACCTCCCATAGGGAGAATCCCCACTCGGTGGCGCGTTCGCGCAGTTCCAGTCGGACATGACGGACGGGGCGCGGATCAAACGAGACGGTCTCGGTGCCGCCGGGGCACGCCGTGGTGGAATACACTTCTTTCCAGTGTTCGCCGTCGGCGGAAACCCGCACGGCATACGAGCGCGCATGGGCGTCTTCCCAGCGCAACTGAAGACCGCCAAGGAATTCCTCCCGGCCGAAATCCACCTCCCACCACTGGGCATCGGCGAATGCACTGCTCCAGCGGCCGGCCGGGGCGAGGGCCTGTGCGGGCGCCCAGTCCGCCTCCTGCGACGAAGCGGAAACGACCCACTGCGGGCGCGGGGACAGCGGCACCAGGCGTTCGGAACCGGATACCGCAGAGGGGGGGCGCATGCCGAAGACTTCGCCGACCATCATCAGAATAACCGCCATTCCCACAGATATCCATCGTCCAGATCGATTGGCCATAATTGCCTCCAGTGCATGTTGTCTCCAGATGTAAACGATTACATTTCTACTAGAGGCCCCTTCGCCTGTCAAGTGATTTGTTGGGCGCGGGCGGATGGGGGGGCGCGGATTGAGCGTTGAACAAGAACCGGGGGGCAGGGATACTGGGGGCATGAAGACGAATACGATCTGGATCGGGCTGGCATGGGCGGTGGCGGTGCTGGCGGCGAACGCGGGGGAGGTGTTTCCCGCGGCGGGGTGGGAGGAGGCGCCGAATCCCCTGGCGTCGGAATGGGCACAAAAGGGGGGCATGCTGGTGGCCTACATGGGCCCCTATCCCAAAAGCTTCAACTATTATCTGGACCAGAACACAATGTCGGCGGAACTGTTCGGGCAGTTCTACGAGAGCTTGCTGAGCCAGCATCCCCTCACACTGGAACTGGAGCCGCTGCTGGCGGCGCGTTGCGTGCTGGGCGATGATCGCAAAACCTTTACCTTCCACATGAACCCACTCGCGCGCTGGAGCGATGGCCAGCCGGTGACCGCCGAGGATGTGCGCTGGACGTTTGAGACGATCATGGACCCCAGGAATCTGACCGGACCGCACAAGATCGGCCTGGCACGGTTTGACCCGCCTGAGGTGCTCGATACCATGACAATCCGCTTCGTCGCCAAAGAGGAGCATTGGCAAAACCTGCTGACGCTGGCGGGTGTGCAGGTGCTGCCTGCACATGCTTTTGCGGGGCGAGACTTCAACTTGCAGAACTTCGAGTTTCCGGTGGTGTCGGGGCCCTATCGCCTCGGCCTGATCCGTGAAGGGCTTCAGGTCACCCTGGAACGGCGACCGGACTGGTGGGCGGCGGACCTGCCGCGTTTCCAGCGTGTCGCCAACTTCGATCTGCTGCGCTTCCGGTTTTTCGAAGATCGCCAGAATGCGTTTGAGGCCTTCAGAAAGGGCGAACTGGATGTATTCCCCGTCTATACGGCGCATGTCTGGGCCAATCAGACCCGCGGCAAAAACTATGACCGCAACTGGATCGTGAAGCAGGAGATCGAAAACAATAAGCCGGTCGGGTTTCAAGGCATTGCCCTCAACTTGCGGCGTCCGCCGCTCGATGACCCGCTCGTGCGGCAAGCACTGGCGCATCTGTACCATCGTGAAAAAATGAATATGACGCTGATGCATGGCGCCTATTTTCTGCACCGCTCCTATTACGAGGATCTCTATGATGCGGCCACCCCCTGCACCAACCAGTTCTATGCCTTTGATAAAGACCGCGCGCGCAGGCTGCTGGCCGAGGCCGGATGGCGGGCCAACCCGGCGACGGGCCTGCTGAGCAAAGATGGCCGCCCCCTGCGGCTACGCTACCTGTCGCGCGGGGGAACCGATGATAAATTTACGGCGATTTTCCAGGAGGACCTCAAAGACGTCGGCATCGAGCTGGTGGTGGATAAAAAAGACTGGGCGGCTTGGTCAAAGGATATGGATGATTATCATTTCGACATGACTTGGGCGGCCTGGAGTGCGGGGCTGTTCAAGAATCCCGAAAGCATGTGGTATTCCGAAGAAGCCGATCGTGCCTCCGGGCAGAATATCACGGGTTACAAAAATCCGGCGGTGGATGCCCTGATCGAAGAACAGCGCACGGAGTTTGATGTCCAAAAACGCCATGCCATGGTTCAGCGCATCGACGCACAATTGACCCGTGATGTGCCCTATATTCTGCTGTGGAACAAAAACAATACCCGGCTGTTGTGGTGGAATAAGTTTGGGATGCCCGTCGCCCCGCTGGGCAAATACGGCGATGAACGCAGCGCCTACGGTCTGTGGTGGTACGATCCGGATGCCGCGGCCGACCTCGACCACGCGCGCACCACCGACCGCGTCCTGTCGCCGCGCCCCCCCCGCGCCATCTATGCCGAGCCTTTATAAGGAGAAGGGGGGGGCAATATCGGTCCAATATCAACCCAAATGGGCCGAAAACCGGTTCATGGCTGAAGGGCGGGTGCAACACAACCGCGGAGGCGGTTCTATCCGTAAAATTCGTTCGACTTCGGGGGGGGCGGGGGGTAGATTAGGAGTGATGAAGCGTATGTCTTGGTAACAGCAGACGAATGGACGGACCGACATGAAAGCAAAAAGCCGGATTTCTAGCGGGTTCACTCTAATTGAGCTGTTGGTTGTCATCGTAGTTATCGGGTTGCTGGCGGCGATTATCATTCCGTCGCTGACGGCGAGTCTGCGAGCGGCCAAACGGGCGCGAGCATTGTCGCAAATCCAGGATTTGGATGGGGCGATCAAGCGCTTCATTGCAGAATACGGGATTCCGCCGCGGCCCAAGGGGGTGGCGATTGGCGATGCCGATATGTCGCTGACAGTGGATCAACAGGCGCAAGTGATTCAAATTTTGATGAATCTGGATGATTGGCCGGGGGAGAAGCGCAACACCAAGCAGATGGTCTTTTTGGCCCTCGATCCGGCATCATTTGATGTCAATACAGCGGTGGAAATGCAGGCAGCGCTGCTGAGCGGCGGTTATCCGGACCCATGGGGTACGCCCTATGGCATTTTGCTGGATATGAATATGGATGATCGAATCGTGGGCACTGGTTTCCCGGACATTCGCGGTAAGGTGGGGGTGTTTTCCTATGGGGAAGACGAAGATGTTCCTGTAGATGACCCGCCGTACAAGACGTGGTAGGCGGAAGGAGTCAGGAGTCAGGAGACAGGAGTCAGTAGTCGGTAGACAGTAGTCAGGAGTCAGGAGTCAGGAGACAGGAGACAGGAGTCAGGAGACAGGAGACAGGAGTCAGGAGTCAGGAGTCAGGATTCAGTAGACAGTAGTCAGGAGTCGGTAGACAGGAGACGGGAGACGGGATTCAGATTGAACCACAGAGAGTACTCACCTTCGCTAAAGCTACGGTGGGCAAGCAGAGGGATGGCCGACGCCCCGGAAATAGGCTGGAATGAGATGAACATGAGCAAGAAAACAACAGGGCGCAGGTTCGTCCAACCGAAAGCGGGGTTCCCGCTACCGGAGGGGTTTACTCTGATTGAGATTTTGGTCGTTATTGCGATTATTGCGCTGTTAGCGGCGATTTTAGTGCCGGTGGCCGGTAATGCGCTGAAGGGGGCATTTAAACGGCGAGCGCTGGTAGAGATGAATAGCATCAAACTGGCGGTGCTGGAGTTACAGCGCGACCACAAATATATGCCCTGGGGGGATCCCGACAACAAAGACCAAGACCGGGTGGGAGAAGATGTCTGGACCGAGAACACGGCTGAATTAGAATATGTGATGCGTTGGTTGACGGGCGAAAATCCATTAAAAAAGGCCTATTTGACGATTCCAGAGAAATCACAGGACGAGAACAATCCGTTTATTTTTGTGGATCCGTGGGGCCAATATTACCGAATTGGAATGGACCGGAATCTGGATGGGGCGATGTTGCCGAATGATCCCGACGGGTTGTTTGGCGGTAGCGAGTATGTGAAGGAAAAGGTGCTGGTTTACTCGTTGGGGCCGGATAAAGAGAACGCCACGACAGAAACCGTGCTGAAGACATTTGATGTGCCGGTGCCGTAGGAGAGGGAGAGAATATCCAATATTCAATGTCCAACCGATCAAGGGAAGACCGAGAACAGATTTGAAACTACCACGAAAAACCACGAACCAACGACCAAACATGAACAACCATCAACCATTAACCATGAACCATCAACCACCCAAAACCGGCTTCACACTGGTTGAGATGTTGGTAGTCATTGCCATTCTTAGCATATTGATGGCGATGATGGTGCCGGCGGCGGGGATGATCCTGCGGCGCGCCAAATTATCGACGGCCAAAGGGGATGCCGGGGTGGTGGTGACGGTGTTATTAAAGTATCAGGCCGAATACAACCGCTGGCCGGGGTTTTACGGAACGACGCCCGGAGAGGAAAACCTGACCGATAAAGTTTGGGTGGACGCGATGAGTCCGCCACCTCGGCAGGATGGTGATCCTCCATCCAAATATAATTTTAAACATATTGTGTTCTTCGAACCAGGGAGTAAGACGTTGGCCCCAACGGACGATCCCAATGCGGGGGCCTTTGTGGACCCGTGGGGCACACCGTTTCGCTATCAATTGGATATCGATGGGGATGGCCAGTGCGCCCATCCCAATCCGGATGTGGGGGGTGATATCCCCTTTCGCGCGATTGCTTGGTCGGCTGGGCCGGATCACGACCATACCACGTGGGATGACAATGCCATGAGTTGGGAGTGAGAAGAACAGGGATGACCGCGGAAAGGTGAAGGCTGAAAGAGCGGACAGGGTAGAACCAGTTTAGACTGGATTTACAGGATGTGCAGAAATGAACAGGATTTGGAAGGTAGTTCCGACTCTCAAGAGGTCGGGAGAGACCGCTGGGATCAGAGCAGGCTCTGGGCCAGAGGGTTCTATCTAACGACGAAACACGTGAAAGACACGAAATGAACACACGAGCAAAAAAGCGAGGCTTCACGTTGATCGAACTGATGGCTTGCCAGCCGAAGCCTCTTGGCCACCATAGCCTTGGCGCCGGTGATTGGCGAAGGCAAGTTCGATCCGGCTTCACGTTGATCGAACTGATGGTGGTGATTGCCATCATCGGGGTGCTCTTTGCGGTGGCGATGCCGGTCTTCGAAAATATGGGCCGCAAGGACACGAATCGAGCCGCCCAGCAAGTGGTCAATACTATGCGGCTGGCTCGGCAACATGCGGTAGCCAAGCGCCAGTGGACACTGGTGATTTTTCCCAATCGTGACGGCACCTATAGTGCAGACCCAGGGGCCATTAACTCCATCGACAAGTGTCTGCGCAGTTATGCGGTCATCGCCGTGACGAACAACATGGATACGTTTGGGATGCACAAGGAAGGATCGTCTGTAAAAGGGCCTTCGATTGACGACATGGACCTGGAGTTTGTGTCGGACTGGAAGTACCTGCAGGAGGGGATTTATTTCGATGACGATTCCACCCTCAAAGGTAACTATCTGTTTGGGCGAGGCGGTTACTATAGCCCTGGCGCGGCGGGCGCGTTCAAATTCCCCCTGGACCCAGCAAACCCGAAGAAACGGGATTTCATTATGAGTGCGATCATGTTCAAACCCAATGGGCGTGCATACACGATGTTTCATGGCGACGGACGACGATGGGGAGACCAAAAGGGCGGTCGGCTTTATCTTACAGCAACCAAATACTATGAAATCAGCGGCAATACTCTGGCCGACCCCGTCGATATTCCCGGGACCAACACCATGATCCAGTTCCAGGGAAAGACCGGGATGGTGAAGATTCTCGATGAGACAGACCAGCGTTGAGGCGGGATGGGAGATGGCAATGAAGCTAAAAAAAATCAAGCAACGTGTGGCTGGCTACTCGCTGGTAGAAGTCACGCTGGCACTGCTGGTGGTGGCGATCGGGTTGACGGCGACGTTTGCGCTGTTCCCGGAGGGGCTCAAAGCAACGCGCGCAGCGGTGAACGACACCGAGGTTTCGTTATTTGCTGATTATGTATTTTCGACCCTGTCGGCAACGGCTGCGGCCCTGGGTGACACCGTAGAGTCCGGGGGAGTAAATTTGGATGCGACCAAGTGCGATAAGTATGCCTCGCGCGTGCTGGCCGAAAGTTCTGGATATGACAAGGGGGACGAACGGCTGCTGGACAGCAGCCCCGGGCTGCATGTGTTCAAATGGGTGCCGCGGAACTGGGATGTGGGGACAGGTGATTCGGAATACGCCAGTAAGGCCAAGTTCTGGACCACAGCCTTTACCTATGAACTGGAGTGGGAGAAAAAAAAGAGTTCGGGACGCGACACCTATTACGCAGTGCTGAAGGTCTGGCCAGGGGAGTGGAAGGCTATTGCGGATAGGGAGGCGTTTCCACCGCGGATTTTCTATCGGGAAATTGTTCCCTATCCAGACATGTAGGAGTGAGATGAAAATGGCAATTCAATATCCAAGGTTTCGTGCGGAGTCAGGAGTCAGGAGTCAGCCCGGCTCGGCAGGGACGCCTCGCCCTACCTTCAAGAACCAGGGTTCAGGATTCAGGGTTCAGCCCAGCTCGGCAGGGATGCCTCGCCCTACCCGAAACCAAGGGCGGGGGAATGCCCAGGGTAGGGCGAACTTGCCTGTCCGCCGCCGGCGGATCCCCGGTGAGCCGGTTTTGGATAGAATGGGCGGGAGGCGCCGCCCGCATAGGGGCGGCCTACAACACCCCACGAAATGCGCGTTCACCCTGATCGAGGTGTTGGCGGCAATGACGGTGCTGGTGCTGCTGGTGTTGGCGTTGACGCGGATGTTTGGGGAGGCAGTCAACATTACGAAGCGCGGCACCACGGCGCTGATGCGCAACAGTGTGGGCGAAACCGCCATGGATTCCATCTTGCAGGACCTCGACTGTATGATCGTCAATGAACGTATTGCTTGCGCCAAAATCGCGGGGAAAGTTCTCGGGGGCGGCGAAGACGATTTTGATACGTTCTATTGCATTACTACCTCGGGCGATCAGGATGACGATATGCCCTACCACTATGTTAAGCTGTATGTCAGGGCCACTACCGTTACCACGGCGGAAGGTGCCGAATATCGACGCTTCGATTTGTACAAGGGGCGTATGGTCATGGCGGTGGGTGCCAGTGCCAGCGGAACCCCATTTTATGCCCTTAACCCAGATGATCAGGAATGGTGGGATGCGTATGAAACGCACACTGACGACGCCGAATTATTGGCGGAAAACGTGGTGATGTTCGATATTTACTGCCAGCGCTGGGACACGGGGAAGGATTTTGTTACCTCCGGCGACGATTTTTACAGTTCGGACAGCCTGGCGGGCGTCAGCAACATTCCACCGGTGGCGGTGGACGTGATGCTGGTGCTGACGAGCCCGGAGGCCGCAGTGGAAGGCGGGATGCTGATCGCCACCGGTGATCCAGAAATGGAACGGCGGGGTTGGGAAATCCTGCACCGTGATGCCAGTGTGTTGATTGGCCGAGCCATGCCGATGATGGGGGCACCCCAGTACCGGATGCAGCGGCGGGCCAGTTACAATCCCGTGAGCCACTATTATCCGGAATAAAGTAGGGGGAGTGATGGAATGAGTATGCAAATTGAAACTCAAAAAATTGGGTGGAAAATGAAACGGCAAATGACTCTTTTGCGGTGCCCCTATAGTCGGCCCCGTTGGGGCCGGGTATCTTCCGCGCCCAGCGGACGCAGCTACAGAGAAGAAGCCTCTCTGCCCCTTATGGGTCATTCCCAATGCGGCGAGACGCGTCAGGGCATCGCGCTGATTGTGGTGCTGGGCTTCCTGAGCATTATGCTGATGATGGCGGTGGCCTTTCTGACGCAGGCACGGGTGGAGCGCTTGGTGGCGGGGGCCTCGATGGAAGGCATGCGCACACGACAGATGGCGCAGACGGCGATTGCGGCGGGCATGCAAGACTATTTGAATGCCGTGAAGGAAGTTTCGCCAGCCTCTCCGTTGCACCGCATCTTTTTGTCTGGGGACCTACCGGCACCTAAGAGTTTCCATTATTCCGGCGAGTTTCTGGATAATGATCGACTCGCCATCGGGAAGGTGGAGGATTGGCTGCTGGACTGGCATAAGGACGACACGCTGGAGGGCGGGGTTGCAGGCGATCAGGTTCAGGATGCGGAATGGATTTGGATTCGGGAGGAGCCGGGGAAGCGTAGCCGAATCCTGGGGCGCTACGCTTATGCCTGCTTCGACATGAGCGGGCTGATCGATGCCAATCTGCTGGGCACAGCCTTCGGGGATGACATCCCGAAATACGGGGCGTTTACCAATCGCAACAATGTGCGTAAAATGGTGTTTGATGCGGTCAGCCCAACGCCCAAAACGGGTGGTGATCGGCAATATAAGCTGAACATTCACCAGCGGATTTGGAAGGGGTTTGACTCGCCAGCGGCCTTGCTGAATTTGACGGATGGTTTGTGGAATGACGGACGCAATTCGGGGCCCAACCGATGGGAGGGCGCCGACATGGAGGAAGGCGCGGGCATTAATCCCAGTATGTTGTCGTCTTACAGCTATTCGGTGCTGCACAAGGAAGATGGCAGCGGGAAACAAAAAGTGCGGTGTACAGCGGCCGAGCTTGAGGCCCAGCCGGAGTTCAGCCGTATTTTAGCGGGTGCAAGTAAAGCGGATGTGATCAAAGCGCTGGAGGATTATGAAAGCACGGCGGTGACACCCCAGGGAGTAGATTATCCTTCGGTGAAGAATGTACCCATGTTTAATGAAATCGGGATACAACTGGAACTGGACGTGGGGCCGATCTATGTAGATAGTGGCACAGGGTCGAATACAGCAAATTATACCCTGATCCTGCGCATGAAGCCGGAGTTCTGGTATCCGTTCCCGTCAGAGGACAATAAGCGCAGCGAAATCTTTACGATGGCCACACCGAGCATTGGGTGCGGGGGAGGGGTCAGCGGCGTGGGCGACATCTGGGCGCGCGTGGCCTTGGGGCCTCCGGGTACCGCCACCACAGGAGTGCGGGCTGGAGGAGGTGTAACCGTGGACCCGTCAACGGCACTGGAGGTCGAGGCCACGTTTGGCAATCCCTATTTCGCTCGCAATGCTACAGCCGGGAACATCGAATTTCGGGTTCTGCTGGAGCCTACCGGCAGTGATCCTTTGCCGCCGGGCATGAATTTATTTGTCCGTTCGGTCCGGCTCAACAATGCCCTGAAGCTGCAGTATTCCGGTGGAGATGTGGATGCGACGCCGGGCAGCGGTTTCGGTATGATCTTGGAAGATGAGATTGCAGACGGCGAAACGACAGTCTGGGTATCGATGGCGGTGAGCGATCCGCGCCTGAACCATAACGAAGACGAGTGGAAGGAGGAGGACCCTCATACGCTGGGGGCGGTGAATCAGGTGGCTCTCGACGCCATGAGCAAGGTGACCGGCATTCCACCCGGCGATTATGTATATTGTCGCAATGGGCCGATTGAGTATCCCGGAGAATTGGGCTACCTGTCCAATGGGCAACCATGGGGCACGCTGGACATCTTTAGTGAGGATGGCATTCAGTTGATGAACCGGTTGATTTGCAATGCGGATATATTCAACATTGTAAATACATGGGGAGCTTTTTTCACCAACGGGACAATCAATCCGAACACACGCTACACGAACGTTCTGAATGCGGCATTTTACGGTCTGGACATGCGCGAGGTTCCAGGCATGGACGGGGAACCTGACGACGACGAACGGCTGTCTGCGGGCGATATCGATCCTTTGGTCAAAGCAATTTTGGCCGACCCCAAGAAGCTTACTACGGGGATTAACGGGCAGGCGGGCTGGGCGCGGGCTCTTACGAGTAGTGCCTTGCCATCCGACCTCAACAAGAACAACCGCATTGCCATATTCAACAATACCTGGGGGCTATTCAACGAATCGGATCGGTTGTTTGTGATTGTGGTGGTCGCTCAGTCGATCAAGGAAGGTGAAGCGACGGCAGGGATTGGGAATTGGGACCCGGACGACGATATGATCACGGGTGAGCGGCGGGCGGTAGCCCTGTGCTGGATAGACAGCAGCGCCGATGTTGGCGGCGAAACCCTGGCCCAGGAACTGAATATTATCGCATTCCAGTATTTGAATGAATAGGGGACAAAAAAGCCCGCCGGATGATGTAGGCCGCCCCTACGCGGGCGGCGGGAATGGCCCCCGGCCCGGGCCCCGACCCACAACGGGAGAAGCTTTGGCAAACCGCCTGACAATGTAGGCCGCCCCTATGCGGGCGGCGGGAATGGCCCCCGGCCCGGGCCCCGACCCACAACGGGAGAAGCTTTGGCGAACCGCCGGATGATGTAGGCCGCCCCTACGCGGGCGGCGGAAATGGAGCCAAAGAGCCCGCCGGGGGCACAGCCCCGGCCCACAACGGAGAAGCTTTGGCGAACCGCCTGACAATGTAGGCCGCCCCTATGCGGGCGGCGGGAATGGAACCAAAGAGCCCGCCGGGGGCACAGCCCCGGCCCACAACGTGAGAGGCTTTGGCGAACCGCCTGACAATGTAGGCCGCCCCTACGCGGGCGGCGGAAATGGAGCCAAACAGCCCGCCGGGGGCACAGCCCCGGCCCACAACGGAGAAGCTTTGGCAAACCGCCGGATGATGTAGGCCGCCCCTACGCGGGCGGCGGGAATGGCCCCCGGCCCGGGCCCCGGCCCACAACGGAGAAGCTTTGGTAAACCGCCGGACAATGTAGGCCGCCCCTACGCGGGCGGCGGAAATGGCCCCCGGCCCACAACGTCCTTGATGAAAACCAACAGTTTGATCAGACTGGGGTCATGGCAGACTTGACGAATGAACAGGTTCCATTTCCCCGGCGACTGCGAAGACTGCAAACAGTTTGGGCCTCACGGGGGCGACCACTCTTTTTCGTAACATTTTGCACAGCCGACCGGCAACCCTGGTTGACCGGTCCTGAAATCCAAGAATCGTTCAAGTTGTTTTGTGCTCAATCGCCGCAGCAGGCGGGCGTCTGGGTGGGAAAATATGTATTGATGCCCGACCATGTGCATTTGTTTGTGTCCGCGGAAGGATCGCGGGTGTTGTCGAAATGGGTTGGGGCGTTGAAGCGGAATTTGGCGAAGGCGAGGCGGCAGAGGATACGTGGGTTGCGCGCCGGGGGTGGAACCCCGGCCCACAATGGGCAGGATTCGGCCGGTAACACCCAAAATGGTTGGAAATACGGACGGGCGTGGCAGGAGGGGTTCTTCGATCATGCCCTGCGCAGCAGTGAGAGCTATTCTGAAAAATGGAACTATGTGCGCATGAATCCGGTGCGGGCGGGATTGGTGAATAATGCAGAGGATTGGCCTTTTACCGGTGAGATTGATGTGTTGCGATGGTGAATTGCGCCGGGGGCACAGCCTCGGCCCACAACGGAGAAGCTTTGGCAAACCGCCGGATGATGTAGGCCGCCCCTATGCGGGCGGCGGGAATAGTTAAACAGCCCGCCGGGGGCACAGCCCCGGCCCACAACGGAGAAGCTTTGGCGAACCGCCGGATGATGTAGGCCGCCCCTACGCGGGCGGCGGAAATGGAGCCAAACAGCCCGCCGGGGGTGGAACCCCGGCCCACAACGTGAGAAGCTTTGGCAAACCGTCGGGATGATGTAGGCCGCCCCTACGCGGGCGGCGGGAATGGCGCGGCAGAGCCCGCCGGGGGCACAGCCCCGGCCCACAAAATCGGGAACAACCTGCTTATGGCCAGAGGGGTTGGACGGAGAAGAAGCGGTTGGGGCCGGGGGGATTGGTCAGGGTGATGTAGTTCTGTTCGTTGGTTCGGGCGATGAATTGGGGCGCAATGGCATCCCACAAATGGGTAGGCACCAGCACATTGGTGGTCGAACGAATGTTGAAGTTCACGATCGGATCCAAGGTATCGTTGCCATCCGTTTCTAGACGGAGAAGCGTATTGGTACGGGTTATCTTGGTGATTTCGATCAGGTCAGCGATGGGGAAGGTGTATTGGAAGGGTTGTTGTTGGGCCTCAACCAGCGAGGCAAAGGCGGTGCCGCCTCCTGCACCATCGCTGCCGAGCCATGCGGTGGTGAAGGCGGGGTTATTGGGGATGGCTTCAATGACGTATTCGATCGTGTCGAGGCGGTCATAGGTATAGGGAATAACAGGCCCCATGCGGAGATAGGCGTAGCCGGTGCCATTGGTGTCGAAGTTGCCGCCAAAGTCGGCTTGCTTGCCGACGATGCTCCAGGCGCCGCCTGTGCCTTGTCGGTGGTGATGGACCTGGCCACCAATATTGGCATAGAAAAAGTTGGCGTTGGTGTAGGCGTAGTGGAAGTAGAGGACGCTGGATTGGGCGGCATCGATCGGATAAAACTGATGGAAGGTGCCCTGCAGGGACGTCTGGGCGAGGGCATCGGGAATATGCCAGGCTGGCATGGGGATGTCGCTGTCCTCCACAAATTCCTGGCCGGTATTGATGTCGCCAATGGTGAGGTCGTTGGTTTTATTCCAGCTGAAGTCATCATATCCAGACCCAGTGCCAGAGAGGGAGAGGGAGTTGGTGTTATAAGCGGTCGGGTCCTGGGCCACGGGAAGGATGTCGGAACCGGTGTCGTAGGCACCGTAGGAAAGCGAATAGATGACATTGGAATAGTTGTCGAGGAGACGGATAATGCCGGAGGGGTCGCGGATGTGGTCGAGGTCATCGGCGGCATAAGGATTGACGCTAGCGGGCACCAGGGTTGTGAGCACCTGGTTGACCTTTTTGCCGTTGTCGAGGAGCTGTTGATCCCCGATGACGTAGAATCCATAGCCGCTGGCGGTGTTGGAGAGGATGGTGCCAGATGGGATGGTATAGGTGGCGTAGACGGGTTCGCCGCCATTCTTGAGGCGGTCGCCGGCGGAGGCGAGCAAGAGCTGAACCTGCCAGTTGGTGATGGAGGTGCCGGCGACGCCGCAGAGTTCGATGAATTCGTGGTTGTAGGGTGTGTCGCCCCAGATCCCGCCGCCGCCGTCCTCGTCGAGGTAGGGGGCATAGAAGATTTCGTTGATCCAGACGGTGCCGCGTTTGACGGCGAGGATGCGGGTGGTGTTGGTGGTGGAATAGGCGGTATTAGTTGTATAGGACGTGGAGCCAGGGGCGGCGCCGATGCCGCCGTAGCGGACGGAGGCCGAGTAGGACAGCTCTCTGCCGGGGGTGGAAATAGGGCCAATCAGGGAGGATTGGTAGGTGCCATAGGCCACGGCAGTGAGCGTGGTGGTGATGGTTTGGTACGGACCCACTTTGAGGACAGCGGTGACGGAGAGAATCTCGGCACCGTTGCGCGGCGAGACATTCGCCATGAGATAGAACGCTTCATTCGTTCCGGGAGCACCGGGATCGAGAGTGGCGGAAATGGTACAGGTGGGAAGGGGGGAGGGCTCACCGATCTCGATCTGGTCGATAAGCATTCGTTTATCGTTCTTGGTCTGGGTGATCCGGACATAGTGGTAAAGGGTGTTGGTGTTGTAGTAGGAATACAGAGCCGTTTCGGAGGAAGGAATGATGCCGGACTTCAAGGGGGTCCAACTGGAACCGTTGGCGCTGATTTCGACAGTGAGACGGGCGGTATTGTCACCGGAGTAGGGGCCCATCTTGTAATAAAACGAAATTGTGCCAATGTCATCGATATAAGGGCTGGTGATGCTGCCGTTGCGGAGGAGACCGGACAGGCCGCCAAAAACCTCGTATGATGTAATAGCGGTTTCAGTGATAGCCCATCCCTCCTTGTCGTAGGAGGAATACCGAGTGCTGGTTTTCATGTCATCGAAGTCGAGGATGCGGGAGATGGAGGGGATGCCAATTTCAATATTGTCCACGACGAAAGGCGAGGGTGAGTCCTGGGCGGAAATCCGGACGCAGGCGGAGGTGGGCAGGAAGATGGCGATGACGGCATCGATTGTTTTGATCGTACTTGTCGGCGGGATGGTAGCAGTCCCGTTGGTAGTCCAAGTGACACCCTTATCGGTGGAGGTCAGCACGGCAGCCCGGACTTCTCCAATGTCATCGGGGTGGTTGAGCAGGCGGAATTTCACAGTGCCGACTCCGCCTTCATAGGTGGGCGAGGTGACGGAACCGGTCGTGGGGTGCAGGTCGGCGCTAACGCTGTCATAGGTCCCATGTGTATTGATGGTAGCGTTGCGGATGGTCCATTCGGCGCGCGAATAGGTGCCGATGGGGGAGCCCACCAAATCGCTCCATTGGGCAAAATTTTCGGTACGGCGGATGAGGTAGGCGGGCCCCACGGTGATGTCGTCGATGCGGATACGGTTGGTGGAGCCGTCGCCGATATGGCGGATGCGCAGCACAGAATGGGCGGCCTGGTTGGCAAAGCTGGAAAAGAGCGTGAAATTGGTGGTGCCAATCGGGACGGTCAGGATTTCGGCCAGGGTCCAGTTGGTACTGGTCTGGGAGGGGGCAGTTTCGATCGCAAGTTGGAGGTTGTTACCGGTGAGTGCGCCTTGGGCGCGGGCATAGAAGGAGAGATCACCGATGCCCCCGTCCAGTTCCGGGGTCATGACGGCGGCATTGGTGTTGAGCAGGAGGCTGTGACCGGAGGGGAGGTAGGGGGCGTCCGGGTCGTCGATGGAAAAGAAATGGATGCCGAGTTCGGTGAAGGTGTCTTTTGTCGAAAGCGTCCAGTCGGAAAGATCAAAGGACGACGTGCCCCACAATACGTTGTGATTTCGCGAGAGTGTGTGATCGGTCATGAAGCGGGACCAGACTGACCCGGCGGCGTTGGTGCCGGGGATGCCGATTCGGTCAAGGATAGTACCCCATGCGCCGCCAGCCCGCAGGGTGATGACATCATCGCCGTTGAAGGTAAGGGCCTTGTTCGTTAAAACCAAGGGGACGTCATACACGGCACCATTCGGGGCATAATTGGTGGGCGTATTGGGGCGAGCCACCACGAGCGTGCCAGCCGCAGGAATGGTGCCGGACAGGGAAATATTCACAGAGGCAGCCAGCGCGCCATTGTTGTACTGCTGGAGGACATAGTTGTTGGCTCCCAAATCGATCGGGGCGTCGGTGCCGTTAAAAATTTCGATAGCTTTGTTGTTGCCGGTGCCTTCGATATATTTAGAGATGAGGACGCCACCGGTGGGGGAACTGGCGGGGAGATTATAGATGGTCTTGCCGGAGGTGACCGCCCAGTCGGGCGAATAGGGTTGAAAGCTGTTGAGGCCGCCCCACGTATTGAAGTCCTGGAAGCGCGAGGCCGCAATGCGGGCCTCGGCGTCATCCACCAGCAGATAGCCCGTGCCAGGGTCGCCGTCGTACTTGAATAGAATTTTGGCGGACAGATTATTGCCGGGAATTGGGGCTTCCAGAGCGTGGATGCGCCATTCGTCGCTCAGGTCGATGACTTCGAGGGAATCTTGTTTGATCGTCGTCTCGCCGCTTTTCCACTCAATGATGATTCGGACCGTTTCGGCTTGCCAATTGCCCAGGGTCCGAAAAGCGGCGGAGACGCGGAAGGTCTGGCCAGACAAACCGCTGAGGACGCTAGTGGTTTGGTCAAAATTGCCCAGGTCCCCGTCCGCTTCAATGGTCTTACGAAACAACACGCCGCAACGTGCGCCGGAGTGGGCACCAAAATTGGCTTGTTCACCGCTTTGGGCATGAAAGGTGCCCCAATGCGCCGGTTGTCCGCCATCCAGCGATTCGAATGAAGGGTTCTGCAGATAATTAACGCCGCTGGCGGCGGTATAGCGCTGCTGGACACTAAAGGCGCCGCTGGCGGAATCGAAGGTGATGCGGTAGTTGCCGGGCGGGGCCGTGATCGTGACATGGGTGTAGACGTTGCTGGCGGCGGGCAACATGGAACCGGTGGCGGGCAGGCTGAGAGCCGGGGAATGGGTGACGCCCCAGTAGCGCATGGCAACACCATTGGCATCGCGTCCGATGAACGAAAGCTGGAAGCTGCCAGTATTGGTGACGTTGAAATCGGAGCGCCAGGTGCTGCTGCCGATTTTTTCCAGATTGATGTCTGGAGGGGTGCCCGCCACGAAATTGCCGACGGCGGTGACACTGGCCAGGGCCCCAGCGCTGTTGGTGGCCGTCTGGGTAATGGTGAATGTGGCGTTGCTGACATTCAAGGCGAACTGGAAGGTTCCGGGCAGAATGTCCTCAAGGCTGAAATCGGACTTTCCGCAGGCGCTATTGGTGACAGGGATATGCAGTCCGGGGAGGGTGATCGTGGTGGGTTGGGGGGCACCGAATTGGTTGTCCCAACTGTCATTGACATAGAATTGAAAGTCGGTGTTCTCGAAGAGTTCGATCGAGAGGCTCCACACGTTGGTGTTATCAACGTGGTTGGTCATCTGGCTGGTGGCGGTGGGTGCCCAGTTATTGAAAGTGCCGATCAGGTTGAGGTTGGTGATGGCGGGAAGGGGCAGGGGGGTGCCGCCGGCCCATTCCATTTGAAAGGTGAGTGTTGAATCGTTGAAAGTGAAGCGGTACGGGCCCGGAGTGAGACCGGCAAAGGCCAGGTCGGTACCTTTCAGAACAGCGGCGGCGGCGGCGGGCACGCGGGCGATGGAGGCGGCACCGCCCCAGTCGTCAGCGTTCCAGTCATTGTTGGATACGAATTTAAATTCACCGTTGGCGGAGGTCAGTGTTTGGGTGCAGACCCAGGTGTTGTCGGCCACCAGAGTCATGGATGGAGTCTTGTCCCATGAATTATGAGTACCAGCAACTCCCATGGAGGCGTAGGGGGACGTAAACGCATGGGCGGATAGTGCCACTCCAACCAAGGCCGTTGCGATGAATCCGGCTTTTATCCTCATAGTTACCTCAAATTGTAGGAGGGGACGTCCTCCTACCCATGTAAACCATACTGCTTTTGAACATTTATGGCAAGGGGAGCCATCCTCATTATAGACCAAGAAAAAAATTACACTGGCCCAACGAGGCTGGACAGGGTAAGTTTAAAGAGATGAACGCTGTATTGGGAGTATGGGACATGAACAAAGTATCGCGATTGGGGCTGATTGCCCTGTTAGGTGTTGCGTCAGCGACCAACAGCATTGGGGCCGTACTGGGGCAATGGGCGTTGACGGCCGATGGAACCGGAACCACTGAAGAAGCGGGCAAGGTGACGGTGGGCAATTTTATCGGCGGGCCGGGGATTGGGGCGATCACATATGGGGGTAACGGGGGATATGCCAACAGTTGGACAGAAAATGCAACGCCAGACTCGAGCGATTATTACGAAGTAACCCTGTCGCCTGACGCCGGATATGGCTTGATCATCAGCCAGATTGATTTCGGCGAAAGGCGTTCCGGCACCGGCATCCGCGAGTTCCAAGTGCGTGTTTCCACCAACAACTTTTCCAGCTACACCTTGCTGTACACGATGGGCGTACCGGACGACGACAATGAACGGTCTCACTCCCTGACCGATCTGAATCTACAGGTGGCGGAAGGGGGAACGTTGCAGTTGCGTTTTTACGGCTACCAGGCCGAAGCGGGAACGGGTAATTGGCGGATCAACGACAACACGCTGAAAATTCTGGGCACGGCGATGTCCCTGACTGGCCCGCCCACGGTGGGGTTTGTGCCGGGCAGCGGGGTCCAGGTGCATGTCAGCAACACGCTGGAGGTGGCGATATCGATTCTGCCCATGGGCACGATTCATGACTGGAGCGTGGCACCGCCTCCGGCCGGAAGCGTGAGCCTGACGGGGGGCACATTCCATTTCACGCCGGTGGCGGCGGATGATGGAGAAACCTATACCCTGGCCGTTGTGGCCAGCAATACCTACGGGGTATCCACGGGAACCTTAAATATCGCCGTGACCGAGTATCTGCCGCCCGGCACGCTAGAAATCACGTTTGAAAATGCGGGCGAGATTAAATCGTCATATGACTTGGGAACAGTGGTGTTGAGCGGGGAGCCGTGGATTTTCGAACAGGCCAGAATTGGCGATACCGCCAACGACGTTAAAATGGGTCAGCGGGCCGCCTGTTTTGGAAGCTTTTATCCCGCTTACATGGTCTCCTCCAATAAATTGCTGTCGGCGGGGCTGGGAACCATTTCGTTTCTCTATGCGCAGTATGGGGGAGATAACGATGCGGAGGCCCTGCTGGTGGAAGTAGCCACGGATGCCGACGCGGGGCCTTGGTTGCAAGTGGGCCGAGTGGATGCCAACGGAGTAACCACATTGACACCATTTGAGGCGACGGTGAACGTCGTGGAACCCATGTATGTTCGCATCCGGACGGATTACGTTCCTGGTTTGGGGCGCGTAAATGTCGACAATATCATCATCACCCCCTACCAGGCACCGGACTATTCGGCCTATGACGTCTTTCTGCTGGAGTACAACGTGACGCCGGGAGACCCGGGCACGGCGCCGGGCGAGGACTGGGATGGCGATGGCTACACCAATCAACAGGAATTTGAGGCGATGCCGCAGACCAACCCCTACGACGCGGATAGTCATCCGTAGGGGATCAGCCGAAGAATGCATCTGGACATCAGTCTTGGGCGATGGTGGCGAGGTGTTGGTGTTGGCGTGCTGGCGTGGGGGATCACGGGCCTTACGTGGGCCCAGGCTGTCCCGACGCAACCTGCTAGTGAAACAAATGCTCCTGCGCTGACACCCGAGCTGGAGATGCCGGTTGTGCCGCCGCCGCAGGATATGCCCGCGGAGGAAGCGGAGGAGCCTGCGGCACCCGCCCAGTCCGTCAAGCCACCGCCGGCCTACCACGGGGTCGAAATGAAAAAGGCATTTCAGGGGGCGAGATCCCGGTATGGGGTCTCGGGGCGGGTACACAAACCCACCAACAAAAATAAGGTGAAAAAACCTAAAGACGCCTGGAAGCTCAAGCTGGACCTGGGGCTGCAGTCGGCCAGCGGCAATAGCGATACCCTAAATTTCAAAGGGGCGGTCACCGCCAGCAAAGAAACGGATCTAAATTATTATTATCTCAAAGCCGCCGGACGCTATGGTGAGAGCGACAACGAAAAAGATACCGAAAATGCGACGCTAGAGGGCCAGATTCAGCGTCGATTCTCGGAGCGGATGTATGTCGCCATGGCGGGGCATGCGTTTTATGATCAAATTGCTGATTTGTCGTATCGTGTTCGCAGCAGTATTTCGTTGGGGCGGCACCTGATTTGGACCGATCGCACAGTGGTGAATGTGGAGATAGGACCGGGGTATGTGGCCGAAAGAAAAGGCGGCGAGACGGAAGGGTTTGTGGCCGGGCGCGTGGCCCAGTACCTGGAAATTATGCTCACGCCCAGCTTCCAGGTATGGGAATCCATTGAATACCTGAACAGTTTGGAGGATTCGCGGGTCTATTTCGTCAATGCCGAAGTGGGGCTGGAGTCGGTGTTGGTGGCCAATTTGAGTATGCGCTTCACGGTGGAAAACCGCTATGAAAGCCAGCCGGCCGATGACAAGGAAAACAATGACGTGCTGACCACGACGTCGTTGGTGTGGAGTTTCTAGTCAACAGGGGGCGCCGCGGTGTTAACTGCGCACAGGACAAAAAGCCGCAAAAATAAAGGGGGGGTGCCGTGAAAAAGGCCCCGCCGGGGGGCGGGGCCTAGTTGCGCGCGGGGATTATTCCGCGGGTGGCGGGGGCATGTCTTCGGGCATGTCGTCCCCGCATGGGGGGGCCTTGCGGCCGCGACGTGCGCCCTTGGCATAGGGGAAGTCGGCGAAAGCCGCGGGGCGGCCGGGGCGTTCGCCGGCGAGAAGGCGCTCGATCTGTTCGTCGATCAAGGTGTCGCGATTGGCATCGGTTTCAGCGATACGCTCCTTGAGGGAGGTCAGGCGTTCCTCGGCCTGGGCCAGGCGTTCCTTTTGATGGGCCTGCACGCGGTCGGCGATGGCACCGAGCTTGGTGCGGAGCTGTTCGACGAGGACGGCCTTTTTAGCGTCATCGGTTTCGACGCGCGCAGCACCGACGAGATCGCGGATGGCTTGATGTTGGGCGCGAATGTCTTTGCGCAACTCATCGGACATGGGGCCGCCGCGCTTGTTCCGATTGGCGTTGCGTTGGTCGTGTCCGCGGTGATCGTGTCCGCGCATGGCGTTGCCGGCGCGGGGACCGGGACCGGTCAAGTCGCAGTCTTCAGCGGCGCGGTGGTCGCGCATCTGGCCGCGGCGTTGGCCCGGTTGGGCGTAGGCGGCACCTGCCGCCAGGGCGGCGATGGTTATCAGGATCAGGGGCTTTTTCATGGGTCGGGTCCTTTCGGGGTTGGTGGGTTTATAGATCGGCGAATTCAAATGGATTGTCGGAGATAGCGAGGAGCAGGCGTTCGAGTTCAGCAAAGTCGTCTTCGAGCGGGTCGGTCCACTCATGGTCGGCGGCGGCCTCAGTCTCGACGCGGGCCAATTGGGGTGCCGCAGCGGTGGGAGGGCGGTGGGTGCGGAAGGTTTGAATGCTCAAGAAAAGCGCGAGGGCGGCGGCCGCAGCCAGAATGATTTGGGCGGGCCGGCGGAAATGGGGGGCGGGGGGGGCGGTTTGCGCCAGACGGGCGGCAATGTGGGCGGCTGCGTCGGGGGAGGGGGGCGTCGTTGGCTCGGGCAGTGCCGCGGCGAGGCCATGAAGGGCACGGCGCATCTCACGGGCCGCGGCAGACTGGGCAAGTTCCGCGTCGAGGACGCGCTGCTGGCGGTCGGACAGTTCGCCGGACTGTTCCAGCAGCAAAAGATGTTTGAGTGGATGGGGGGTCATGAGCCGATCTCCTTCAATTCATGGTAGGCGGGGCCAAGGCTGACGCGTAGTTTGTCGAGGGCATAGGACATGCGCGCCAGCGCGGTGTTGATCGAGGTTTTCTGGATGCGGGCGATCTCGCGAAACGGCAAGCCGGCGGCCATGCGCAGCCAGAAGACCTCGCGCTGTTCAAGTGGCAGGCGGTTGGCGGCGGCCTCGATCTGCCGGCCGATGTCGCGTCCGGCAGCTTCAATGGCGGGGGAGAGGGAGGCGGCGGGCAGCGTATCGCCAAAAGAGACGCCGCTGTCGGCGAGCGGGGCATCGAGAGAGGTGTCGGGCTTCCGCCGCCGGGATTGATCGATGATCAGATTGTGGGCAATGCGGAAGAGCCACCCGAGTAGATTCTTGTGTCGAAATAGACTCATGTGCTGAATGGCCCGGACCCAGGTTTCCTGAAACCAGTCGTCGGCCTGGCCGGGGTCGTCGGCAAAGCGGATGAGGAAGGCAAAGAGCGGACGCCTATATTTCTCGACCAGTTGGCCCAGTGCGTCTGTGTCGCCGCGTCGCCAGGCTGCCAGGAGGTGTTCATCAGGTGTGTCCGTTGGTGAGTTCAAATGGTGTTTGGCTTTCATCACAACAGACGGATCAGGGGGCGCTTTTATTGCAACGGCAACAGAACAGTACCACGACGTGAAACATTTTCAGCCACGAATAAGGCAGAGATGAGGGGGGCAAACAACGAAAAGCAGTTGGTCCCTGATCCCTGGCCGGAGCCTGCCGAATTACTGCTGTTTGTCGGGCGGCAGCTTCTTTTGGGCGTAGCGTTTGCCGGAGCCCATGATGACGGCGAGGGGGGCGAGGGGGGGGATGTGGGCGAGGGTGATCTGTATGGCGGCCGCAATAGGTACGGCCAGCAGTGCGCCGGTTATGCCCCACAGCCAACCCCAGAAGAGCAGGAAGAGCAGGATCACTACCGGAGAGAGGTTGAGGCGGTCGCCATATATTTTTGGGGCGATGAAATTGCCGAGCGTCAGTTGTATGATGCCCAGGGTGAGGGCAACGCCGATGGCGGGCCAGGTCTGGGGCGCGTGCTGGACCAGGGCCATCAAAATGGGGGGGATGCTGGCGATAATGGACCCAAGCGTGGGGATGAAATTAAGAACAAAGGCCAACAGGCCCCACGTGAAGGCAAACTCCACGCCAAGCCAGACCAACGCGCCCCAAACCAGCAGCCCAGTAACGAGGGAGATCACAAAGAGCGCACCGAGATAGGCGCTGATCTGGCGGGAGATGGTGCCGGTGATTTTTAAAATGGTATCGGCGCGATCCGGAAACGCGGCGCGGAGTTTATCGTTGCCAAACGGTTTGGCCAGCAACATGAACACCAGGAAGATCACCACCAGGACGGCATTGGAAATGAACGTGATGAAAAACTTGGAGGTTTGCACCACCAGGGGCCCGAGCTGGGCGGGCCAGTTGGGCTCCTGAATGGCAAAGCTGGGCAGGTCGTAGAGGGTGCCGTAGTGCTCGAGGATTTTGGCGAGGCGTGCCTGGTACTCGGGGAAGGCTTTGGCAAAGCCAAGTAGCCGTTGCTGGATGACAATCCCGGTGCCCCAGGACGCGAGCAGCAGCAGGATGACGACGCAGGTGACCGATAGGAAAACGGGGAGCCTGAGGCGGCGGACCAAAAAGTTGACCGGGGGGGCGAGCAGATAGCTCAGGAGCCAGGCAATGAGCAGAGGAATGACAACGCCTTGCGCAGCTTTGAGGACGAACCCCACGGCAATGACAGCCAGCAGCCCAAGCGATAGGGCCGTGGCACTCAGGCGTTGTGAGTGGGAAAAGGGGGGGGGCTGGTTCATGGCGGGTCCTGTCATGGGCGGGTGGGGGGGGGGAGTCCGATGAAGGCGGCAGACAAAAGAAACGGGCCGGGGGCTGGCCCGGCCGTCAGCGATGGCACGAGCGCGGCGGCGGGCCGGGCCCAGTCAAGATAGGCGGCGATGCAGGCGGGGCCGCAGAGCATCCACAGCACCGCGGCCAGTGCAATGTGCGGGCCATAGGGGATTTTGCTTTGCAGCTCTTTGCGGCCAAGGCCAATCAGGGCGAACCCGAGTAGAGTGCCGCTGAGCGATGAGACGAAGATCGTGAACAGCACCGCTTGCCAGCCCAGGCAGGCACCAATCGCCCCGAGCAATTTGACGTCGCCGAAGCCCATGGCGTCGCGCTTGAGTATGACCCGGCCAAGGGTGGCGACGAGCCACAAAATGCCGTAGCCGAGCGCGAGGCCAATGCCCGACTGCATCAGCGCGGGGAGGCGTTGGGTTTGGCCGTGCAGCGCGGGCAGGGCGACAGATAGGAGGGGGCCGAGGATCATGCCGCCGATGGTGATGCGGTCGGGCAGGATCAAATGGTCGATATCAATGAAGGTGGCCAGGATCAGCGCGGCGGTAAACACGATATAGACGGGGGTGAGGATGGACCAGCCGTGGGCCAGCCAGATGGCGGTGAAGAGTCCTCCCGTGAGTAGTTCGACCACAAAATAACGCGGCGAGATCGGGGCCTGGCAGTGGCGGCAGCGTCCGTTGAGCACCAGCCAGGACAGCAGCGGGATGTTGTCCCACGGGGCAATGGCATGGGAGCACGTTGGACAATGCGAGCCGGGCCACACAATGGATTCGTCGCGCGGGATGCGCCAGATGCAGACATTGAGGAAACTGCCGATGCACAGCCCGGCCAGAAAAATGAAGGCGGAGAGTGCCCCATAAAATGCCGGTGTCAGCGTCATCGGGCTTTTTGGGCCTGGAGGGCATTTTCGAGGGCGGCGCGCATGACGGGAATAGGCGGTGGGCGTTTGGTCCAGAGGCGGAAAGCGCGGGCGCCTTGATGCAGCAGCATGCCGAGTCCGTTGGCGGTGCGGGCCCCGGCGGCGCGCGCGATAGCAAGTAGCGGGGTTTCAGCGGGATTATAGATGAGGTCAAAGACCAGGTGCCCCGGGCGGAAGGCATCGGGGGGCAGGAGCGAGGGGTCGCCCGGCTGCATGCCCACGGGGGTGGCCTGGATAATGAGATCGCACTCGCGGGCCGCGCGGGCCGCGCGGCTGAGCGCGATGCCGCCGATCGGTAGCCCGGGGGCAGTCTGCCGCAGCGCGCGCAGCAGGCGACGGCGCGCGGCGGGCTGGACATCGGCAACGTGGATGGAGGCCGCACCCTGCCGGGCGCACGTGAGCGCCAGGGCGCGTCCGGCACCGCCGCACCCGAGCAGAAGGACGCGTTTGCCGCGGGGGCTGGCACGGAACGCGTCCTTAAGGGCATCGAGAAATCCAGGGGCATCGGTATTGTGACCGACCAGGGAGCCGTCACGCTGAAAAACGATGGTATTGACGGCTTGCAGGGCGCGGGCCGACTCGGCGAGCGTGTGGTGGCGGGCCAGAAAGCGGCAGGCGGCTTCCTTGTGGGGGATGGTGATGTTGAGTCCGCCAAAACCGCTGGCGTGGAGTTCGTCGAGCGTTGTGGTCAGGTCGCGCGGGGCGACATCCAACAGGGTATAGCGCGCGCGCAAGCCGAGGGACGCGAATGCCGCGTTGTGCATGGCGGGGGAAAGCGAATGGCCAACCGGATGGCCCAGCAAAGCAAAGGGAGTGCTCGAATCGTTCTTCATCACCATAAAACAGTGGCGCATTTTACCGGGAAGGGAAAGAGTAAAAGGCTTCAAAAGGGCAGTCGGGAAGGCAATCAGCGCGTTGTCGGGTTCATCTGCGCGAGACTCATATCCAGCGACTCAGCTCCCCCCGTACGGACTATCCGCCACCCCATTGTGAGGGGATGTGCTTTGGCGAATGGTTGCGGCGTAGTCCCTGAATCCGTTGCTCTCTGATATCTAAACAGTTTTCCCTTTGCGCAACCAAGCGACTGAACCCGACCAATTCAATCGGTCCATCATGACCGTCGCGCCCCACACGGGGCGCGGGACCTTTGCGTTCGACCACTAATAACCCCCCGCCCAAAACCAACCCTTGCCCGCGGCTGGCGGACACCGTACAGTTGCCATCAGGAAACAGAATCCCACTATGAAACTCCTTGCTGCCCTCGATCTCTCCCGCTCCAGCCCCGCCGTTCTCCGCGAAACCATTCTCTGGGCTCGTCGTCTATCCGCCGAACTCATCCTACTCCACGTCGCCCCTCCCGACCCCGATTTCGTTGGCTATGGCGCTCGCTCCGAAAATATCCGACTGGCGTCGACTTACAAAACCCAACACGCCGAAAACCAACTCGAAGCTCTCGCCATCGAACTCCGCAAGGACGGCATTCGTACCAACGCACTGTTGGTCCAAGGCGATGTCGCCGCCATGATTTTACAGGAAACCGATCGCCTGCACATCGATGCCATTCTCATGGGCACTCATGCGCGCGCAACGACCTCGGGCCCCTACGTCGGCTCCGTTACCCGCCAAGTGCTGCACTGCGCCGCACGCCCCGTTATTCTCATCCCCGCCCAAACGGTCGTGTAACCGCCTGGCCGGGATTATTCATCAGCATGGATGAAAACACTGTTAGGCATGGGGAGGCACAATAATATGACATTCTACATGAATCTGGACACCAGGAAAAAGAACAGGGGACCAACCGATCTGCGGATTTGACCGATTTCGCGCAGAGTACGTCTGAAAGACTGTCGCTGTGCCACTTTAACAGCAACAAACTTTATCCCCTCAATTTTATCGGACTTTATAAACTCCGATAAATTGAGGCAAGTCTGCCTTTTATCAATCACCTTTGTTTACAGGGATATTAGAGCAAGAAAATATCGGACTTTATAAACTCCGATATATTTGGGTGATCATGGGGTGGATATTTATCGAGGGGGTTTTTCAACGGAGTCGCTCGTGGTGGTGTCCCGCTGGTTTTGTAGCGACTGTTTGGCGTCGTGTGCGCGAGCGCGGCCATGGATGCCGTCACGTGCTCGAATGACACATGACCGAAGGCAAGATTTCTGACACGTAAGCCAGGTGTATTTTTTATGGCGTGATCATCGGAGGCTGATAGTCCTGTTGCTTATTTATTGCTGTAAAGCAAGGGGGGGAGGGCAGCGCCACCCAATAGGCACATTCACCGTCACTTTTTAAGTGAGCAGCCAGAAGTCAAACCGCTCAATTATGAATGGTGCGACTGTTACGGACGGATGTGTGTTTTCCACGGTGTGGAAAGTATTTTTCCATAGCGTGGAAAAAGTGTGAAAAAGTTTTCCATAGCGTGGTGCCACCGACAAAAGGCGTTTGTTGTTGTAATTGTCTGTTGTGGAGAGAAATATGTTAATTTTACACTTGACTTCCTCCATTGCCTCGCGTATTGTAACAGCATGATCAGCAATGGAATGCAGCTATTATGAAACATAAGATTGACCCTCGACAAAACAGCTTGTTTGACCCCGAGCGCCAGAATTTTAGCCGGGTTGGCTATGACCGTCTTGATCGGGGCTGGCAAGGCATCTTCCGACGCAGCCTGCTGGCAGTCATGCCGG
>JAQUJC010000104.1 GCA_028681135.1 Kiritimatiellia bacterium | reverse complement strand
CTATGCCTTTGTGTGCGGCCAACGTCGCACGGGGATTGTTACCGCGCTCGTATCTGTGGCATGGGCGATTGCAGCCTGGACGTTCATCATTCCGCTGGCTGGCCAGGCCGAAGTATCGCCCTTTGTCGAGGCGCGCTGGAGCCACCTGGGCAGCGACTACGGTGCCGTTGCCCTGACCCTCCTGCGCAACCCGGGGTATGTGCTGTCACGGCTGGTGTCGCCGGGCGTCCGTAACATGCTGGGGGGATTTGGCTGGCTGCCGTTGCTGGGGCCCGAGGCCCTGGTGCTGGCGCTGCCCGGCATTGTGCTCAACACGAGTTCCAGCCTGGGGGCGCAGGCGGCACTGCACCTCTATTACGCGGCACCAATCCTGCCGTTTGCGGCTTGGGCGATGGTTATCGCATTGTCCCGGCTGAAAGCGGTGGCAGACCGCGCTGCTGTGGGGGGCGACTGCCGCGCCTGGCTGGGCGCAGCAGGGATGAGTTTGCTCCTGCTGGCGGCGGCCGGAACGTTTGGCGCGCACCTGCCATTTGACGCCAACACCCCTCGTGTTCGTGAACGCCACCGGATCATGGGGCGACTGCCGCTCGGGGCCAGCGTCAGTGCTGAAAGCGGCTTTGTCCCTCATCTGACCCGGACGCATCGGCCGTATCTATTCCCCGAGGAGCCCAACCGCCGCATCCACTATTCAGATTGCGACTATATCCTGCTGGACCGTCGGGGCGATCCCTGGCCCTTAGAGCCGGACACGCTGAACGCGGCCATCGATCGGTTGCTAGCGCAGCCCGAACGCTATCAGTTAATGGAGGAATCCGACGGCATCACCCTGTTTCGAAATACAGCCGTTGAGAAGGGCTCCGTCGCTCCGGCGGGGGCTCAAGGGGCTGAATAGAATAGGTAGGTCGGATAGCCCTGGATGGCGAAGGGGGCGAGAAGGTCGCGGGCAGGTGACGTGTTGGGGGTGTCGGCGATCACGTGGATGGCGAAAATGTCGTCCAGTCTTTCCCGAATTTGCGGGTCGCGTAGCGTTGTGGCCTGCATGAGCGTGCAGGCCTTGCACCAGGTCGCGCCGAAATCGAACAGGATCGGCTGGCCGCTGGCCAGGGCGTCCTGGACCAGAGCGGCGAAGGCGTCGGGGGGGGCGCGGGATAAATCGATGTCGCGGAAACCGGAATCGATGAGCGTGGACTCGTCTGCGTCCGGCGGCAAGGCGGCCGCAGGCCGCAGCGCACTCACGGTATTCCAGGCATAGTAGACGGCCAGCAGGAGAATGAGGACTCCAAAGGCCTTTTTGACCTTGTTCATCCAGGCGCCGGGTTTGGGCAAAATAGCCAGCCCGGCGGCAGCCAGGGGCCAGGGCAGGGCCATGCCAACGCCGAGCAGAAACGGCAGCGCCAGCGCAATGCCAACACCTTGGGCATATAACGAACTGGAAAGCGCCAGAACCGCAATCAAAACGGGAGCGACACAGGCCCCGGCCAGCAACGCGGAAATGCCGCCGAGGACCAGTACGGCCGGTAGGCGCGCGTGACCGGCGAGAGCCGATGTTTTACGGAAGCGGCTGAAATCGAGTTGCCAGACATCGAACATGGCCAGCGCCAGCGCAAAAAAGAGCACGGCAATAGCTCCGTTGAAGACGGGCGAGGAATTGATCGCGCCGAAGACCGAGCCGGAGAGCACGACCACCAGTCCCAATGCGCCATAAACCAAGGCCATCCCCAGGCCGTAGACCAAGCCAAGGCCAAACCGCACCGGCTTCGACGAATCGGTGCCGCTGGCACCGATGATGGCCAGATTGATGGGAATCATGGGCAGTACGCAGGGCGTCAGGTTCAGCAAAAATCCGCCAATCAGTATCAGCAGGATCGACGGCACGACGCCATGGCGGACATAGAACACGGCGGGGTCATCCAGAAACTGCCGCCACCCGGAGACCGTCGCATCACTGGCACCGTCTGGATCAGCGTCTAGAAAAGCGAGAAAGGCCGGGGCATCGGCATAGCCGGCCAACCGGCTGGGATCGCCGCGGGCGGCGAGTTGCTCCGGCCAGTCAGCCGCGGTGATCGCCGCGACCGGTTCGACGGGAGCCAACGCGGGGGGGGGGGCTTGGCCGAGGTCAAGGGTGGCTTCTTCGGGCAGATAACAGAGTTCGCCCTTGCAGCCCTGATAGGCCACGACGATGGAATCGCCGGCGGGCGGGGCGTAATAGGCTGCGAACGAGGTGGAATAGCTCGCCTCGAAATCGTCCGGCTTGAAGGTGTCGGGGTCCGGAACGGACAGCGGCTCCAGCGCACCCCCCCCCGGTGCCGCGACGGAAAAGCTGGAATACAGATGGTGATCGGCCGGAATCTCGAAGGCCACGCGTACGGCCGGGTGGCCGTCATGCACAGCGCGGTCCGCCGTCACCCCAAAGGGAGAGGCAGCCTGCGCAACCGAGACCAGCATTATCGCGAGCAGAGTTTGCCACACCCTGGTCCCGCACTTGCGGAATCCATAGCGTGGAAAATGATGACACATGTTTTCCATAGTGTGGAAACTATACCCCATTTTTTTCCATACCGTGGAAAACTATTTTCCACACTGTGGAAAACGGCCGGGTATCCATTTGTCTCGATGATATAAAACCGCGACAGATTGCGGCGCTCAGTGTTGGGCGCGGTTAAGGTGGTGGCCATGATTATGCATGACAATTGGACTCTAAAAGAGAGCGGGATTGGACCTCTGGAGTGGTCTTCACCAAGAGTGTTTTAGCGGCCCCCCAATGCGCGGTTATTGTAATAACCGCGCACTTGAAGGCAGAGAGATGAAAGGCCTGTATTTGGAAATTCCAAGGACATCTAGCTGGCTTGGATACGCTGATAACTGACGCTGTGTGTGATGGTCATATCTTATTGCCCTATAAATAGATTGAAAGTTATTATTCGCGTGATTGGTTCTTTTACGATGAATGAATTCACTATCTGGGCGGGGTGTTCATCAGGGAATTTTGGGTGGCACAAAGTGCGCGGTTATTATAATAACCGCGCATATGAAAGCTGGGAGCAAGGACCTGCTTTATGCGCAAGGGCGGTGGCGGAACCACCCCTGGTGGAGGGGGGGGGCTGAGGGCGACTTGTGCTGACGGGCGAGAGGGGCTAATCCAACTCGTCTTGGGGGTCTGGGTCTGGGGTGAGGGAGGGGAGGGGGGCGTTGTTGAGAGCGGCGTCGATGTCGGCGCGAAGGATGGGCCAGGGGACAAAACCGGGATAATCGTTAAGTTGCTGGCCGTCGCGGTCGAGCAGAAAGGCGGTGGGGATGGCGCGGATGGCGAGTGGTCCACCCAACGCGGCGACGACCTGGTCGTCGGCAAGCCCGATGGGGAAGGCGGCGTCGAGGGTGGCGGTTTCTGCGGCGATCTGGGCGGCGGGTCGTGAATCGACGACAAGGCCGATGATGGCCAAACCATGCGCAGCGTAATCGGTCTGCAGGGCATTCCAGTCGGGGATGGTGGCGAGGCTGGGAGGGTCGTCGGTACGGAAGACAATCAGGAGTTGGACGTGTCCGGCATAATCGGCGGTCCGGATTTCACCGGGAAAGTCTTCTGCCAGATTGACCAGGACGAGGTTGTGGACAGGCCG
>JAQUJC010000011.1 GCA_028681135.1 Kiritimatiellia bacterium | reverse complement strand
CCAACCGGCCCACTGCCCGCACATACGACTCGATGGTCCGTTCCGAGAACCGCCGCAATTGCATCTCTTCGATCATCCGCTGCCGCAAGTTCCCCGCCGTTTCTTTCTTCGGTATCATGGTCTGTCTAGGTTGCGAACGGGCTTGATTGCCCGCCCACTTCCAGCTACCATGACCCCCGTGAATCGGTACGACGAGTGTGTGATCCGTCAACTGCCGCGTAGCGGCTTAATTCAACAAGCGGGTGCAGAGTACCCGCCACAAGGTGTCGGGTCCCCTGACCCGTGACGTTCTGCAAATATAAATTATGAAGATAATTAGAATCGCCCTACTAGCCGCGGCCCTATACATGCCGGTGCGGACAGGCGTAATATATATTGGCGATGCCATGGCGGCGGACAACTGCCTAGATATGGGCGGCAGTTTCAACTACGAAACCCAAACCTGCGATTTCGAGAAGAGCCACCCATATGTGCCATTTAACATCCGGCACCCAAATATTTTCAGAACGGCGGGATTTGCCTTCATTGTAGGTATTGTGCTTTTTGTGGAGACTTGGCTATTTCCAAAGAGAAATTAAATGCAGAACAATCGGCTATCGGTGCCAAGAGGCACCTCAGCCTGACCCGTGACGTTGGAATGAGGAAATAATGGAAAACGGCCAATCAATCGGACCCATGATGGCGATCATGAATATTATCCCCGGTATCCTGCTTGCATACTTTCATAAGCCCATTGGCTCCAAAATGTCCGCCATCGGAAAGAATTCGCTCTTCGACAAATTGACCCCTTATAAATTGTACGAAGAACATAACTCCAGGAGAGTTATTCTAGTTGTTGGAATCTGGCTTATTGCGTGGGGAGTGACAGCATTCTTTCTTCTTCCTACATTATCAGGAAATAATCCCTGACATGAAACTATTAGAACCAGTAGGAAGAAAAGACACCCGCCTGTGGGGTAATATCCGTCCTTTGTTGTTGCTTTCGTTAGCGATCATTTTTCCCCTTGTTCTTATGTCGTTAGGAACGGTGATATACTCACAGAAGGATTTAGTTTCTACAGATGAAATAGTGAAGGGGTTGATGCAGACAGCGGTGGTCCCGGGAAACGGAGCCAGTGAAGTAGCATAGACAAGCCAGGGTTCTCCCGATAAAAAAGAGTAAAGGAGAACCGATGAAGAGACCGAGAAAGAATCACAGTGCGCCGTTTAAGGCCCGAGTCGCGATGGAGGCCCTTCGCGGGGTCAAGACCGTGGCTGAGATAGCCACAGAAAACGGGCTGCATCCCACACAAGTAACGGCATGGAAAAGGAGTCTGGAGGAAAACGCTTCCGTACTTTTCGAGCGCCGGAATGCTCGTGACCATGAAAAGGAAGAATTCCGGAAGACCTGCGGGCGTCTGGAGCGGAAGGTGGGGCAGCTGGTTATCGAGAAGGAGTGGCTGGAGGGAAAATGCGTACAGTTGGGGATCGATCCGTGAGGAAGAAGCTTATTGATTCTTCTGATTCTCAACTGTCGATTCGTCGCCAATGCCTGCTGCTGGGCGTCAACCGAAACCGGTTGAAGCCCCCGGCAGGAAAAGCGACTATCACGGACTTGCAGGTGATGCGTCACCTGGATGAATTGCATCTGAACTTTCCAACCTTCGGAACCCGGGGATTGCGTCGATTGCTGAAGCGGGGATATGGGCTTTGCGTGGGGCGTAATCGTCTTCGGCGTCTGATGAGATTGGCACGAATAGCGGCAACCTATCCCCGACCTCGAACGAGCACCCCCGGGAAAGGACATCGCATATATCCATATCTGCTGAGGGGAATGAAGATTACGCGGCCGAATCAGGTGTGGAGTTCAGACATCACCTACATCCCGATGCCTACAGGTTTTTGCTATTTGGCAGCGGTCATGGATTGGCACAGCCGTCGAGTGTTGGGATGGGCGGTAAGCTCCACAATGGAAACTAATCTGTGTCTACGAGCCTTTCGTTCAGCCGTGAAGGCTGCCGGATGTTGCCCGCAGATCATGAATACCGATCAGGGTTCACAGTTCACGTCCGACGCCTGGATAAAGGAGATCAAAGACCACGGAATCAAAATCAGTATGGACGGCAAAGGCCGCTGGGTGGATAACGTCGTAGTGGAAAGACTTTGGTGGAGCCTGAAGTACGAAGACATCTACCTGCGCAGCTATGCCACACCCAGAGAGGTTGCGCAAGGCGCATCGGAATGGTTCATGAAATATAACACCCGAAGACCCCATTCTTCGCTGGGGGATCGCACCCCGGATGAGGTATTCGGGAAGCGGATCGGGCAAGTGGCATGAACGGCGAGTTGCCCACAGCCCGTGTCCACCTCCGACGAGTAATGCGAGACCCATTCTCGGCGGCCACAGGCTATGGACAACTCGCCAGGCCGCTGGCATAATGAAGAAAGCAAATGGAGAACCTGAAGCTGTCTTAAACTTCTAAAAAACTGGCTCCGCTATCGGGACCACCCCTCTTCTTTGCGGTGTATACCTCATCAACCGCCTTGCCCCTCAGGTTTAATACAGTGATTTTAAGATGATCGATACTCCCAAATGTGAAGTGCTCGCCTTTCTTTAAGATAGACAATTGAGACTTAACTTCCTTGTAGCTCAACAAGCGATCCAGTGTTGATTTGTTGACTCGTGCCTTGTCATCGTTGGTGATCAGGCCCCTATGCGACAAGATGTCCAAGGCCTCCAGGCCGATAGAGGGTTTGCGCTCGAAGCGGTCTTTTTGTTCGGGATTCCAATCGATATGACCACGCCCATCTAGTGCTCCGCCGTGGTTGATTGATATCCAGTGCCGTGCAGAGTCGCGATCACCGAAAACCACGCAATCAACGTCGGACGGCACTGAGCCAGGTCGTTTAAGAACTGAATCAATCCTTTTGCGGATCTTGGGAAAATGGTCTGCCAATGATGGCGTTTCCAATATTTTTAACGCCGTGATTCTTCGATTGCCGTCACCATCAACAAAGTGCGAACCCGCCTTGAATATAATTAGCTTGGTGCTCGGGTTAAGTCCATATTGATAAATATCCAAGGCCAGGGTAGCAATTTTCTCACCTTGATCTGCCAACATGGCATTTATTGCCTCACGCTGACTGCTAACAGGAGGAAAGCGCGGGTTTTCCTGATCCAAGTGAATTTCTGTAACCTTAACTGTTTGTTCACGGTGTTTCATATTAGTGGCTTCAGTTAGATATTAATGCCGCTGGTTTTTGTCGCTAGGTGGAAAAAGCTGCTGCATGAGCCCTTGTTTGTGGGTCTTCAGCGCTTCGACCTTGGCGGCCTGCGCCGCTATCAGGTCATCGCGCGAAGAGAGGCAGGCGGCGATACGGCGCTGTTCTTTAAAACTCGGAACGCACAACCGCATCCGGGAAAAGTCATCAAAATAGAGTCGTAAACGGTCTTTCGTAAGTCCGCGGGAAGTGGCAGTTAGCAGACTAAGGGATTGCGGCAGCTTGAAAAGGTAAGCAAAAAAGTCGGAGCAGACGCCACTTCGCGGAGAAAGGACGACGTACGCGGGACTAACCATGCAATCCTCCGGCGCTACGCCTTGTGCACCCTGCCACATCCGCATCATGTTGTAGACGATGTCACCTTTGAGCGCTTTCTTGTTCCCTGCCGGATCTTCAATGTCATTGAAATCGCGATCAAATGATGCCCGTGGGATCATTCCATCGCTTAAAGTCACTGAATAGATCGGCAGACCCTCTTCGCCGTCCTCTTTGCGGTTGGTAAATAATACACCGCCGGCTTTCGTCTCCCACTCCCCCGCCTTCCGGAACTCAGGGAACCGCAGCCGCGGAACTGATTCTCCTTCGCGGGGGAAGAGATGCTGCATGAGGCCTTTTTTGTGGGCCTTGAGTGCGTCGAGTTTCCGGCTTTCGGATCCGATTAGGTTGTCAAGGGAGGAGAGGCAGGTGGCGATGCGGTGTTGTTCAGGAGGCCTCGGCAGCGCGATCTCTAGGTTCTGATATGCTGAGATGTAGTACCGTTTGTGCTCTTTCGGCTCGAACCTGATTCCACCCATCAGTTCGAAAATCAGACGAAGGTTGTCGTCTCGCTTTCTTGTCAGGATCTTGATCGCGGATGATTTAACTTTGAACGGGAAGTCCACGTACTTCTTGTCCGTGGTGAAATCATCAAAGATAATCACAGGGGTATTTTCATAGATGCCTGTGGTTTCATTGGTGTAACCGAGGACGAATGATTTGTTGGCTGTTAAGACCGGAGTTCCGGTCGCCTTGTAGTCCGTACTTGAAACGATGTATGCATCAGGCCGCTCGTAATCCAGTAGCATTGCCAGAGGAAATATCACCCACCCCTTCGCCCTCCGGAACTCCGGGAAGCGCAGTTTGGGCGTGAGGGTGAGTGTGTTGGAGACGGGTTTCATGATTTAAGGCGCTTGAGATTGGGTTCCGTCAGCAGGGTACGCATCTGGGAGATGGCGATTTCGTTGAGTTTGAGGAGGCGTTCCGGCGCGGGGAGGCCCTGGCGGACGAGGACGGAGTTGAGACTTTCGAGGTTGGTGAGAACGACGAGTTGTTCGAGGGTGGCGTGGTCGCGGACGTTGCCCTCGGCATCGGGATGGGCGTCGCGCCACTGGCGTGCGGTTTGGCCGAAGAGTGCGACGTTGAGCAGGTCGGCCTCGCTGGCATAGACGAGGTTGGCCTGGGCCGGGGTGACGGTGGGCGGGATGAGGGTTTCCTTGATGGCGTCGGTATGGATGCGGTAGTTGATCTTGGCAAGGGTGCGCTGGAGGTTCCAGTCGAGCTTGAGGCGGTCGTTTTCCTCGTCCTTGAGGCGCTGGAACTCCTTGATGAGGAAAAGCTTGAACTCGACGGAAACCCAGGAGGCGAACTCAAAAGCGATATCCTTGTGGGCGTAGGTGCCGCCGTAGCGCCCCGTGGAGGACATCAGCCCGATGGCCCCGGTGGAATCAATCCAGCGTTTGGCGGTGAGGATGAAGCTGTTCAGGCCGGCCTGCTTTCTAATCCCATCGAATTCGATGGGATTAAAACCGGGGTTGTTCAGCCGCTCCCAGATACCGAGGAACTCGATGGTATTGCGGTTGCGGAGCCAGTTGGAGATGAGGTAATCCGTCCGCTTGGCGTCCTTATGGCGGGCAATGTCGGTCAGACTGATGTAGTCCCGCCGATTCTTGGACACCAGGGCAACAGCCGTGCCCTGCACCTCCATGCGGGTTCGTTTCGTTTTGCTCATACCCAGTCTTCCTGCTGTCCTGGGGCTCCCAAACCCGTCGATTTCGACGGGGTTAACCGCGTTGGATTTGCCCTATTCATATGCGCTCAATCCCGAGATATCGCGCCCGGAGGCGCGTTTTTTGAGCAGCGGAACGAGATCGGCCATCAGGGCGAGTTCGGCGTCGCGGCGATCCCGCCAGCCGAGCCCGAGGGGTTCAAAGAGTTCGGTGAGCTGTTCGCCGTCGAAGACCATGCGTTGGAGAATGGCATCCACGAAGGGTTGGAGCCGCTCGGGGGCCAGCCCGTGCTTCCCCGCCACGGCGGCAAGTTCGGCGGCGTGGCGCGCTTCTCTGAAACGCCGATATCCGGCTTCGATTGAATTCTGATCGAGACCCTGGCCGGGTTGGAGGGTGCGGACGTAATCGGTGATGATGTCGCGCTCGTCCATGAACTTGGCGTCGGCCTGAATGAGGCCGATGAGCTCTTCGCGGCTCATCTTCATCTTGCCCGGGGGCTCGCTGGAGAACCGGGCCAGCAGGGCCATGATGTAGTCGTAGTCGATGTCGGCGGAGGCAAAGAGGACGAACTCGAAATCGAGCTGATCCACGGCGGGATCGGGCGCGGCGCCGGTCTTATCCTGTTCGGCACGGAGGCGCTGGGCAGTTTCGAGATAGACACCGCGGAAGGCGTTGAGCTGGTCCTTGGGCAGAAGCTGCTCGATGGCGGCTTCGGCGTCGGGCGGCAGATCGGTGTATTGGTCAAGCTGGGTCTTGAGGCGCTGGACTTCGCGGAAGCGCTCGATGAAGGCGGCGCGGGCCTCGTCCCCGCGCAGGGCGGGGACGGCCTCGGGCTTCGCTTCGAGCCCCTGCGATTGCATGAAATCGCCGAGTTTGCCGAGGGCGGCCTTGAGTTTCTCGACGACCTTGGGTGCGGACTCCACGAGCCAGATTTCGCGGGCCTGGGTGCCGTTGTCCACGCCGGAGAATAGAACGACGGCGGCATCCACGGCCGTCTGCTGCTGGCGGAAGTCGAGGATCTGTCCGTGGGGTTTGGTGGCGTTGAGCACGCGGTTGGTGCGGGAAAACGCTTGGATGAGGCCGTGGTGTTTGAGGGTCTTGGCCACGTAGAGGGTGTTGAGATATTTTGAGTCGAAACCGGTCAGGAGCATGTCCACGACGATGGTGACGTCAATTTTCTCGGCGCCCTTGCGGGGCAGATCGGCGTTGGGAAACTTCTGGTCCTTGATGCGGGTCTGGACATCCTGGTAGTAGAGGTCGAAGTCGCCGATGGAATGATTGGTGCCGTAGCGGGCGTTGTAGGCCGCGATGATGGTCTTGAGGGCTTCCTTTTTCCGGTCGGGCTCCTTCTCGTTGTCGGCCTGTTCCTGCGGGAGGTCTTCCTGCAGCTGCTTGATGTCCCGGTTGTCTTCGGCGGGCGGCGAGAAGACGCAGGCGACCTTTAGCGGGACGAAAGCAGGGTCAGCAGCCTGGCGTTCGTCCTGAAGGGTCTGGAAAAGGGCGTGATATTCGATGGCGTCGTCGATCGAAGCAGTGGCGAGAAGCGCGTTGAAGCGCCGGTTGTGGGTGGCGGCATCGTGCTTGGCGAGGATGGCCGCGACGATCTTCTCCTTTTTCAGGGTCTCGCCCGATTTGAGCGCCTGTTCCCCCTCCGGGCGGTAATAATCCACGTGGAAGCGCAGGACGTTCTTGTCCTCGATGGCATGGGTGATGGTGTATTTGTGCAGCTCGCGCTGAAAGGTGTCGATGGTGGTGCAATAAGAGGCCTGGTTGTCCTCTACCTGAACACGGGTGGCGTTATCCTCGAAGATGGGCGTACCGGTGAAGCCAAAGAGCTGGGCGCGGGGAAAGAATTCCTTGATGGCCTGGTGGTTGTCGCCGAACTGGGAGCGGTGGCATTCGTCGAAGATGAAGACGAAGCGTTTGTCCCGCAGCGGTTCGAGGCGCTCGGCAAAGGTCTCACGACCCTGTTTGGCCCGCTGCCGATTGCGCCGGCTGTTTTCATCCAGGGCAAGACCGAGCTTTTGGATGGTGGTGACGATGACTTTGTCGGCCATGTCCTCGGAGAGCATGCGACGCACGAGAGTGGCGGTGTTGGTGTTCTCCTCGACACAGCCTTCCTGGAAGCGGTTGAATTCCTCCCGCGTCTGACGGTCGAGGTCCTTGCGGTCCACAACGAAAAGACACTTGTCGATGGCGGGGTTGTCCTTGAGTAGAGTGGAGGCCTTGAAGGAGGTGAGCGTCTTACCACTGCCCGTGGTGTGCCAGATATAGCCGTTGCCGCAGTTCTGCTCGATGCAGTCCACAATGGCCTGGACGGCATAGATCTGGTAGGGGCGCATCATGAGCAGCTTCTGCTCGCTCTGAATGAGGACCATGTAGCGGCTGATCATGCGGCCGAGCGTGCACTTCTGAAGGAAGCGGTCGGCAAAGTCGTCGAGGAACGGGACTGGCGTGTTGTCAAGATTGGCGAAGCGATAGACGGGCAGAAACTGTTCGGCGGCGTTGAAGGCGAAATGCCGGGCGTTATTGTTGGCAAAATAAAACGTCTCGGTGCGGTTGCTGACAATGAAGAGTTGGATGAAACACAGAAGAGTGCGGGTATAGCCGTTGCCGGGGTCGTTCTTGTATTCGACGATCTGCTCCATGGCGCGGCGCGCGCTGACGCCAAGGGTCTTGAGTTCGACCTGGGCGACGGGAACCCCGTTGATGAGGAGCATGACGTCGTAGCGGTGGTGGCTGTAGTCGGTGTTGATGCGGAGCTGATGAACCACCTCGAAGTCGTTTTTGCACCAGTCCTTGATGTTTACAAGGGTATAGGAAAGCGGCGTGCCGTCGTCGCGGGTGAAGTCGTTTTTCTCGCGAAGAACGCGGGCGGCGGTGAAGACGTCAGGTGTAATTAGCTCGTCGAGCAGGCGCTGGAACTCGCCATCGGTCAACTTGACGCGATTGAGGGTCTCAAACTTTTGACGGAAGTTGCTTTCGAGGGCGGCACGGTCGCGGATGTCATCGCGATAGATATATTTAAGGCTACGCAGCTTCTCGATGAATGCTTCTTCAATATCCTGCTCTTTAAGTGCAGGAGCCTTGGGAGACGGGATTGGGGAGTATCGGTTTTTAGAGGATGTGGACATGGCTGTTCAAGCGGACACCATTGTAGCAGCAGGTGGCGATGATGTCAGCCTGTCCGGCATTCTCTCGTGAATTGGATAAGGTAGCAATGGTAGCAGTAAATATTTATAAGTAATTTGCATAGCGCCATCGGTTATTGGCGAAAGAGTGATGGAAATCGATTGGTTTGGCAAGCCGAGACGGTCGTTGGCAAAGCGGGGGGAGCGGACGTTTTCCACGCTATGGAAAACTTTTTTACGATTTTTCCACGCTATGGAAAATACAGCCCATTTTTTTCCACGGTATGGAAGATTTTTTGGCGATTTTTCCACGCTATGGAAAACTTTTTTACGATTTTTCCACGGTATGGAAAACTTTCATTTAGGGCTGTTTTTGGGGCACCGTTGAGGGATGGGGGGGGGGGCAATTTTAGCCCCAGAGCGACCGATTTTGACCGAACACGATCCGTCTACAGACTTCAGCCTTCAGGCATATTCAGCTATCTTCGAGCGCCCGGAGTTCTTCGTCGGAGGCGATCGACATGCTCAAGTCCATGAGCAGGCCGTTGGTCAGATGATAGACCCAGCCATGGACCATGAGGGGCTGGCCGCGCGCCCAGGCGGCCTGCACGGGGGTGGTGCGGCCCACGTTCAGCACCTGTTCCTCGATATTCATCTCGCACAGACGTTCCAAACGCCGGGATTCATCCGGAATCGAATCCAGTTCGGTCCGGCGGCGGCGCGCAATGTCGCGGACATGGCCGAGCCAGTTGTCCACCAGTCCGTGTGAGCAGGTTTCCATGGCCGCCTGGATCCCGCCGCAGTCGTAGTGGCCGCAAACGATGATGTGCGTCACCTTGAGGGCTTCGACCGCGTACTGAATGGTTGAGAGACAATTGATGTCGGATTGGATCACCAAATTGGCGACATTCCGGTGTACGAACAACTCGCCGGGAGGCAGCCCCACGATTTCGTTGGCCGGCACCCGGCTGTCTGAGCAGCCGATCCAGAGATATTCCGGGGCCTGCTGGCGGGTGAGCTTTTTAAAGAATGTCGCATCCGCCTGCCGCCTTCCATCGGCCCAGTTGCGGTTCTGTTCAAACAAATGACTCAGTGTTTTCATGGCGCTTTTTCCTGATGGAGAGATGATCTTCCCGCCACCCGACTATGCCGGAGTTTACCGGTAGAAAGCAAGCGGTTGTCAGCCGTGGGTCAAGCCGCGGGTCAAGGCCCCGCTGGTCACGGCAGCCTCACGCCCAGCCGGTAGGCGTCCATCCGCAGTGCGTTGCTCGGCTGCATCCAGTCCAGCCCACCGGTGCCCATGCGCGGGCCCTGTCCCGGCACGGGGGTCCAGACATCGTCGGTGAGATTCGAGCATTCCTCGAGGGTGTAGTGCCGATTCGTGGAGGACAGGAAATAGATCCGCATGGGGGGCTGGTTGCTTACCGCGCTCAACTGGAAAAAGGATGCGGCATTGGTCGGGTCGGTGTCGGCGATGTATTCACTCCGGTTATCCGCGGGATCGCCATCGAGATTACCCACGGCATCGGCCGGATCGGTCGGGTCCAGGCCATAATCGCTCTCGAACCCGTCCCGCATGATATCGCCGTCGGAATCCGCGGCGCGGTTCAGCCGCTCGTAGCAGCCCATGTCCGTGATGGCGTTCCCGTCGTCAGTGCCATCGAGCGGACGGGGCATTCCATCCAGGGCATCAGTGATCGCCGCGAGATGGGTGCCCGCATCAATGCACGGTGACGTGGGTTGAAGGTGAAAATCAGAGCTGCCCGTCTCTGCGAATTGGGGATCGTTGGTGATATTGCCATCGCCGGACGGCAGAGGGGTTGTACAGGAATAGGAGAAATCAGACGCCTGCCAGTTTGGGTTTGATCCCGCCGTATTGGAATACACAATGCAGTTATTCAGCGCCCCCAAATAGCTCCCGCCACCCGAGGTAATGGCTGAATTACCGAAGAGGGTGCAGTTGTTCAGGACGCTATTGTAACTTCCCCCGCCCCAGGACTGTGACGTATTGCCGATGAGCAGGCAGTTGTTCAGCAGCCCATATTCGCTCCCGCCGCCATTCCCCGCCATATTCCCGGACAGGATACAGCGGTTCAGAGTCCCGCTGAAACTCCCGCCACCACTGCTGGCCGAATTGCCGGAGAGGCGACAGTCGTGCAATACGCCATGATAGCTTCCTCCACCGAAAACCGCCGAATTGCTGGTCAGCAGGCAATTGCTGACCCTACCACTGCCTCCGTACAGATTGATGCCGCCGCCACTCCTGTTGTAGTTCGTACTACCTGAACCCTGTGTGTAACCATGGGTCACCGTGAACCCACTCAACCGGCCCGCCGTCATGAAGACGCCGCGCACGGCATTCGTACCCAGGCCCAGGGTAACCGGGTCCGGCGCACCGACGATCGTGGTCGCTTCCGGCCCATTGACGGATTCCACCGCGATGTCGTTTGTGATGACGACCCGGTTCAGACAGGCATAGCCGGGCGTCACGCGCGTCCCCGCATCGTACACTCCGTTCGTCACCCGAACCGTGTCGCCGTCCGTTGCGGCATCCACGGCATCCTGAATCGTCACCGCCGCGGTCGCCCAGGAATCGTAGGGAACAACCGGAGTGGTGCTGCCCGCATCGACATACAGGATGGCGGGCGGATCCTCCCGCCATTTCATTGACAGGGTGAAGAGATGATCAAAGTCCGCATTTTCATATTGGGAGGTCCACGTGATCCCGCCGTCGGGTGAATGATAAATCTGGCCCCCGTCATAATTCATCCGCACCGCCCATATATTCGTGCCGTCAGGTGCGCTGATATCCATCGTGTATTCCCACAGATTGCGGTTGGTCCAGGTGGCGCCATTGTCCACACTCCAGAATACGGCCGCATCGCAGGCCGCGTACACCTGATTGGTGCCAAACGTGTAGATTTCGTTCCCGTCCTTCATCGTATCGTGATGGCGTGTCTCCCAGTATGCCCCGCCATTCGTGGAATACAGAAAGGTCTCTTCGCCGCCGATGGCCCAAACATGATTTGCATCCACCGCCGCCAGCCCCAATATGTGCTCCGTATGGGCCACCCCGCCATTTGTCAGCAGCGTCCAATTCACGCCCCCATCCGTCGTCTTAAACAAACCGCATTGCCCCAGGTTGTTTGAACTGCCGCTGACCCATGCCGTTTGACCATCCACCGCCGCCACACCCTGCAGGGCATTGAAATAGCCCGACACCGGGACGCTGGCCCATGTCACACCGGCATCCACCGTCCGAACGACCGCCCCGGTATCCCCCACCGCCCAGACGATATTGGTTTCCACCACGCAGACTTTTCGCAAGTCCTGCGGCGGCAAACTGCTCGCATTTCCCTGGCGCGACCAACTCGCGCCATTGTCGGGCGAATAATAGACGGCGGCATAAGCGCCTTCGACACTGCCGACCACCCAGACATTCCCTGTGCCAGACGAGCACACACCACTCAGGTCCACCATCGGGAGCTGCCCCACGCCCTGCCGTGCCCACTCCGTGCCGTTGGTTGTGGCCAGCAGAATCCCGCCATTGGTGTCCGACCCGCCACAGACCCATCCGTCAAAATGGCCATCCCCCCAGACCGACGCCGTAAGCCCCATCACCACCACCGCACCTGCGATCATCCAGCACTTCATAGATCGAGGCCCCGAACGCCTGACTCCACCCCAAAAGCCCCCCCAGCACCCTCCCCCAGACGCGTTTGCGCCGCTGCTCACGGTTCCCATATTCTTCATACGGACATCGGACCACTGCCCCTTCCCCAACACAAGTCAATTCCTCTGTCTTGTCCCCCGTCGCCTTGGCAAAGGGAGGGGGGCGCAAAGGGAGAAACTATGCATCAACGACCCGGCGCTTTCGCGTGATCCGGAGACCACATCGCCATTCGGCGGGAGGCAATTACTATCAGCCAATTGGGACAGGATTAACAGGCTTGCGGTTGATTCGTAGTTGGGCTGGTCTGGCTGCTCCCGCTTGGGTTCTGTTGCGCCGCTTGCGACGTTTGTGTTCATATGCGTAACCCGCTTCAGCCCGCGTGCCGGGCATCTGGGCCTTGTCCGTCCAGGAGGCGTTGCCAAAGACGCCGGACAGGCGCTCGGGATTGGCGGCTTCAATGGCCCGGAAAGCCGTAACCAGCACACGCCCCACGTCGCGGGAAGCGGCCCGCACATCGGACCAATGCGCGCCGGCGGGGATCGCGAACCGGTCATCGGCGGTCGCGCGCGCATAGCTCTCGTCCTGCGTCTCGGCCAGCGCAGCCCGGCAGTCCCCGTCCCATACATCGGAAAGCCGCTTAAAGAACAGCAGCGGAAAGATATACTGCTTGTAGTCCCCCGCATCCACCAGCCCCCGCAGCAGCTTCGCCGCCCCCCAGAGGTAGGATTCAAGTTCCTGTTGGGTGAGGCGCTCACTCATCGCGACCGGCCTCCACCTCAAGCGGCAGAATGACATCCTGCACCAAGCGTTGCCCGGCTATGCGAAGCTGTTCCAGCGTGGGCGGCCGGGATACCAGAAGGCCATAAGCGCAGGTATAAAGCGCCTGTTCGAGATCCTGCTCACTGGCCAATAAGGCCCGCAAGCCATTTCCTGCACGGCTGGCCAGCTCCCGCCACTCGTCAGGGAAACGGTTCTGCAAGGCATCCTTCCAGAGTGCCGGCCACTTCAAGAGCGCATCCTCATCCCGTCCGATGGCGAGGCGGGCGATGGCCAGTACACGCCCAAGATCCTTGTTGCTGCGCTTGATGTCCATTCGGCCCGCAAAGCCGGTCGACATCAAGTTCGACTTGATGATGGGGTGTTCCAGCAGACTGGCCAACGCCATCATCTCGGGGCGGGCAATCCGGATCCCCAAATCGGTCGGGATGGGCTCCAGGTCGTTCAGCGAGAGAAACCCGAAGCTGCATAGGCCAAAATGACCATGGCTCGTAGCCAATCGCACCCAGCGTTGATTGCGCTGATGCGAATCTGCGGGAACGGTGAGGAGTTCGATAAACCACTCCGATTTACCCGGCGGGGTCAGGCGAACCGCGGGAAGGTTATCTTCGGGCGTGCTTTCAGTCCCGGGTTGGTTGTGCGGCGCGATCGGTTTGAACTGCCAACCGGCATTCATCAAGTCTTGTGCGATCTGGATGCCGGCATCGACCGCTGCAACGCGAGGGGACAGAAGACAGTCGGCATCTTTGGTGCGTACGGCCATCCCGTTCATTTGATCGGCATAGTGATAGCCAACGGCCAGGCTGCCGATGATGATCAGCTTGTCCCGGCAGCCCGCAGGCACCACCTCCGCGATCTCCCCGAGGACCTTCGCGGGAGAAATGGCCTTGAGTTCGTTTTCAGTCATCGCTACTCAACTCTCTTCCTCGCGTAGACAGGAACTCCTGAAAGCTTCTCGCTTGTGGATCGAGACGCGCACTATACAACTCCAGCAGACATTCCACGGAGTCCGCCCAAGGAAATTCCTGCGATTTTTTATCGAAAAGCGGCTCCTTGCGGCGCAGGAAATGGAGGGCCAGCTGCGCCGGCTGGTGGGTATCCCGGGTTCTCATTAGTCCCGGATCAAGCTTTGGGATGAAATCTAGATCAATCCTTTTCCCGGGACAATGGATGCAGAGATCCAGTCGCGGCGTTCCGACGATGTCCAAGTCATCGAAATACCGCTTCGCGCCCAGAACACCCCCGACCGCCACATCCGGGCGGTTCAATCCGGGCAATCGTCGAAGCAGGGATTCAGGGGATCGCGGCTGGCCGGATGCGTCTGCATACAGCATCGTGGATCTGGTTCTTTGGGCGACGGCCAGCAATCTCCCCCATTCCTGCTCGGGAAAATACTTCAGTGCGACGCTGCGATCCGATTGCCGTCGAACCGCATGTCCAAGACGCTCGATCGCACTGGCCACCGTTCGATAGTTGCAGTCCACCGTCTCCTCCAGCCAGCGAGAAGTCATGGGGCCTTGGCCAGTGACCCACTGATGAAGCATGACCAGAAACACTTCATCCTGCTTGTTGGGACTCGCGAGCTTTGTGCCGTGCTTTTTCTCTGCCGCGATGGCCCGATTAAGCAGTTCACGGTCCTCTGACGGGATAGAGCCAACCCCCTCCATGATTTTTCCTTGCTTGGCCACAACCAGGAAAAGTCGCTTAGCCAAATCGGGGCGAAGTGCGAATTTTATTTTGCGCAACTCTTTTTCAAGGAAAGAATTACTCAGCCCTGGATCGAGAAGCAACAGATAGCCATGTCTATTATCTTCCAACACTCTTATAGCCAATGAGATAAGGGCATCACGCATGCCCCGCACCGCCGAAAGCGTGGCTTTGACCTCTATAACGGCGGTTTCGCTATCAAGATCTGGCTTGGACTGTAGACTCCCAAAATTATTCATGGTCATGCCTCCTGCAATCCTCATAGTGCCAAAGACATATTGTGTCTGCAATACAATATTGCATCTTCATGGCAGATTTGTATCTGCACAGCATTTCAGACCAACCATCCTCCCGTTGTCAACACTTCGCGCAGCCTGTCTTCGGCGGCGCGGGCTTCCACCAGCGCGGCCTTGAATGCAGTCACCGCTTCCGGCAGCGGCGGAATCTCCTCGCCCAAGGGAGGAAGAACATAGCGCGAAATGTTCAGCGTCCAGTCTTCGGCTTTGATGTCGTCCAAGCCGATCACCTTGGCGCGGTCTTCCACATCCCGGAACGATTGCACCCATTCGTTGATTTGCCGGGCGTGTTCCGGATCGAGGAAATTCTGGGCTCGGCCCTTGCGGAACAGGCTGGAAGCATCCACGATCAGCACTTTGCCCTTGCGAGCCGCGGGTTTTGTCCGGCGCAAGACGACGATGGCCGGTGCGAGTCCAGTGCCATAGAAAATGTTGGGTGCAAGCCCGATGACGGCTTCGACCAGATCCTTCTGCAGAAGTTTCTGGCGGATTTTGCCCTCGGCGCCCTTGCGGAAAAGCGCGCCCTGCGACAAAACGACGGCCATGCGCCCCTTGCGCGCCGCCATCGAGGCCACCATGTGCTGGACCCAGGCGAAGTCGCCGTAGTTGTCCGGCGGCAAGCCGTATGCGGCCCGACCCCACGGATCGGCTTGCCAAATCTCACGGCCCCATTCCTTCAGCGAAAAGGGCGGATTGGCGATGACGCAATCGAAGGTAGCCAGGCCGCCGGTACTGGAATCCGTGAAGGCCGGGTTCCGCAGCGTATCCTCGCGCACGATCTGGTAATCCTCGATGCCGTGCAGCACGAGATTCATCCGCGCGATGGACGCGGTGGTCAAATTCTTTTCCTGGCCGTGGATCTTGCCGAAAAAAGTGCGCGGATCGCCCCCAGCCTGCCGGACATGCGCAATCGCGCCCAGCAGCATCCCGCCCGTGCCGCAGGTGGGGTCGTAGATGCTCTCGCCTTCCTTGGGATCGAGAATCTCGACCATCATCCGCACCACGCTGCGCGGCGTGTAGAATTCCCCGGCCTTCTTGCGCTTGGTGATGTCGGCGAATTTCCCGATCAGGTATTCGTAGGCATCGCCGAGAATATCGGTGCCCACCGCCTGGTTGCCCAGCGCCACCCCCGAAAGCCCCTCGATGAGGTCCTTGAGGATCTCGTCGGTCAGCATTTCGCGGTTGCCCCAGTCTGCCGCGCCAAACACGCGGTAGAGCGTCTCGGGGTTGGCCCGCTATGGAAGAAATGTTTCCACGCTATAGAAAAACGGCCTGATTTGCCGCTCCAGACGCTGTCGCGTCCTCGCTCGCTGAGCAAAGCCTCAGCGCTATAGACCGTCGCGTTCGTCCATCGTTTCGCAAAAGCGAAACTTGGACTCTGCACTCGGCTGTTTTCCACGGTATGGAAGATTTTTTGGCGATTTTTCCACGGTATGGAAAACTTTTTTACGATTTTTCCACGTTATGGAAAAACTTTCATTTAGGGCTGTTCTCCGAGCTTTGAGCACTGTAGAGCGCGGGGTTGGGAATTGTTTGCGCTCTTTGGCGATTCGGGTGGGTGTGGGGCGGGTTTTTACTGGGGGGGGGGGGGGCAATTTTAGCCCCAGAGCGACCGATTTTGACCGAACACGATCCGTCTACAGACTTCAGCCTTCAGGCATATTCAGCCATCTTCGAGCGCCCGGAGTTCTTCGTCGGAGGCGATCGACATGCTCAAGTCCATGAGCAGGCCATTGGTCAGATGATAGACCCAGCCATGGACCATGAGCGGCTGGCCGCGCGCCCAGGCGGCCTGCACGGGGGTGGTGCGGCCCACGTTCAGCACCTGTTCCTCGATATTCATCTCGCACAGGCGTTCCAAACGCCGGGGTTCATCCGGAATCGAATCCAGTTCGGTCCGGCGGCGGCGCGCAATGTCGCGGACATGGCCAAGCCAGTTGTCCACCAGTCCGTGTGAGCAGGTTTCCATGGCCGCCTGGATCCCGCCGCAGTCGTAGTGGCCGCAAACGATGATGTGCGTCACCTTGAGGGCTTCGACCGCGTACTGGATGGTTGAGAGACAATTGATGTCGGATTGGATCACCAAATTGGCGACATTCCGGTGTACGAACAGCTCGCCGAGAGGCAGCCCCACGATTTCGTTGGCCGGCACCCGGCTGTCTGAGCAGCCGATCCAGAGATATTCCGGGGCCTGCTGGCGGGTGAGCTTTTTAAAGAATGTCGCATCTGCCTGCCGCCTTCCATCCGCCCAGTTGCGGTTCTGGTCAAACAAATGACTCAGTGTTTTCATGGCGCTTTTTCCTGATGGAGAGATAATCTTCCCGCCACCCGACTATGCCGGAGTTTACCGGTAGAAAGCAAGCGGTTGTCAGCCGCGGATACCCACGGCATCGGCCGGATCGGTCGGGTCCAGGCTAAAAGCGTATTACACCGCTTGGCTTTTATGAAAAACCCGTGGTAACTTAAGCAGATGGAACACGCTACGCCATGATCCGCTTACCCTCCAGTCGTCGAGCCGGACTCATCGCCCTCGGAATGATGGTGGCGATTGGGATAGGGATATGGCTGACCGGACGGCATCGTCCATTGCACCCCGCTCCCCCTCCCCCCCCACCGGGTCCAACGCTGGCTGAAGCGGCGACCGGCGCTGCCGCATCGATTCACGACATGCGCCGCCGTTTGGACGCCCCCCCCCCCGCTTCACCGGCTGCGGGACCGGCCATACGGTTACGTTCGGGCGTGGTGCGTCCCGGTTTTGCCCTGGATGATTTTCCGGTCCATGCCCGGCCATCGGCCCGGGGGTATCCGTGGATGGTTCTTTTTGATGCGCCGATCCGTGGAGCCTGGCGGACCGCCATCGAAGACGCCGACGGCATTATCCGCGCCTATCTGCCGGATCATGCCCTGTTGATCGAGGCCCCTGCGGATGCACCTGATCGGTTCCGGCACCTGCCGCACCTGATCGGGATGAATGAGTACCGGCCGCTGCATAAAATCCAGCCGCTGCTGGCGGCCCTCTCCCGCCAAGACCCCGCGTTGACCGTGCCGGTCACCTTGCAGACCTTTGCGCCGGGCGACGTGACGGACCTGGCGCGCGAACTGACGGCGGCGGGGGCGTCCGACGTCCGGGCGGCCCCAGGACGGCGGTGGGGCCTGGTGCGCGCAGCGCTACCGGCACGGGCCGCCACCGACTTCGCCCGTCTGCCCGAAGTGCAGTGGGTCGAAGTCCATCAGCCGCCGCGGATGCTCAATGACGTGGCCCGGGGGGAGGGGCGACTGAACGTGGATATTGTGCACGACACCCACGGTCTGGATGGGACGGGACAGGTGGTGGCCATCGCCGATACCGGCCTGGATTCGGGTGACACCCCTACGCTGCATCCGGATTTTGCGGGGCGGCTGATTCAGGTGCTGGATATTGGACGGCTCACGAACTGGAGCGACACCTATTACCACGGGACGCATGTGGCGGGCTCGGTGGTGGGCACCGGGGCGGCCTCGGGCGGCCAGTACCACGGCATGGCCCCCGGGGCGGGGCTGGTCTTTCAGTCGATCATGACGGCCGATGACACGTTGGCGCTCCCGGATGATCTCAACGAGCTGTACCGCCCCCCCCATGATCTCGGAGCGCGGATTCACTCCGACAGTTGGGGCAGCGCGGTGGAGGGGGACTATACCAGCGATTCGATGACGACGGATGAGTTCATCTGGGATCATCCGGACATGCTCATTGCCTTTGCGGCGGGGAATGACGGGACGGACGAAAATCGCGATGGGCGAGTGGATCCGCTGTCGCTGGATGCCCCCGCATCCGCCAAAAATGTACTGGCGGTGGGCGCGGCAGAAAGCGGGCGGATGCCGGGCAGCGGCGGGCGAACGTCCAAGACCTATGGGCAGCTTTGGTATGCGGATTACCGTGCCGACCCCATCCGCTCCGATTATGTATCGTCCAGTCCCGCGGGAGCACCGCAGGGCATGGCGGCCTACTCCTCGCACGGTCCAGCCGCCGACGGACGCATCAAACCCGACATCGTGACGCCGGGCACCGATATCATTTCTGCCCGCTCGCGTGCGTCGGCGGATACCGGCTGGGGGGTGTTGGCTGACAATACCAACTACTGCTTCATGGGCGGCACCAGCATGGCCACCCCGCTGGCGGCCGGCGCCGCGGTGCTGGTGCGGCAATACGCCACGGATGTTCTTGGCCTGGAGGCGCCCTCGGCCGCCCTCCTGAAGGCGGCCCTGGCCGGTGGAGCGCGCGCGCTTTCGCCGGGGCAATACGGCACTGACGCCTTTCAGGAAATTCCGGATGCGCCGCGTCCCAACACCGTCGAGGGCTGGGGCCAGATCGATGTGGGGGCCACGCTGTTCCCAACGGGGGGCCTGTCCGCGGTTTTCCTTGAAGGCCCGACGGCGCTGCACACAGGCGAGAGCGCCACCTTTGATTTTGTGGTCACCCGCAATGCCCCGTTGACCGCGATCATGGCCTACAGCGACTATCCGTCGGCGCTGGCCGCCGCCGTGAATCTGGTGAACAACCTCGATGTACAGTTGGAGGCCCCTGGCGGCGCGGTACACCATCCCCACGGCCTGGCCGAACCGGATGTACTCAATAATCTCGAAGGGGTGGATGTGCTCGCCCCTGCCCGGGGCATCTGGCGGCTGACGGTCACGGCCACCCATGTGCCGCAAGGCCCCCAGCCCTATGCGCTCTATCTGCGCGGAGCGCTGGCCATGCCCGCCACCATTGAACACACTCCGCTCGTGACCACCTGGGTCACGGACTCCCCCTATCCGGTCGTGGCCGACGTCACCTCGGCGGGCGATGTAGACCCCGCTTCTGTGTACCTGCACTGGAACACGACGGGGGACACTAACGCCATTACCACGGACATCATGACGAGCACCAACGGCCACCGATTCGCGGCGGCCATCCCACCGCAGCCGCTGGGAACACGCGTGTATTATGCGCTTTCCGCAGGTCCGACCAACCTGGTCACGCACCACCCGGCCGAATTTCCGGCGGAATGGCATACATTTGACATCACCCCGGCGCTGACGCTGGCGGTCAGCGGATTGCCGGGGCAACAGTTCAGTGTGGAGCCGGCCTACGGCTTGCATACCCTGGCGTCCAATGTTGAGGTTCAGGCCCGGGCCACCTTCCCGGTGGAGGGCACCAACGGCTGGCGAACCGCCTGTGCGGGGTGGCAGGGCGCGGGGTCCGTGCCTGCGGCTGGTACGAACACCCTTTTCGCATTTACGCTGACGGGACCTTCCATTATTACCTGGCTGTGGCAGGAGCAGGCCGCCCTGACACATCAATCCTCGCCAGCCGGCGCCCTTTCGGGCACCACCTGGCATCAACTCCATTCCGTGGCGGCCAGCCTCGTGGCACCGGAACACCATCAGTCGGGCACCGTCCAACTGACGTTTGCGGGGTGGGAGGTGGACGGCGCGCGCTGGCCCACCAATGGCGGGCCATCGCGCCGCCAGATTTACGGCATTCCCATGTCGGTTCCGCGAACGGCCACCGCCATCTATTTGCCGACTAGCCGCGACGTGGATGCCAATGGCCTGCCGGACTGGTTCGAGGAGCGCTATTTTGGCGGCATCGGCCAAGACCGCTATGGCGATCCCGATGGCGACGGGCATGAAAACGAGCTGGAAGCGGCCGATCATACCGATCCACTTGACCCCGCCTCATTCCCCGAGCCGCCCGTCATCCAGCACGACCCGCTGCCCTCCCCGGCCACCCTACCCGCCCCGTGGGGACTCTCCGCAACGATCACCGACAATCATCATGTGGCCGCGGCCACCCTACACTGGCAACGCAATGACGGTCTCGCCCGCTCAGTCGCCATGTCAAATACCGTCGGCGATCTGTTCACCGCGGCCATCCCCTCGCCCGCGCGCGACGGCGATGTCATCGCCTATTCGCTCTCGGCGGTGGACGATGCCGGTTATTCCACTGCCTCCGCCACCTGGACGGTTACGGTCGCCTACGCACGCATAGCCCTATCGCCGGAATCGCTCACGGCCTCGCTGCCGGGCCAGTCGCAAACCAATCTCCTGTTGAATATCCAGAACGCCGGCAGCCGGGATCTAGAGGTCGAACTGGAGATCGCGCCGATCGGATTGATGGACGACATGGAAAGCGGCGCTCCCGGGTGGACCCGCCCCGACGGCAATCTCGACTGGCACCTCAGCAGCCAGGAATCCGCCTCGCCCACCCATGCGTGGTATTGCGGACAGGAGATCACGCGCATCTATCGCAACTCGACCCACGCCGGATTGGTGTCGCCCCCTATTCAACTGGCGGCGGACTCGCCGCGGCTCGACTTCCAGCATCGCGCCCTGTTCGAGATCGATCAAGATGAGTATCCCGATGGCGTTCACTACTGGGACTCCGGGGTGCTGGAGATTTCGGCGAATAGCGGCCTCACCTGGAACGCGCTTATGCCGGAGGGGGGATACCCCGGCCTCATTACCTCCAATCCAGCCTCGCCCTTTGCCCCTGGTACGCCTTGCTTTGTGGATACCGACGGCTGGGAACCCGTCGGTGCCGATCTCTCCGCCTACACTGGACAAAATGTACAGCTCCGTTTCCGGTTTGGCGCCGATGCCTATGTGGTCAATGAGGGCTGGCGAATTGACGACGTGGTCGTCTCGCCGCGCACGGAATACGATGGGTGGCTCGATTACTCGATCACCAACTGGACTATCGGTGTTGGGTTTGGGGTTGCCGTTCCTATACATCTCGACACCACCCCCCTGCCGCCGATGGCCTCGGGGCACCTCGCGCTGCTCGTCCATCACAATGATCCCGAAGTGCCCTCGCCCATTGTGGTTCCGGTTGCGCTGTTCAACACAACCCGCCGCGTGCGCGTGATGACCGATGGTCCCGGCCATGCCACCCCCACCGGCGAATTCCTGCTGGCAGCCGACACGCCATTTGCGGTCGACCTTGCTGCGGATGGCGGCGCATTCATTGCGGATATCCAAACGAATGCCTCGCTCGTTCCATTGCCGGGAATCATCACCACGCAGACGCTCTCCTGGACCTCGCTCGCCAGCAACCTTGATGTGCAGGCGGTATTCGCCCCATGGCTTGCGGAAGGCCTGGTGCCGCCGGCGTGGTTGGCGCAGTTTGGCTTGACCAACCGCCACTGGATGGCCGAGGCCAGCCTCGATCAGGATCGCGACGGGTTTCTCACCTGGCAGGAGCATGACCTCGGCACCAACCCCACCAACCCCGCCGATGCCCGGCTGGTGGTCGATTTTCAAACCCGGCATCCAGGCACCAACGCGTGGCGCATTGTGTGGCATGCCTTCACCAACCGCCAGGACCGCTATGACGTCCTGGCCACCACCCATCTGACCGATGGCTTTGTCGTGGTCACCAATCTCCCGGCTACCCCCCCGGTCATGACGTCGCCGCCGTTGCCGGCCGACCACTTCTTCTTTGGAATTCGAAAGCTGTAATCACCTATAATCGATTCAGCTCCGCGGCCCTTGTCCATTGACCTGCCCGCGGATTCCGATAGACTGTCGACGGTGGATAAAACAGTGAAAACAGAAGGATTTCAACCGAGTTTACGATCCCATTCAACGACAAAATCGGCAGTGAAATATTTGCAACCATACGACAAGCAATCATGATGAAGCGTACATTCCACTGGATATGGTGGGGCGCCGCCGCGGCTGTGCTCATGATCCGCCCCCTCGTTTTTGGCCAATACGAGGGACTCGTCATCAATGAACTCCTTCCCAGTCCAACGAATGCTGCCGGCTTCTATGTGGATGCCAATCAGGATGGCGCGTACAGCTCCTTCGATGACGAATTTATCGAGCTGCTCAATACCTCCACGAATTCCATCGACGTGGCCGGCCTTTGGCTGACGGATGCCAACACCACTATCCGGCGCCATGTGTTCAGCTCGCGCATCCTGCCGCCCGGGGGCTCGATCGTGGTCTTCGGCGGCGGAAGCCTGATGAATTTCTCCAACCCGCCCGCCCAGATTTCAACCGGCAACGGCCTCAACCTCAACAATGATGCGGAAACGGTCAGCCTTTTCGCTTCGCCCACCACACTGGTGGACCAAGTGAGCTATCAGGTGACGGCATCACACAATGCCATTTCCTATACACGGAACCCCGATGGCATCGGTGCGTTTACCAACCACTATCTCGCCACAACCAACAGTGCGCGTGCCTCTCCGGGGCGGCAGCTCCATGGTCTGTCGTTCCTGACCAACCAGCCGCCGGTGCTGCTGGACATGAGCGACTATACGGCATTTGTGGGAATGGAACTGGACGTGCCGATCAGGGCCTACGATCCGGCAGACCGCGATGTCATTTCGCTGACGGTTGCAGGCAACCCTTCAAACGCCACCCTTTCCTCCACCGGAGGGGTGGGCACCCTGCGCTTTACCCCCAGCGAAGACCAGGCCGGACAACAACTGGAAATGACGTTCATCGCCAGTGATATCGACGGAGCGGAAAGCAATGTGGTTTCATTCCAGATCATCAATCCCAATGCCGATGAAGACATTTGGATCAACGAGATTCATTATGACAACGCCGGAACCGATGAAAATGAGGGCGTGGAGATCGCCGGAACGGCCGGCTCCGTGCTCAGCGAGTACTCCTTGATCCTGTATAATGGCAATGACGGCAAGACCTACAATTCCAACGCGTTGTCAGGAACGTTGAATGACGAGCAATGCGGATTTGGAGCGACGTGGTTCAAATATCCTCTCAACGGCCTTCAAAATGGACCCAGCGATGGTATCGCCCTGGTCAAAGGAACCAACGTCATCCAATTCCTCAGCTATAACGGTATTCTCACGGCTTCCGATGGCCCGGCGTTGGGCATGACCTCCATTGACATCGGGGTGCGGGAATATAGCACGACCCCCGTGGGTTATTCGCTTCAACTGATCGGTACGGGAACGGCCTATTCGGCATTCACATGGGTGACGCCGCGGCCGCATTCACGCGGCAGCCTGAACGACGGCCAGGAAATACTCTGCCTGGCGCCCCCCGCCATCGACCTCCAGAAAACCGTCTATCTGGGGCATGATGGCGGCGCTTCGGCCCCCGGCTCCGAAAGCGTTCAGGGCACCAACGGCGCGGCCGTCACCTATGTGTTTCGCGTCTCCAATACGGGGGGGACGGTGCTGACAAACGTCACGATCCAGGATGTGGCGTTAGGCATCCCGCCGATCGAGCTGGGCACCGTGTCAACCGGCATGGTGAGCACCTCCTATGTCGAGGCGGTCATTAGCGGTGATTTGCGCAACACGGCCACGGTGTCGGGCGAAGACCCCGACGGTCTTCCCGTCACGGACGAGGACACGGCCGAGGTGCTGGAAATCATCTCCAGTCTGGCACTCCAGAAAACCGTCTATCGCGGCCACGACGGCGGCGTATCCTGCCCGGGCGCTGATTTTCTCCAGGCCACCAACGGCACCCCGGTCACCTACTGTTTTGTCGTGGAAAACAACGGAAACACCAATTTGAATGCGCTCACCCTCACGGATGACCGGCTCGGTATTCCTCCCATCGAAATCGGAACCCTGGCCGCCGGCGGCATATTCTCCACGTCAGTGGAAGCAGTGGTGACCGGCAGCCTGACCAATCTCGCCATTGTGGATGGAAGCGACCCGAATTCAGACCCGATCAGCGATCAGGATAGCGCCACTGTAGAAGTCATCAACCCAGCCCTGCAACTGCAGAAAACCGTTTATCTGGGACATGACAGCGGGACCTCCTTTCCCGGGTCCGAGCAAGTTTCAGGGGACAGCGGGACCGCCATTACCTATTGCTTCGCGGTTTCCAATACTGGGGACACAACGCTGACCAATGTGATGCTCCGCGATGCGGGGTTGTCCGGATTCCCAGACTTGGTTCTGGGGGCGCTGGCCACCGGAGAAGCCACAAACCTGTATTTTGAATCGGAGATCAATGCATCTTTTGTGAATACCGCCACCGCTACCGCCTTCAGTGTAATCGGCACAGGGGTGTCGGATTCCGATTCGGCCCAGGTGAGCCTCACCGTTCCCGTGGTCACCAACTGGAATACGGAATATCAAGTGATCGATCTTGGCACGCTGGGCGGCACCAATGTTGCGGCCACCGGCATCAACGATGCGGGCCAGGTGGTCGGCTGGTCGCAGATTAGCACCGGGCACACTCAGGCCTTTGTGTGGGCCAACGGCACTCTGACGGGCCTGGGATTCCTGCCCGGCGGCACCTCCAGCGTGGCCACGGCCATCAATAACCACGGCGAGATCGTGGGCACGGCCGATGTGTCCGGAACAAACTTTCACGCCTTCCTCTACATCACCAACACCCTGGTCGATCTGGGCACCTGGGGCGGACCGCATAGCCAGGCGTTAGGTATTAACGATAATACGGAAGTGACCGGGTGGAGCTATCCCCCGCCGGGATCCAATTTCTATTTCGGCCCCTATTTATGGCGGTCCAACCAATTCATTGGGATTACGCCCTATCACAACAAAGAGACCGCCGGCGGCCTCGGAATCAACTCCAACGGCTATATTGCCGGCTACACCGTGCTGGATATCCCCCACTCCAATCGAACGTGGCCCATGATCTGGTGGGACGCCAATAGCAACGGTCTTCACGACCAGGGTGAAATGAAGGTGCTCGGTACGCTGGGCGGACAGTGGGGAATAGCCCAGGCCATCAATGCCTCCGGTCAAGTCGTGGGCTGGGCCTCGACCAACTACGCGTCCAGTTGGCCCCGGCACGCCTTTCTCGTCACCCCCTCCAACGGCGTCTGGAATTTGCCGACTTACAGCAATATCCAAACCACCAACCTCCTGATGCGCGATCTCGGCGCGCTGGGAAGCCCGACCAACAATTCGTTTGCGAACGCCCTCAACGGCCACGGCTGGGTCGTTGGTATGGCCACCCGCCCATCCCAAACCAATCAGGCCTTTCTCTGGCGCGACGGGATCATGACAAATCTGAATGACCTGATCGCGGCGAGTTCCGGCTGGGTGCTCACCAATGCCACCGGAATCAACAATCAGAATGAAATTTGTGGGACGGGGCTATATGAGGGTTCCCCCCGCGCCTTTGTGCTTCGCCAGGAAGGCCACATCTCCCGGATCACGTCCCACATGGAATCCGGCGGTATCCAGATCTATACCAATGAATTTGACCAGGTGGTGACACAGGAATTAGAACACGTGGAGACCCAGATCATCGAGTGGGTTGGCATCTGGCGCAGCAACGCTAACTCCAGCGTGACGTTCACCGTGGAATATTGTGACCGGCTGAATAATCACAACTGGCAGCCCTTCCCGCCAACCTCCCAATGGCCCATCACCCAAACCCTCTGGACCAACACGGAAGTCAACGCCAGTCCCACTCGTTTTTTCCGGGTGAGGGCCCGGGAGCTTATCCCCTGATTGCTGCTCCCCCCTCGCCTTAGAGCACTTTAAGAAATTGGATAGCCTTGTTCCGACTCTAACAGCCGCGGCTCACCCGGAGGGTTCGCCCTACCAACAGCGTTCAATGCCGACCCCGCTAGGGCGAGGCATCCCTGCCAAGCCGGTCTGTTTGAGAACCCATACCGGCTACAGAATATCTTAAACGGCTCTAGGTGATGGTGGTGCCGATTCGATACCCCAAGGTCGCTTCGGCGATGTTGCGTCCGTCGCGCAGGTGCGGTGTCACCCGGGGCACCCATAACATGCGGCGGCGCGCGCGCAACACCACATGATGGTCCGGCAGGAAGAAAAAGACCGTATCCAGCAGTTGCGCCAGCCAGAACAGAGGGATAAACACCGTGTAGACCACGGCGGTGCGGCGCAGTCGCTTTTCCACTAATGCGGCCGGTTCACACGACGCCGGAATGACGCCCGAAAAGAGTTCGGCCAGCAAATTGGTAAATTCGGTAAAGAACCGCCCATAGCCCGAGGTTTCCTGAACATCAAATCCGTCCTTGAGCACGTCAAACAATTCGGGCGGCGTAAAGCCTGTAGACACCATGGGCCGGGTGGGGTCCGTCAACCCGGCCAACCGACGAAACAGACCGACCAGACTGCGTCGTCGACGGCGCACATGCAAAATCAACTTAGTTTTGGGCGCCAGTATTCGGTGAAGATCGGCCATCAGGGCCGTTGGATCCTTGACGTATTCAAGCATGTCGCTAATCACGACCGCATCAAACGTCCCATCTTCAAATGGCAACAAGGGCAGGTCCGCGAGGTGGATGCCATCCAGGCCCGTTTCCGTCAGCACTTCGGCGTGGGTCTCCGAAACAGCCACGGTGCTCCAGGCGGCCCCCCCCCCTCCGCCCGCATGGCGCATGGCTGCTCCGATGGCATCGTCGGCCACCATTTCCAGCACGCGCTGCCCCCCCGTTTTGTCCAGCAACCGCATCAGCCGGGACAATAACTGGCGGCGCAAGGGCGACCGCAGAAAGATTTTCATTCGCAGGGAAACGACTTCCGCAGAAATATCCATGGGCAGGGTTTCGTTCATATAACGTGGCACTATGCCGCATCCATGAGGGATTTGTCCAGCCCCTACAGTCTTTACGCGATGGGAGCACAGCAGCAGGCGCGACTTCCTTGCTTGAGTATTCCGCCTGCTATGTGCATGATGCTGCCCATGAATTTGGGTCTTGTCGCCACCCCTTTTTGCCAGTCGAGCTTCACCAGACATCGTGGAGTTCCACGATGATCTTGCGCCATCTGCTGCTGCCGGAGATTCTCGAGCTTCTTCATACGGGGCGGCTCAACGAGTTACGGACTTTCATCATTCAACAACCCGCTCCCGAAATTGCGGAGTTGTTAACGGCCATTACCGATAAAGACCGGGTCCTGCTCTTTCGCGTTTTACCGCGCCACCTGGCCGACGAGGTCTTTTCGCTGCTGGAACCCCTGTTTCAGAATCGCCTGATCGAGGAGCTGGCCCAGGAAGAAGTCCGCCAGGTTCTCGCCGCGTTGCCCCCCGATGACCGGACCGCGCTCTTTGAGGAACTCCCCGCGCGCGTCACTCAGCGCCTGCTCGGGCTGCTGAGCGAACAAGACCGCAAGAAGGCCCTCGCGCTGCTGAGTTATCCCGAAGACAGCGTGGGCCGCCTGATGACCGACCGTTATGTCACGGTTCGGCCCGAGTGGTCCGTCTCCCAGGCGCTGGATCATTTACGCAAAACCGGCTTTGACTCGGAAACGATGGCGATGATCTACATCATCGACGAAAACGAGCGTCTCACCGATGAGCTCCGCCTGCGCAAGTTGCTGCTGGCCGATCCCTCGGCACGTATCAGCGACTTGCTCGATGGCCATTTTGCCTGCCTGCGCTCTTTGCAAGACCGTGAAGAAGCCGTACAAGTTTTTCGCAAGTACGACCTGTACGCGCTACCTGTCGTGGATGCCGACGGCATTCTGATGGGCATTGTCACCATCGACGACATTCTGGATGTGGCCGAAGAAGAGGCCACGGAGGACTTCCACAAACTGGCGACCGTGCAGCCGCTGAATGTCAGCCTGAAAAATGCCACCCTCGGCCTGCTTTTTCGCAAACGGATTGGCTGGCTGTTGGGCCTGGTCGTGGTCAACATCTTCACGGGCATGGGCATCAAAATGTTTGAAGGCACCATTGCCAAGCTCGCCGCGCTGGTCGCCCTGCTGCCTCTGCTCCTGGGCAGCGGCGGCAATGCCGGCGCCCAGGCCGCCACACTGGTGGTGCGTGCCATCGCCACCGGCGAGATCGGGAGCGGCGATTGGTGGCGCCTGTTCCTGCGCGAAATCGGTGTCAGCCTTTGCATCGGCCTGGTCATGGCCGCCGCGGCCTTCCTGCTCGGCTGGCTTCTGGGTAGCGTGCAAGTCGCCCTCATCGTGGCCATCAGCATGGTCTCCATCGTGGTTGTTGGCAGCCTGACCGGCATTGTCCTGCCGATGGCCCTGAATCGCTTCGACCTCGACCCCGCCACCGCCAGCGTCCCGCTCATCACCTCCGTGGCCGATATCCTGGGCGTACTCATCTATTTTTCCATCGCGACCCTCATCCTCTACACTTGAAAGGAGTCCAACCATGATCCGCTTCAACCCTGTTGCCATTCTCCTGATAGCCACTGTGCTCCCGCTCTCCGGCGTGGCCCAGCAACGCATCCAATTCCAGCGCAAGAAATTTGACCGCTCGCGCTTTGACCGCTCGTCGCCGGCGGCGGCCCCCGCTGCCCCGGCCCCGGCCCCCGCCGAGCCCCCCGCCAGCTTATCCAGCGACAGCACCGCCCAGCCGGCCGCCGAGTCCTCGTCGTGGTCGTTTGGCGGCACCCCGCCCACCGACCGGTCCGCTTCTACAAATAGCCGCCCGCCCGCGGCATCCCGCTACGGCCAAACCGCCGATCCTGCGCTGCAAGCTCTGATCGATTCCCCGACATTCGAGGGTCTCCCGACCAAAGTGTCCAAAGACCCCCGTGATCACGATGACCTGCTAGCGCTGCAAAAAGAAACCGGCGCCTGCCTATTCATCTATTTCAAGAATCCCTTTGTCAGCGGTGAAAGCGGCCTGTGCGGCTGGTATGAAAAGAAAGTTGCCGGCGATATGGCCTGGCGCAAAGCCATGCGCTATTACCTCCAGATGGAAATCACCCTCCCTGGCAAAAAGGATGCCCAGGCCCTGGCCGCCACCTACCGCGTCACCAAAACCCCCGCCCTGCTAATCATCAAGCCAGGCAGCACCTTCCCCGGCCGCTTCTGGCCCTTCGTCAAGAACCCTGGCGAAGGCATGAAACTTAAAGAGATGGAGGAAATCCTCGCCGATCTCAAGGCCGCCAGCACCCCCGCCTATGCCGATTTATTTTAGTAGGAGCCGTCCGGTGGACCCATGAGATGCGTCACTCCATTCTATGCCATTGCGCGGCTCGCCGCGATCGAAGCGATCCGCCGTCCGGTTTTTCTGCTCGTCTCTCTTGCCAGTCTCGTCGGCATTCTGCTGCTGCCGCTGCTGCTCAACTACACTCTGGGTGATTCCGCACGCATCATCCGCGACAGCGCCCTGGCTTTCTATCTGGTCGGCGGATTCCTGCTGGGGACCCATGCCGCCGCCGAAGGCTTCAGCCGCGACCTCCGCCGCGGAACCGCCGCCACCATTCTGGCCAAACCGGTTTCCCGTGGGGCCTTTTTTCTGGCCCGCGCCACGGGCATTGTGCTGGCCCTGGCCCTATTTTCCATCGCAGCGCTGGCGGCGACTCTCTTAGCCGTACGCGCGGGCGCCAGCGATCTGCGCCTCGACTGGACCGCTGCCGCCCCCGCCCTGGCCGCACTGCTGCTGGCCCCCATTCTGGCCGGGGCCTGGAATCACCGCACCCGCCGCCCCTTTGCTTCCGCCGCCTTTTTTCTGCTGCTGCTGCTGCTGCTGCTGGCCGTCGCGACGGCCGCCTGCCTCCCGACCCCGCTGGACCATCTGACCTTCCCGAATAATTTTTCCTGGACCATCCTGTCCGTCGGCCTGCTGCTGTTTCTTTGCATTGGGATGGCCACAGCGCTCGCCGCCGCCTTGGCTACCCGCCTCAAACTCGCCCCGGTCCTGCTGCTGTGCAGCGGCATTTTTATGCTGGGGCTCATGGCCGATTCGTTTATCGGCCCGCGGGTGGACCAGTCTTTGGTCAGTGCGACGGCCTATGCCCTGCTGCCCAACGTCCAGGCCTTCTGGCTGGTGGATGCCCTGGATGCCGCCGTGACCATTCCGAGCAGTTATTTCTGGCTGGCCACCGCCTACGCTGCCGCCTGGTCCGCCGCCGCCCTCGCCCTCGGAGCCGCCGCCTTCCATCACCGGGAGATTTCCTGATGCCCATGACTGCCATCCACGCCGAGCACCTATCCAAGACCTTCCGCGACTTCTGGCGCCGCCCGCGCGTTGAAGCCGTCCGCTCCCTGAGCTTTGAGGTGCCCACCGGCGGCATTTTCGGGCTTCTAGGTCCGAATGGCTCGGGCAAATCCACCACCCTCAAAATGATCCTAGGGCTCTTGTTTCCAACCGCTGGCACTCTCACGGTTTTGAGCCAATCGCCACGCTCCACCGCCGTAAAAAGCCGCATTGGCTATCTCCCTGAAGAAACATTTCTATATCCCCACCTCACTCCGCTAGAAACCCTATCCTTTTATGCCCGCCTCTTCCGACTGCCCACCGATGTCGCCCACACCCGCATTGAGCAGCTTCTCGAGATGACCGGGCTCGCGCAGGCCCGCCACCGGGTAGTAGGTGAATTTTCCAAAGGCATGGCCCGCCGTCTCGGTCTGGCGCAAGCCCTGCTCAACGACCCCGATTTGGTGATTCTCGACGAGCCCACCGCCGGGCTCGATCCCCAGGGAACCCGCCAGGTCAAGGACCTGTTACTCGCCCTCGCCGCCCGCGGCAAAACCGTCCTGCTCACCTCGCATCTGCTCGCGGATGTCGAAGATGTCTGCCAGCAGGTTGCCATTCTGTTTAACGGACGCCTCCTCGCGCAGGGTACTCTCGACGACCTCCTGACGCTCAAGGACCGCACGACGTTAACCTTTCCCCCCCCCGCCCACCCGGCCACGCTGCGCCAGATTCTTGATGCCACGCGGTCCGCCTTGGGCGCCGACCCCGACCTCGACCATCCCCGCCAGCCGCTCGAGCCTTACTTCCTGCAGATTATCCAACAGGCCGCCCACGATCCCGAAGCCCCTGCCCGCGCCACCCCCGCCCCCCCCCTCGCGCCGTTTTTGCAAGACTAACCTGGATTTTTCAGGCTCCCCCCCCGTCCTCCCCATTCTGATTCTCCCGCTTCAGCTTTTCACACACGACTGGCCCCCCGTTGGAGTGCGGTGGCAACGAGCTTGCGAGGCGACACCACTTGGCGGTTGGCGCGATGACAAGCGATGCGCGGCATCGCCTGGGGAAACGAAAAACCAAACAGCCTTCTCACGCCAAGGCGCCGCGGCGCAAAGGGAAAAACCCTTTGGAGACTACATCTGGAAATCAGAAAGGCAGGAAAATGGGCCAAATAATGCCATGACGAAGAAGACAAGTCCCAGCAGTCGGGCAGATGTTCCACATTCCTGACTTCCGAGCAACGGGTTGTATTTGGTGTAACTCACCGAGCTTCAATGAATTGATTTTCGAACGGGGGCTCATTTTGGAAGCAGGAGGCCGTTTTTGACGAATTTTAGCTGTTTTGGAGCGATTTTGATGGTTTTATGGGTAGAAAACTTAAAATAGGTCAGATATTTTTAGGGAAAACGCCCCATTTAGGCCAAAATGGGGCAAAATACCTATTTTAAGGATAATTTGAGTCGATTTTGCATACGCTGCCCGCCTCGGGGCTCTCTGCACTGGAGAATCCCGAAATAGTCGCGCAACCCTGTATAATTGCCCCGTTCGTGCAGCCGTCTCGGTTATAATTATATGTGAGACTGTCTGGAAATTATGTCCACCTATCTACCTGGTTAGCAAGATATTAAAGGTGAGTCTCGGTTATAATTATAACCGAGACTCGGCCTCTCGCATGGCGCTTGGAACACGCATTATACCGTGGATATCGTTGGCGTTACGAATCAGGTGATTGTGGAATGGGTGTCGGTGTTCTTCTCTTCCCTCTTTTGGGGCGCGGCGATGCCCGTTCCATCACGATGCCGCACCACTCGCCATCGCCATCGCGCCGAATTTCCCGCGCGCCCAGGGCAAGAAAGGCGTTCGCCACGCGATCGCCTTCGCACTCGCGGATTCCCGTCAGGAGCAATCGTTTTTTTGTGGCGGCCCACAACCCATCCGCGGCCTCGATCAGGACAGTCGTCAGAATATTGGCGCACACAATGTCTGCGGAGCGACGACACCAGCCATCGTTGAGGACATCGGCTACATAATAGCGGATACGGTCCTTTTTTAGGCGATTGATGGCCATATTGTGCTGAATTCGATCGATACAAATCGGGTCATAGTCAAAGGCGTCGATGTGCGGCACGCCCAGGCGGGCGGCCGCGATCGCCAGGATGCCGCTGCCGGTACCCGCATCCAGTAGCGAGCGCGGGCGCTGTTGTTCGCAGGCGCTTTCAAGTTCTTCCAGACAGAACCGGGTCGTGAAGTGTCCGCCGGTGCCAAAACTCAGGCCGGGATCCATGCGCAGATTGATTCGTTTGCGGTCGGGCGTCTTTTCCCAGACCGGGACAATGCGCAGCCGACGGCCAATGTCCTGCGTGTGGAAGTGGTGCCGCCAAAAGGTGGTCCACTCCTTCTCGTGGCAGGCCATCGATCGCGTCCCCGCCCGGTCTACGTTTTGCGGCAGACAGCGGCGGTGGGCGGCGGCCTCTTCCGGCGTATCGAAATAGATGTCCACCACAGCTTGTTTGCGCTGCGGCATTTCCAGGCTGACCGGTTCGCGGCTCCAGTGTTCCCGCACCCACTCGCAGAAGGAACCGGCGGCCTTCCGATCCAGCACGACTTCCAAGCGCCCATACGTGTTCATTCCGGCACGATACCGGTTGCCCATCCGAACACAAGCGGGAAGACGGGATTCAGCGCAGGGGATGAGGGTTACAGGGTGATGGCTGCTGAGGGGGGGGGGCGATCAGCCGCGGCGCAATGCCCCAATCTCCGTCAAAAAAATTCAGCTCGATCCCCCAATACCCCCCCACCACGCCTCCCCAATGTGGCGTTGAGGTTTGCTTTCTAACCGACTCTTATGGTACGATATATAAATAGGTTGGGACGTAATGATGAAACGATCAAGACCCAGTGGGTGTTGGTCGACGTGTATTTGAAAGGAAACCCGTCATGAAACAACTGCAACGCATTATTTTTGGAGTGGTCGCCTGGCTGCTTATTCTGCCGTTTACGGTGTGGGCTTGGGGCCCCGAGGGCCATGAAATCATTGCGGAGATTTCGCTGTATTATCTCACCCCGGTGGCCCGACTTGCCGTGGATGATATTCTGGGGTCGTACCACCTGAGCGACTATGATATCGCGACCTGGCCCGACACCATTCGCGGCAACAAGGAATACAAAGAACTCTACCCGAATAATGGTCGCTGGCACTACATCGACTTTGATACTGGAATGAAATATGATGATGACTTTGAGCTTAAACCCACCGAAAACGGCGATGATGTTGTCACGCAGGTCACGCGCTGGCGCGACGAACTGCGCAGTGGAAAACTGAAGGGGGAACGGCAACTGGATGCCCTGCGATTCCTTGTGCATTTTGTGGGCGACCTTCACCAGCCGATGCACTGCGCTTTCCGCTACGGCGACATGGGCGGCAATATGCTGCCGGTCAACTCTTTCTCCGGCGAACACTATTCCTTTGGTCCCGAAGACGATCTGGATTACCCCCCCAGTCTGCACGCTGCATGGGATGAATATCTGGTTCAGGAAATGGTCGCCGGGCGCAAAACCAAAGCCGTGGTGCGAGCGCTGCAAAGGGAAATCACCGACCAAGATGTTCGCCGCTGGATGAAAGAAGATGTTTTGGGGTGGGCAACGGACAGCTATTGGATTGCGCGCAAAAAAGCCTATCGCTGGACCGACGGCACACCGGTGCCGTATACGTGGTCGCGTCCCGGCATGGACCTGACGCGCGACAATTACATCGATTCACATGTGCACCTGGTGGACGAACAGCTCAAAAAAGCGGGCGTCCGGCTGGCCCTGATGCTCAATACCGCGCTGGACCCCACCTATGACCCGGCGGCTGTGAGCGAATAACCGCCTTCGCCACAGGTGGGGGCAGCCCATGACTCGCGCCGCGAATCCCGTTGGCGCACTCAGGCTCTCGGGATGTTGCGGATGGACGAAAATCCTTGCGGAAGGACGTTGGCGACAGTCCAACCGACTTGCCAGATGCCGTCTGTACCGTTTCATGCCGACGGGGTAACGCGCGGAATTCGACACGGCTTGCGGCCACTGATGACAAAGGCTTGCCATGATCTTACGCCATCTATTACTGCCTGAAATCCTGGAACTCCTTCGAGCGGGTCGCTTGAACGAACTGCGCGACTTCTTGATCCATCAGCCCGGCCCCGAAATTGCCGAATTACTGACCACCCTGGCCGATCATGACCGCGTCCTGCTCTTTCGCCTGTTGCCGCGGCATCTGGCCGATGAGGTCTTTTCACTGCTGGAACCCCTGTTTCAGAATCGCTTGCTCGAGGAAATGGCCCAGGAGGAAATCCACCAGGTGCTCACCGGCCTGCCCCCTGACGACCGCACCGCCCTATTCGAGGAACTGCCCGCGCGCGTCACCCAAAGGTTGCTCGGGCTATTGAGCGAGCATGATCGCAAGCGAGCCCTGACCCTGCTCAGCTATCCTGACGGCAGCGTGGGGCGCCTGATGACCGACCGTTATGTCCAGGCCCGGCCTGAATGGTCGGTGGCCCAGGCGCTCGAGCATTTGCGCAAAACCGGCATCGATTCTGAAACGATGACGATGATCTACATCACTGACCGACGCGGTCGCCTGACGCACGAGCTGCTCCTGCATCGACTCCTGCTGGCGGATCCGGCGGCCCGCGTCGCCGATTTGCTGGAGGGCCATGTGGTCTTCCTGCAGTCGCTTCAGGATCAGGAAGAAGCGATCCACCTTTTCCAAAAGTACGACCTCTACGCGCTTCCGGTGGTCGATTCCGACGGCATTCTGCTGGGCATCGTCACCGTCGACGACATTCTGGATGTGGCCGAGGAAGAGGCCACGGAAGACTTTCACAAACTGGCGACCGTGCAGCCGCTGCATGTCAGCCTCAAGAATGCCACGCTCGGATTGCTCTTTCGTAAGCGCATTGGCTGGCTGCTGGGGCTGGTCGCATTCAACCTATTTACCGGCATGGGCATCAAACTCTTTGATACCACCATTGCTAAAATGGCGGTATTGGTTGCGCTCTTGCCCCTGCTTATTGACAGCGGTGGCAATGCTGGCGCGCAGACCGCCACGCTGGTGGTGCGGGCCATCGCCACCGGTGAAATTCGGCGAGGAGACTGGTGGCCCCTGTTTCTGAAGGAAGTCGGCGTCAGCCTTAGCATCGGGTTGGCCATGGCCGCGGCCGCCTTTATTCTCGGCTGGCTCCTCGGCACCCTCCAGGTCGCCAGCATTGTCGCGTTGAGCATGGTGCCCATCGTTGTGGTGGGCAGTCTGACCGGGATACTGCTGCCCATGCTCCTGAACCGCTTTCACCTTGATCCCGCTACTGCCAGCGTGCCGCTGATTACCTCGGTCGCGGATATCTTTGGCGTCTTGATCTACTTCTCCATCGCTACGGCCGTTCTCCATACCTAAACGGATGGAGGACTCGACGTCCGGCGGGCCCAACGGGAATTTCCTTAAAGATTGATTCACCCCCTGGCCACCGCTAGGATGATGGTGTGGAATACCGACCATGGCCGAAACAGATATCCTAATTCAAGCTGATCAGATCACGCGGCGCTTTCCGGGCGGCAACGCTCTCAGTGACGTTTCGTTTCAGGTGCGCCGTGGAGAAATCATGGCGCTGCTGGGTCCCAATGGCTCGGGCAAAACCACGACGCTGCGCATTCTGGCAAGTTATTTGGCGCCGACTGCGGGGCGCGTACAGGTGGCGGGCCATGACTTGGCGACGCATTCACTGGAAGCCCGCCGCCGCATCGGCTACCTGCCAGAATCAGCGCCGCTGCATCTCGACATGCGCGTGGACGAATACCTGAAGTTTCGTGGGCGCATTCATGGGCTACGGGGCACCCGGCTGGCGGCCCGCTTGCGCAGCACACTGGACCGCTGTGGATTGGGCGATGTGTCGCGCCGGACTCTGGCCTCGCTGTCGCGTGGGTTCCGCCAGCGCACCGCCCTTGCCGACTGTCTCTTGCATGAGCCCGACGTTTTGTTGCTGGATGAGCCCATGACCGGCTTGGACCCCGCTCAGGTTCAAACCACACAGGATATCCTGCGAGAATCCGCCCAGCAGGGTGCCGTGCTGTTTTCGACCCATGTGCTGGCCGAGGCCGAAGAAGTAGGCCACCAGGCGCTCATCCTGAATGCCGGCCGGGTGGCCGCCAACGACACACCGGCTCGCCTGGCGCGCTCGGCCGCCCACTTGCGCGTGGAAATGTTTGTCCCCGCCGACCGGCTGGCTCCCGCCTTGGAGGCCCTTCCCGGTGCCCATGATCTGCACCTGAAGGCTTTGCCTGATGGCTGGATGGATGTATCCATCCGCACCGGCCAGGAGGATTTGTCCGACGTCCTCCGTGATCTGGCCCAGCAGGAACAGTGGCCCCTGCGTGGCCTGCGGCGCGATGCCAAGGGATTTGCCGATACCTATTTGCGTCTAACGACCTTGCCGCCTCGCGTTCAGAATCCCAAGCCGCGGACACACCCCTGATGAAGACATTTCTCACACTGTGGCATCGTGACGTACAAGGATTTTTCCTGAGTGCACGGGGCTATGTGGTGGGCGCCTTTTTCCTGCTGATCACTGGCACTACCTTCTGGCTGCTGATGTCGCAACTGAGCCAGGGCACGGCCGACGGCGGGTTGGCAGATGTCTTGTTTGGCTCCACGGGCTATTGGCTGGCTTTGCTGGTCGCGGCACCCTTGCTGACCATGCGCTCGTTTGCGGAAGAACGCCGAAGCGGTACGCTGGAAACGCTGATGACGGCCCCCGTCAGCGTCAGCAGCATTGTTTTGGCCAAGTTTGCCGGGGCCTTTACCGTCTATATACTGCTATGGCTGCCGACAGCGGCCTATGCCTATCTACTGAAATGGTGCGGGGCTCACCTGCCCCCGCTGGACTGGGGCGCGATGGCCACCGGATATTTCGGTACGGCCCTGCTGGGGATGTCATGTCTCGCGCTGGGTCTGCTCTGCTCCTTGCTGGCCCGGCATCAGATGACGGCCGCCGTGGGGTGCCTGGCTCTACTGGGCGTGCTGCTGTTGATTGGCAATTGGACTCTGCCCGCGCATCTCGACCAGTTCCGCCCGCTGGTGCCGCTATACTCCGCGGCCCGCCACATGACCGATTTCCGAGCGGGGGTGGTCGATACCCGGGCGGTGGTGTGGCATCTGAGTACCACGGTTCTGCTGCTCTTTGCGACGGCCCGACTTCTTGAGGCAAGGCGGTTGCGATGACGTCCATGAGCCATTCCTCCAGCTCTATCCCGGTGTCCCGGCGACTCTATCGTCTGGCCAACCGCCTCAATCGCTTCAGTATTCTCCTGTTGGCTGGCCTGATCTTTCTGATGGTCAATATCCTGTCCGCACGCTTTTACCATCGCGGGCATTGGAATCGTGTTCCGCAGGGCCGCCTCTCTTCCCGGACGCTGCAGATTCTCGATTCTGTCCAGGAGGATCTTCAGATTTCGGTTCTGCTGCGCCCCACGCACGAGGCCTATTCGCGCACGGCCACCCTGCTTCGCGAATATGCGGCCGCCAGCGATAAGGTCGCCCTCCAGTGGATTGATCCCGACCGCCAACTCGCTGAAGCCGAACAGGCGGTGCGGCGCTACCGTTTGACCGAAGGCGAAGCCGTCGTCTTTGATCTCGGTGGCCGACACCAGTCCGTCTCCGCCAACAACCTGGTTGAATATGGATATCCGGGCGATGCAGCGCGCTCCCCGACCCGCGCCTTTCGCGGCGAACCGCTCTTTAGCAGCACCATTTATGCCCTCGCCCATGCCCTGCGTCCCACGGTCTTTTTTGTCCAGGGCCACGGCGAACGCTCCCCCCTGGATTACGACCGCCGCAGTGGGTATTCACGCGTGGCCGCCCGCCTGCGCGAAGCCAACCTGGAGGTTGATATTCTCAACCTCGGCGAAGCAAAGAGCGTTCCCGCCCATTGTGCCCTGATGATCCTGGCTGGCCCCGTGCGCGAATTGGCCCCCTTTGAGGTGGCCTTGGTCCGCGATTATCTCGATCGCAAGGGACGGCTGCTGGCGCTGCTCGATGCCCGCATCACCTCCGGACTTGAACCGGTGCTGCAAAACTGGGGCGTCCTCCTGGGCGATGACATCGTGGTGGACGACTCCCGCACTCTCACTGGACGCGAACTCTATACCACTGTCTATGACGATCACCCGATCACCCGCCCACTTCAGGGAATGGCCTCCGTGCTTTATCTGCCCCGCGCGGTGCGGCCCACCCCGGTCTCCCGGGGAGGGGATAAACCCGTTCTGTCGCCCTTGATTTCCTGTTCCGCCAACGGGTGGGCGGAATTGAATCCCGACGACGCCTCGCCCCAGTTGGACCCGGCAGTGGATATCGCTGGCCCCGTGCCAGTGGCGTTGGCCATTGAACGCGGCCCGGTTCCCGGCGTGCATGTGCAAATTCGCCCTACCCGCCTGGTCGTAGTAGGCGATTCGACATTTATTTCCAATGGCGGGCTGATGGGCGCCAATGTCGATTTCTTTTTGAATGCCGTCCATTGGCTGCTCGAACGTGAGGATATGCTGGCCATTTCGCCGGTCGTCATGGACGACTTCCGGGTGGTCATGAACGCGCGGCAACTGCACATGCTCTTTGCGGCCGTCGTGGCGGGGCTGCCCAGTCTGGTAGCCCTGATGGGCCTGCTCGTGGCCTGGCGGAGGAGGCATTGAGATGAATCTGCGCCTCACGATCATTCTGGCTGCTATCGCTACCCTGCTGGGGTTGGCCGTGGCCTTTTGGGGACGGGATGACGACCTTCTTCGCTCGCGCTATGAACAGGCCCGGCGGGCTTTTCGTTTCGATGCCCCGCGGGTTGAGCGGCTGCTGATCCAGACCGACGATCTCGACCTCGAATGCCAACGACGCCAGGACCAATGGCGGCTGATCCGACCGGTAGAGGCTCGTGCCGATGCCGTTGCCATCGACCGCTTACTCGGCGGTTTGCAAGACCTGTCTCGCGGCGATATTATCCTGCCCCCGCGCCATTCTCCAGACCCCTATGGCCCCTATGGGCTGGATGCGCCGCGCATCCGCCTGGCCCTGGTCGAGGGGGGGGCCACCAATCATATTTTGATCGGACGCCGCACCCCGCTAGGCGATGGTGTCTATGTACGCCAAGCGGAACAGACGGCCATTGCCCGGCTGCATGCCGACCTGCTGGACCTCTTGCCCACCAGCGTCGTCGCCATGCGGGATCGTTCCTTGCTCAGCGGAGATGCGGCCGCCATCGACCGCCTGGACATCCGGTCCTCGACGGGGTTCATCCAACTCGCACGCGATGGAGATGGGACCTGGCACATGTTCCAGCCGGTTACCGCGCGGGTGGATTCCACGGCAATTGCCGCACTCATTGAAAATCTGCTGGCCGGTCACATTGTCCAATTTGTGCAAGATGGGGTCAGTGACCTTGCGCCCTATGGGCTCGACAACAACAGCGCCATTACCGTGGTGCTGAATAGCGCCTCGCACCACGGCACCCAAATGCTGGCCCTGGGCGATCCGCTGCCCAATGCGCCGGCACTGGTCTATGCCCGGCTCCAGGCCGAACCGTCCGTTTATGCGGTTTCGGCTGACTTGCGCACCACGTTGGATATTCGTCCCGACGACCTACGCGATCGTCGCCTGCCGGGATTTTCGCTTCAGTCCATCCAGCACTTTCGCATTGCCGATGGCGAGGTCGGCCTGGAATTCACCCGTGACGAGGCGGGCCAATGGCGCATGATCGCGCCCGTACAAACGCCTGCCGACTCTGCCGCCGTGGACGCCCTCTTGCAGTCCTGGGGCGACATCCGTATTACTGAATTTGAATCCCCCCCCCTCACCAATCCCCCCCCCCTCACCCGCTCTCTCTGGATGGATATGCGCGATGCCCGCTATCCCCCGGTGAGCGTGCAGATGGGCCGGCATCCGCACAACACCAATCAATTCCGCCTGGTCTTGGCTGACGATCCGCTGGTGGCCATCGCCTCGCCGCCGCACCTGATTGATCTGCCGCTTGATCCGTTTTTGTACCGCTCGCGGGAGGTGCTGTCGATTCTCCCCGCCGACGTGGAGGCCATTCAGGTCCGCACCGCCGACCAATCGTTCTCCTTTGCCCGCCGGTCCTCGACGGGCGAGTGGGCGCCCAACGCCCCCTGGGTGGAGCCACTATGCGCGCAGTTAGCCCCGTTGCGCGCCCAGGCGATTTTTGCCCGCCAGGACACCGGCGATATGGGGTTTGACGCGCCCCAGGTGGCCTTGACCATACGATTGCTCGGCCAAACCGGATTGGCGGCCACGCTGCTGGTCGGCGCTGAAACGACTCCCGACGGCCCCCGCTGGGCCACCCTGCGGGGACGGGAATATATCTTTACGCTCGCCCCAGAGGTGGTCGCCGCCCTCTGCCCACCCCCCGCCGCGACACCCGAATGAAAACAATCCGCCTTCATATAGATGCTCATGCCCACATCTACCCGGAGCATGACCTCTCCCGCCTCTTGCTGGCGGCCCTGGACCATATGCCCCGCATCGCCCCGACCGACTTGCGCGTGCTGATCCTGGCCGAACGTGCGGACTGTTCCTTTTTTCAGGCGCTCGCCCAGGATGAAATCCAACTGCCCGATGATCGCTGGCGCATCGTCGCCTGGGACTCCGATGGCGGCGTCAAAATCCGCCATCTGCCCGATCACCGCGATGTGTGGATTCTGGCGGGCCGACAGATGGCAACCGTCGAACGCATCGAAGTGTGCTCCCTGTTCGACGACACCCCCCTGGCCGATGGCACCCCGGCGCGCCACCTCATCCAATCGATTCTGGATGCGGGGGGGCTGCCGGCCTTGGACTGGTCACCGGGCAAATGGCTTTTTCGTCGGGGGAGGCTTGTCCGCGACCTGCTCGCGGAATTCGCTCCGGACCAGTTGGTGGTGGTGGATACTTCGCTCCGGTGTTATGGCTGGCCCGCCCCCCGGATCTATGCGGCCGCCCGGCGTCAGGGCCGCGCCGTGTTGGCCGGATCGGATCCGTTGCCCATTCCCGGCGACGAAACAAGGGTCGGCCGCTACCATTGCGTTGTGTCGATTCCCCCGCTCGCGGACCCGTCCCGCTTGGTCGCACCCCTGCGCGCCGCGTTGACGTCCAGCACCCAGCCGATCAGTCTGGCGGGTCGGCGCAACTCGCCCCTCGCGACATGGAGCCGCCTGCGTCGTCATGCCCGCCATGCCCCCCCTCCCCCCCGTAGCGATCCGCTTTGATAGAAATCGGTGATCCTACCTACCCGCTGTCGTCAACGGTTACACGGCTATGGATCCATTTTGACACGGCTGGTGGGCTTGACTCTGCGCGCGCTCTTTGGCAAGGTCGCGCGTAACGCCTCGGCCTATTTCACGGGCGTGCAGATACGTCCCGCTCACCTCGGCAGGAGAAAGAATGAAAAGAAAATCTTTACGCGTTATCGGTGTCATGGTGCTGATGGTCCTTTGTGGCTTCTGGACGGGGTGCGATGATGGCGGCAGCAGTGGCCTGTCGAACAAAGACCCCGGCAACAACGACATCAACACGGTGGTCGCCTTTGGCGACAGCATCACCCAGGGTAATCATTGCCAGTGCCATTCCTATCCTTCCCGCCTGGGCGGCCTGATCGGCAAGCGCGTCATCAATACTGGAATCGCCGGTAGCCGGGTTAAGGATGGCGTCAGTCGGGCTCCCTCCGTGATTCGCACCTACCGTCCGGGCTTTTTCCTGATCCTGTACGGCGTCAACGACGTGATTCATGGCAGCGACCCGTCGGCCATCATCAATGGCTTGTCCCAAATGGTGGCCATCTGCCGCGAACATAATGTCGTCCCTGTGCTCGCCACCTATCCCATGCCCATCACCGACCACGAGGTGTTTGGCGGCCCCACGCTCGTACTCAATGCCGAAATCCGCACCCTGGCCAAGGCCGTGGGCGTTCGCTGCGTCGATCTGGAGCGGGAATTTGAAGCCAATCCCGCGTGGTATCTGTCCGACGGCCTGCATCCCAATGACGCGGGCACCCAGGTCATCACCATGGCCTTTGCCGATTTGTTTTAGCATGCAGCGAAACCTGTCCGCGCTCTCCGCTGCCCCCTTCGACCTGCTGATCGTCGGCGGCGGCAGCTATGGCGCGGCCGTGGCCCGCGAAGCCGCGACGCGCGGACTCAAAACCGCCCTGGTCGAGCAAGCGGATTTCTGCTCGGGCTCCTCCGCCAACAGCCTCAAGATTATCCATGGCGGATTGCGTTATCTGCAACAAGCCGATCTGCCGCGCGTCTTCGAGTCCATCCGCGAGCGCAGCATCCTGCTGCAAACCGCGCCGCATCTGGTGGCCCCGGTTTCCTGCCTGATGCCCACCCGGGGGCTGACCATGAAAAGCCGCCCGGTGATGGCCCTGGGCATGCTGGCCAATGACATTCTCAGTAGCCACCGTAATCGTCATCTTGATCCTCTGCGCCATATTCCCAACGGGGGAACGCTCTCGCGCCGCGAGATGCTGGGCATCCTGCCTATGCTGCGCGACACCCGCACCACTGGGGCCGCCCGCTGGTATGACGGGCTGGCCTACGATACTGAACGGCTGGTGCTGGGAATGGTCAAGGCGGCGGCACGGGCCGGCGCAGTGGTCGCCAATCATGCGCGCGTGTGCGCTCTGCGGCAGGACCAAAACCGGATCACCGGGGCGGTGGTCGAGGATGGTCTCAGCGGCGCCACCTTCGACGTGCGGGCCGCAATGGTCGTCAATGCCGCCGGGCCATGGATCGGGCAAATGCTGGAAGGACTGGAGCGCCCCCTGGCCGAACCGGCACCACATCTTGCCCTGGGCATGAATCTGCTTCTTCGCAATTGGCCGATCACCAGCGATGCCCTGGCCTTGCAATCGACCCGCCAAAACCGCCTCTATTTTTTCATGCCCTGGCGCGGGACGGTCATGGCGGGCACCTATTACCGCGAACACACCGGCTCGCCCGACGATCTCAAGGTGACCGATGATGATATCCACGCCTATATTGAAGACCTCAATAGCTCGCTGCCCGGTGCCGCCATTACCCGCGACGATATTGTGGCGGTCCACGCCGGCATTGTCCCCTGTCGCAAGCCCGCGCGGCCCGATCAGGAACCTGCCTTGCTGCGGCATTATAGGCTGATTGACCATGCCCGCCGCGACGGCATCCAGGGGCTCTTCTCCATCTGCGGCATCAAATATACCACCGCCCGGGGGGTTGCCGAGCACGTGGTCACCACCATCGCCAAGCGCATCGGTGTGGCCGCGACCCCGTCCACAACCCGCCACGACCTGCTGCCCGGTGGCGATATCCCGGACCTGGCCGCCTTTCAGCAGGAGATGGCCACGGCGCACCCCGCTGTCGCGCCAAACGATCTTGACCACCTGATGGCGCTCTATGGCACCGAGGCGCAGGACATCCTGGCCCTTGCCAACACCCTGGAGGGTCCCGACGCCCTGTTACGTGCCGAAGTTCTCTTTGCCGTGCGCGACGAAATGCCCCTCACCCTGGGCGATCTGCTGTTCCGTCGCATCAGCCGCGCCTCGACCGGCCGTCCTGAACCCGCCCTCCTACGCATCTGCGCGGAGACCATGGGGCAGGAATTGAGTTGGGACGAGGCTCAAATTCAACAGGAAATCACCGCGGTTGAAAATGCCCCCACCCTGTGGCAGGCCGCCAGCCAAATTCATCTCTGACCATAAAACCGGCGGTCTTGCGTGTTCTCATCCTCACCTTGGGGGTGGGCGTATTCCTCCTAATCGAAATTTCATGTTTGTCGTATCGGCCAACCGATGCTAGATTTCCTGCCAATGTCATTTTCTACCCATTCTCGCTTTCACCTTGGAGCCTGATATGATGCGGAGCATTTCCCCCATACACCTGTTGATTATGCTAGCTGTTACCGCTTGGTTAACAATGGGATGCGAAACAAAGATTGAAGATGAAGGCGCCATCACCCTGGCCGAATTGCAAGGGCAGACAGTGCCGGCGACCCCCGACACGGCCGACTCGACCGACGCATCTGATTCAGCCTCATCCGATACGTCGCAGCCCCCCCCCCTGTCCGGCGGCGATGGCATTGGCCCCCAAGGGCAAGGCGGCGGGTTTTTGTGGAAACCCGTGAGTGAAAGCAATGGCAAACTCGTTGTGTTGCTCCCCCCCCAATATACCGGGCATATCAGGGGCGCATATATTGCTAATGCCAAACGGGCCGCCATAGAAACCGGCGTCTACACCGGCGTTCACAACGGCGGCCGGGAACATTTTCGTTTTTCGAAGCCAGGCAGAGGCTATGGGTCGGGCCTTTATGCGGTTGCCGTCCTAAAAGCGGGCGGCTCTGTCCACTGGCCCATCCCTAACGGTTCTTCACGGACTCAATACTGATGGATATCCTCCGTCCGGAGGCTTTGCCCCCCTGCGGACGGTCCATTTAACCGGGCAGAGGACTCCTTCATGAACAGATCAAAAACAATAGTGGGTGGGTGGGCATTTGCGCTTGCCCTGGTGCTCATCCTGGGCGGATGCGATTCCGGCGGCAGCGATGGTGGCGGTGTTGGTTCCACTGGAGAAGGCGGCGGGTTTCTCTGGAAGCCCGTGGGCGATCACTCCCGGCGCCTTGTCGTGCTCTTGCCACCCCAATACACCGCACGCCCCGTAGAAGCCGTTTACATCACCACCGCCAGTGGCGATTTTGTCGAGGGCGGGGCACATACCAGCGTCGCCAATGGCAATCGGCGCCATTACCGTTTTACCAAACAGGGCCGGGAATACGGCGGTGACGTTCGCGTCGTAGCTGAAATCGCCGAGGCCCCAACTGTCCACTGGGTCATTCCCAACGGAGCCGGCCGCGTGGAATACTAGCCTTGACCGTTTCGGAATGGGGATAATGCCATGAAGATTCTTTTACTGGCCCCCCACCCATTCTACCAGGAACGCGGCACGCCCATTGCCGTCGATCTGCTGATCAAGACCCTGGCCGAACGCGGAGTCCATATCGACGTCCTGACCTATCACGAAGGCCAGGAGCGCACCTATCCCGGTCCCGGCTCAGTTCGCCTCCTGCGCATCCCCCCCCCCGCTGCCCGCCGCAATATCCCACCGGGCTTTTCACTTAAAAAACTCCGCGCCGATGCCGCCATGTACCGCATGGCCATGCGCTTGGTCCGCGAAAACCGCTACGATCTCGTCCATGCCGTTGAGGAAGCCGTTTTCATCGCCATGCGAATTCAGCGGCGTCGGGGCATTCCCTACATCTATGACATGGATTCGTCCATGTCCCGGCAAATTGCCGATAAAATGCCCCTCGCCACCTGCCTGCTGCCCCTCATGCGCTGGTGCGAGCGTAGGGCGGTCCGCGGGGCGGCCGGAGTCGCCGCCGTCTGCGATTCACTGGCCGATCAGGCCCGGGCGGATGGCGCGGCCCACATCGCCATCCTCCGCGATGTTCCGTTGCTCGATTCCGCCCCCCCCCCCACCCCCACCCATGGTTTTCGTGATGAACGGGGCCTCACCGGCCCCACCCTACTCTATATCGGTAACCTCGAATCCTACCAGGGCATCGACCTGCTGATCAACGCCTTCGCGCAGGTGCCACCCGATCTCGGAGCGCATCTGGTTGTCGTCGGGGGGATTCCCGATCATGTGACGCGCTACCAAACCCTCGCCCAGAAACTGGGTATTTCCGATACAGTCCATCTGCTCGGCCCCCGACCCCTGCCCGACATGGGCGCCTTGATGGCCGATGCCGATATTCTGGTCTCGCCCCGTATTCACGGCACCAATACCCCCATGAAGATTTACTCTTACATGGCCGCCGGAAAAGCCATCCTGGCCACCGATCTCTTTACCCACACCCAGGTGCTCGATTCAAATACCGCTTGCCTGGCGCCCCCGGAACCAATGGCTTTCGGCGCAGCGATGACAACCCTGATTCGAGAACCGCAAGCCCGCGCCCAACTCGCAACGGCCGCCCAACACGCTGTCGAAACCCACTACTCCTTGAGCGTCTATCGCCAAACCCTGTACGATCTGTACGACGCTCTGGCCGACGCAACACCCCCACGCTCATGAGGTTCTTGCCCTGGGGGGTGTCGGGCTCGGCCGCGCGCACGGCCGCGCGTGCGGCGGCTTCCTGACTCGACGCCGGGAGGAGAATTTGATACGGATCGGCTTGTGAAACAAAATGATGCCTCTAATAGCGCAACCCCGGAGCCATCCGAGGTGATTGCGGATCGCTACGAAGTTCACAACGCCATCGGATCGGGGGGGGTCGGCGCGGTCTTCCGGGCGTGGGACTCGCAACTGAACCGCTATATCGCGGTTAAGCGCTGGAACGCACCGGAACCCATGCTGGATGACCCGGAGGGCACCGAACGCCTCTGGCGCGAGGCCATGACCTTGGCCTCCATCCAGCATCCCAATATCCTCACGATTCATGATTTTGGTGTAGATGACAAAGGCCCCTATGTCATCACGGAGTTCATCGATGGCGAGACGCTGGATCAGGCGGTCGCCGATGAACGGTTTGATGTCGATGCCTTTGCCGAGGCGGCGCAGCAAGTTCTTGAAGGCCTCATTGCGGCCCATCAGGCGGGACTGATCCACCGCGATCTCAAACCGCAGAATATCATGCGCACCCGCCTGCCCAGCGGGGCCTGGCAATATACGATTCTCGATTTTGGGCTGGCGCGGTTTGTCACGCGCCCCACCGTGCAGAGCCTCGAGGGCAATACCAGTATTTACGGCTCCATTCTGTACATTGCCCCGGAGCAGCTCCGCCATCAACCCCTTGATGCCCGCACCGATATCTATGCCTTCGGCTGCCTGTGCTACTACATGCTGGCAGGACAAAATGCCATTGATGGCGACACCATCCCCGACCTCATCGCCCGCCATCTCGAACATGCCGTCAAGCCGCTGGAAGAATGGCGCCCCGACCTGCCGCCCGCTCTGTGCGAATGGGTCATGAAGGCGCTGGCATTCGATCCGGCGGACCGCTTCTCCTCCGCGGCGGCGGCCCTGGGCGCCCTCGCTAAAATCCTGCCGGGTTCCATCCGCAAAACGACGATCCGCATTGCGCTGCCGGGCCAATCCCCGGCACCGACGACACCGCCGCCGTCCTCGCCGCCGCCGCGCCCTCCCCGGCTCCGCAAGCCTCCTCGACCTGGCCCGCCGCCAACACGCTCGGCGGCCGTTTTGCGCTGGGCACCGGCGGCGGCCGCCCTGCTGCTCGTCGCTGCCGCGGTTGGCGTGCTCGTCTGGCACCGCCGCGCCCCGGACCCCGACGACGCCTCCACCATTCGCTACGTCACCGTCGAGCGCCCCTCGCCCACGGATACCACCATTGTGGAAGCGGTCATTACCATCTGGCCGGATGATATTGCTGCCAATCGGCGCCCCTTGGTCCAGCAGTACTTTGAACTGTTGCGCGATCAGCTCGACACCAAATGGGGTAGCACTGGCTTTGTTCTGGAAGCACTGGCTGTGAACCAGTTCGATCAGACGCTGAATACCAATGAATTCAAAACGATCAGCAACTTGACCTATCACGACCAGACGGGGCGGACGCTTGGCGAGCTGGATGTCATTATCTGGAACCAGCGCGAAAACCGAGCGGAAGTGGTCTATGAAGCGGCGGTCTCGGACCGCTTGCACCGCAAGGCAGTCCCCAGCCGCAACCAGCTCCGAAGGTTTGAACGGGCTCTTAAGAAGCATGATGTTGCCCAAATTCTGCATCCCCATGACGACAGTTGGACATTTACGCCCGAGCAATTTGAACAGTCCCGCTTCGAGGTGCTGGGCAGCCGGGGGGCCATTGCCGCGGGTTTTGACACCGAGGTCGACGTCACGTATGCCGAAGCGAAGTTCCTCCAGCGCAAGCTAATCGACTGGCGCGAGGCCCGACACACCGCGCGAGAGCCCTTGGTGGACTAAACCATCATGTTCCTCGCAAGCTGTCGGCGGCATTTCGATTCCTCCCGCTGGCTGTCGCCGGCCTTGCAGTTTCGGAACTATCCCGACCCCGCCCACCCCTACGACGGGCACCCCGCGACGTGGGACGATGGGCTACAGCAGGCCACCGGCCAACGAGTGTGCGTGATCATCCATGGCTACAACAATTCGCTGCCGTCCATCCTCGAGGCTTATGCCGACATGCAGGTGCGCATGACGACCTCCGGTGTGATCGGGCCGCAGGGCTATGGCCTGGTGATAGGATTCGCGTGGCCAGGCTGGACCGCGCCGGCCTATGCCGCGGCCCGCGCCACCGCCAACCGCGCTGGTCTGCGCCTGCGTCCCTTCCTCCAGGCCTTGACGGCTGTGGCGCTCGCGGTGGATGTCGAAGCTCACTCGCTCGGGTGTCGCGTTGTGCTCTCCGCCCTGCGTCGCAAAAATGGCCCTCGCCTCGACAATCTTTTGCTCGCCGCCGCCGCAGTAGACCATTCCATCCTTGAACCGGGCCGGATGTTCCACTCGTCGCTCGGCCTGTGTGAGCGCGGATTCGTCTATTATTCCCGGCGCGACGAAGTCCTGCGGCGCAGCTATCCCGTCGGCGACCTGGCCGACGGCATTCAAAAGGCATTGGGCTGCACCGGTCCGCGCCGACCGGCCACAATTCTCCGCGCCTGCCCCAACCTATACCTGGTGGATTGCACAACCGCCATCGGTAAGCACCATAGCGGTTACCGCACGTCGGCGGCCTATTGGGCCCACTGGTACCGCGTCTTGGTCAACGACCCCCTACCTCAAACTGACGTCCTTGCGCCAAAAGTACGTTCGCCTGGATTGTTCGGGTTGGCTCAGTCTCACCAATCCCTTCACCAGCGAACACGGTCGGCCAGCAAAAACTGATCCGTCCCCGCAATGAATCGCCCGTGCGTAAGCGGGAAATTCGTCGGCACCTTGCCTTCCGCGAATATCTGGTACCAGCTATGCTCAGGGGCGCTGGGGTCCGACAGCCCGCGCACCCACGGTTTGTTGCGGGTCTCCGTCGTGAAATAGGCCATGGCAATGGGCTGATGGTGCTCGTGGATGGTATAGAAATCGTCGATGTGGTCCGGCAGCAAAATGGCCGTTTTGCCCCCATACCATGCTGTCGCCCACGGGATGTCGGTCACCATCACATCCCCCGGCTCCAGCATGTTGGACACCCAGCCAATGTAGCGGTGAAAATAGGGCGGATACGGCAGGCCGGTGCGCGGCGGCAACACGTTGAGCAGGAGCGGCAGGCCTGCCAAAAACATCACAATACTGATGGCCGCGGCCGCAAAGAATCGGATTTCAAATTGCAAGCGGTCCAGCAACACCAGGAAAAAGGCCCAGGCATACGGAATGGCCAGCGGCCAATACACGACCAATCCGCGCAGGCTTTCTTCGCCAAAGGTCGACGCAACCAGCACCAGCACCAGCGCCGCCGGTATCAGGCACCAGCGTAAACGCCGGCTGGAGGGGCGCACAAACCGATGGAGATACATCGCCCCGAACAGCGCCAGCAGTATCCCGCCATCCGCCCACCCGAGACCCTGCACTGAAAACTGACGCAGATTGGCCATCATTTTGAGCTGCACCGCATAAAGCGCCGCCCCAAAATCGGGCAGCTCGGGCGCCAGGCTCCGAAATAGCACATCGCCGGGGAATAAATAGCTGTCCGTCAACATAGCGTGAAATACCAGGCCAAGCGGATGGCCACAGGCCAGGATATTGCGTACCAGCCAGGGCATCACCAGCAGCACAACCAACCCCACGTACACGCTGGCGTGCGCCCAGGCATGGCGGCGGCGAGAGGTGCCCAAATAGAAAAATAACGCCAGCCCAATGGTGCCCGTGATATAGCGGGTTAAAAAGGCCCCGGCGGTCAGCAGGGCCGAGCCCACCAGCGGCAGCAACCAGCGCCAGGCGGAGCCCGCGCCCTCATCCGGCGGCACGCCTACCGGTGTCTCGCCGGCCCAGAGCGCCGCATACACCGCCCCCAGGACACAGAACAGGGCCAGGCCCATGTCGCCCCCCAGGACGCTGTGGCGCCAGACCATGTCGCTGATCAAAAAAGCGCCAGCCGAGAGACCGGCCACACGCAAATCAAATAGCTTCCGCCCAATCAGCCAAATCCATAGCGCGGATAAGATGGTAAACATATGGCTGAGCGCCACGGGTAGATAATCCCAGCCTTGGACGGTCGCCGTGGTGGGCGCACCGGTCTCCGGACTGCCAATCACGCGCCATACGGCCGCCAGCGTCAGGGGCCATAACGGGGGGTGCAGTAAATCCGGGTGCGTCTGCACCGCGCCATTCCCCGCCGGATCGCGCTCAATCAGATGCCCCATCGACAGGGGGCGGACGCACTGCGTCTGCAACTGTCCGGTGCGAACAATGTTGCGCGCCAACTGCGCTTCCTCAAATGCCCGGGCATCCCGCAGGCCCTGGAAATTACTGAAGGTATACAGCGCGGCCATCGCCACCGCAAACAGGCCAAACAGGACGGCCTGAATCACCTTGCGCCCGGAACCGGCATCCATCTGATACACCAAGTTCTGCAGACTGGATTCAAATTGAAGCGCCATGGTCTTACCGTCCTTCCCTAGGTCTCGCGGGTCTCGCGCAGGCCATATTCATTGAGTTTGCGGTGCAGTGTACGGCGGCTGATGCCCAGATCGGCGGCCGCCTGAGTGCGGTTGCCTTTGTGCCGACCCAAGGCCTCTTCAATCATATGCCGTTCCGCATCGCGTAGCCGCCGCCCTGCCCGCGACGTCATATCAGGCTGCCCGGAGCGCGTGCGCAGGGTCTGGGGCAAGTCGCGCACCGTCAGTTTGCCGCCATTACTCAGCACCACCATGCGTTCGATCACATTGCGCAACTCACGCACGTTGCCGGGCCAGGCATGGGCCGACAAGGCCTCCATGGCCTCGGGGGTAAAGCCGGAAACAGCGCGACCATGCTCCGCCGCCAGGGCTTGCAGATAGTGCTGGGCCAGCAATACAATATCGCCATCGCGGTCCCGCAAGGGCGGCAGCGCCAAATTGACCACATACAGGCGATAGAACAGGTCCTCGCGGAAGGAGCCATCCGCCACCATCTGTTTCAGGTCACGGTTGGTCGCCGCCACCAGCCGCACATCCACATTCACCGGCTGGGTGCCGCCCACCCGCTCAAACTGACGTTCCTCCAGCACACGTAAAATCTTCACCTGCAACGAGGCATCGATTTCGCTGATTTCATCCAAAAATAAGGTGCCGCCATCCGCCAATTCAAAGCGCCCGCGGCGGCGTTCTGTGGCTCCCGTAAAGGCACCTTTTTCATGCCCGAACAGTTCGCTTTCCAGCAGCGTCGGCGCCAGGGCGGCACAATGCACCGGAATAAACGGGCCTGGTGCACGCGGACTGCATTGGTGCAGTGCGCGTGCCACCAGTTCCTTGCCAGTGCCACTTTCACCCTGAATCAGTACCGTCGTGCGCGTGGGCGCGACCTGGCGGATGATATCAAACACTTCTTGCATGGCCGGCGACGCGCCAATGATGTTCTCAAATCCATATTTTTCTTCGAGTTGCGCCTTGAGCCGCCGATTTTCTTCGCCGAGGCGGCCTTCCGCCAGCGCGCGCTCAAGCAGCAGCTCTAGGCGATCCAGATTCACTGGCTTGGCCAGAAAGTCGTAGGCCCCGCGCTTCATGGCTTCCACCGCCGTTTCGATGCTGCCATAGGCTGTCAGCAAAATCAGGATGGGCCGCGGATCGCGCGATAGCAACCGCGTCAGCAGCGTCATGCCATCCATGCCGGGCATGCGCAAATCCGACAACACCACATCGGCGTGATGAGTCTCCAGCCACTCCAGCGCCCGCAGGCCATTCTCGGCTTCCATCACCGTGTAATCGCTACGCAGCGCACGAGCCAGCCCTTCGCGGGTGTTCTTTTCGTCGTCCACCACCAGAATGACCGGTTTGGCGCTCACGAATCGGCCTCGCCAGAGGGGGGGGGCGCGGGCGGGGCCAACAAACGGATGCGCTGATCGTCGCGCCGGAAATTCAACTGAATCCGCGTCCCGTCCGGCAGGCTATCGACCATGACGGTTCCGCCATGATCGCGCACAATCCGCTGGACAATCATCAGGCCCATCCCGTGTCCCGAGGCCTTCGTCGTCTCAAATGGCTGGAAGAGATCGCCCATTCGCTCAGGATCCATGCCTGGCCCAGTGTCCTGGAATATCGCACCGACCATCCGCTCCGAGGTCGCATAGGAGATGCGCAGCACCCCGCCGCCGGCCATGGCCTGGAGCGCATTGCGGATCACATTGAAAAAGGCCTGGCGCACCTGTGAACGATCAACCCATGCCTGCGGCAGATCGTCGGATGGCTCCACCTCGACCACCACCTGGCGATCTGTGATTTCTGCCGCAAGCGTAGTGAGCGTCTCTGCCACGATCTCCGGCAGTGCCCCGCGTTCAAAATTCGGCAGGCTGGGCCGGATCGCCTTGAGAAACTGCGTGAGAATTTGGTCCAAGCGGCTTATTTCACCCCGGGCCACAGTGAGCAAGTCCTGCAACGGCACGCGGGAATCCTCCGGCAGGGCACGCAGTTCGCGGTCCATCAGTTGCATGTGAATGCCCAGGGAGTTGAGCGGATTGCCAATCTCATGCGCCACGCCTGCCGCCAGCATCAGAATGGCATTCAACCGCTCGGATTCGACCAGCTCGGCCGCCTGGTCGCGCTCCCGTGTCACATCGCGCACAATCATCACCACCCCCGGTCGCCCGTTTTCTTCCGGCGACTCCAACGGGGCGAGATACATTTCCAGAAACCGGTGCTCGGGATAGAATATTTCAATTTCGCGGGCGGCCATGCGGCCCCATTCGGGCGTGGCCAGTTGCGATAGCCCTTGCCAATCGACCTCTTCGATCCAACGGCTCATCGGCTGCCCGATGGCGGTCGCCTCATCCAGGCCCAGTAAACGCCCCGCCGCGCGATTGGCATAGGTCACCCGACCCTGCGCATCCAATACCAGGATTCCTTCGCGCAGTGCGTGAAATATGGTCTCCAATCGCCCCCGCTCCGACGCCAGCCGCATAAATTGCGCCTGGACACTGCTCGGATCCAGGCGATCTAGCCGCTCGATCATTTTTTTCCAAAAAGCCGATTTCATTGTTCTCTCGCGTTCCCCGCACGCACCCCCCTACTCTCTACGAAGCCCACGGCCGCCGCAAACAAAAAATTATTTTCACATTTTTGGCTCCCCCCCCTTGACGCATCGCACAGACCATGAGAACAGTACCCATAGTCCAGCGGGTTTCGTGGAAGGCCCGCCAGTGCAATAGCACCTAACTTAAACGGGAGTCGGCCATGCGTTTTGATGAAGAAGAATTCAACCCCTACGGCGGATTTGGCAGCGGATGTGATTTGCACGGGGAAGATTTCATGCGGGAATGCACTTTGTGCGGAATCGAATTCTGCTCGGCGTGTTTCCCCAATTCCCATCTCTGCCTTGATTGCGCGGCTCAGGCGGATTTTGACGATGACGACGAGGAGGTCGACGAGGAAGAAAAAGCCCTGCTGCTCCTGGGGGACTTCAACGATGACGAACCGGATATGACCGACGACGAAGCTCCCTTCAATTTGCCCCCCCCACCACCCCCGCGTCCCAAGGTCAAGACACCACAGACGACCAAAAAATCGCCCGCGGCTGCTTCCAAACCTAAGCCCAAATCCAAGGCCACCGCAAAACCCAAGGTCAAGCCCAAGGCAAAGGTCCCGCCCAAAACAACCGCCAAGCCCAAAGCGAAACCAGCGCCCCGGGTCAAGACACCCGCCCCGAAGCCTTCCAAGGCCAAGGGGCCGGCCCCGTCCAGGGGCAAATCATCGGCCAAGGCCAAGGCCGCCCCCCCCGCCCCCAAAAAGAAACGCTGAACGCGTCTCCCGACTGCCCGCTTGCGCCTTTCCACCTATCACCTCTGGACCATCGGATGCCAGATGAACGAGGCCGACGCCTTGCGCGCTGCCGCCTTGCTCGAATCCGCTGGCCTGCGCCCTGTGGCCCAAGCCCGGGAGGCCTCGCTGTTGCTCCTGAATACCTGCGTGGTGCGCCAGCAGGCCGAAGACAAGGCCTATGGACGCCTTCGCCATGTCGCAGAACTCAAACAGCACAATCCGGATTGCGTCGTGGCCCTCATGGGCTGTCTGGTCGGCCGTATCCCCCAGGAACATGCCGCCTTGCGAGAGCGCTTCCCCGATGTGGACCTGTTCTTGCCGCCGTCCGATCTGGAACCGTTGCAGCAATTCCTGCGCGAGCAGGGCGTCGCCATTCTTTCCGATGCCAGCGCCGAGGGCTGTCTGCCCCCACCCCTGCCCGATTCCCAAACCGGGCGCACCGTAGTGGCCCATGTCCCCATTGTGTTGGGCTGCTCCCATGCCTGCACCTATTGCGTCATCCCCTATCGCCGTGGCGGCGAAACCTCGCGCCCTTCCACCGATATTCTGGCCGAAGTCACCGCCCTGGCGGACCGCGGGGTGCGGGAAGTCATTCTGCTGGGTCAGATTGTCGACCGCTACGGCCTCGACCGCCCCGGCGAAATCCTCCTTCCCGACCTGCTCCGCCGCGTGGCAGCCATCCCGGGCATCGCCCGCGTGCGCTTCCTCACCAGTCACCCGCGCTGGGTCACCGATGACCTGATTGCCGCCGTCGCCACCACCCCCAAGCTCTGCCCCTACTTTGAAGTGCCCGTCCAGGCCGGCTCCGATGCCATCCTCCAGGCCATGCGCCGGGGCTATTCAGTTGCCGATTATGAGACCCTGATCGACAAAATCCGCGCGGCCATCCCGGATGCCGGGCTCTCCACCGATATCATTGTCGGTTTCCCGGGAGAAACCGATGCCCAATTCGAGGCGACCCTCGCCCTGATGGCGCGCCTCGACCCCGATATGATCCGCATCGCCAAGTACTCCCCGCGCCCCCTCACCTGGTCGGCGCGCCACCTGCCCGACGATATCCCCGAAACAGAAAAAGAACGCCGCCGGGTGGCCCTGGAAGTCGCCTTGCGCCAGCGCCTGACCCGCAAACATGCCCCCTGCACCGGCCAGACGGTTGAAATTCTGGTTGAACGGATCGAGAAAAATGGCCGCCGCTACGGCCGCACCCCCGATTATAAACCCGTCTTCGTGGATGATTCCGATGCCCAACCCGGCGACGTGATCCGCGCGCGCATCACCTGGGCGGGCCCCTTCAGCTTCATTGCTGAACCAGCAGTTGTCCCAACAGCCGCTTGGTCATTGGATATTGAATATTGACTTCCCTCCCCTCAGACCCCCACGGGCTCGCCCCGTGGGTGAATCAGGCCCGCCCCCCACTTGGACATTGGATATCGGATATTGAATATTGGATATTGCCCCCCTCCCTCAGACCCCCACGGGCTCGCCCGTGGGTGAATCAGGTCCGCCCCCACTTGATCATTGGATATTGAATATTGAATATTGAATATTGACTCCCCCTTCTCCCTCAGCCAGTAACGGAATTTCACCACGGCCTCCCGATAGGGCCCCTGAAGTGCGACCGGCACCGTTTTTTTCATCACCCGTTCCCAATCTTCAAACACCACAATCTGCTCAGTCATGGTCAACCCCTTCCAGTTCGGCTTTGTCCCTGTACGTATAGCCCGCATAAAGCCGATCTCGCGCACAACCCTTAAATTCTACAGTTCCCCATATCTTCATCCTTTTGCAATCCATTATAGGCTTGACCCCCACTCAGCAACCGCTACAATTTATTTCAGTAAATAAGGATTGTCCCAAAGGCATAAACACGACTTAAAGTCGGCTCAATAAAACTGTTCGATGGAATAAATCATGAAGAAACTGATAATTGCAATGGCTGCGTTGCTTGTCTTGTCACTGGCCTTCAACGCGTGGGTGATCTACATCGGCGTACGCGACACAGACGAAATCAACAAATTCGC